>DASZIU010000153.1:0-2974 GCA_035948815.1 Solirubrobacteraceae bacterium | reverse complement strand
GACGCTGGCGCTGATGCTCGCGGGCACGCACCACCCCGCGGAGATGGAGAACTTCACCACGCGCTATCGCCACCGAGACGGCTCCTGGCGCTGGCTGCTGTGGAGCGCACGCTGCGACGGGGACACGTGGTACGCGGCCGCGCGCGATGTCACGGACCGCATGTGGCTCGAGCGCCAGGCCCTGCACGACCCGCTGACAGGACTGCCGAACCGCCTGCTGCTGATGGATCGCGCCCGGCAGGCGCTGATGCGCCTGAACCGCAGCAGCGGCGTCGTCGCGATGCTGTTCATAGACCTCGACAGGTTCAAGGCGGTCAACGACAACCTCGGACATGAGGTCGGCGACCAGCTGCTGGTCGGGATCGCCGAGCGCCTGGCCGAGATGATGCGCGAAAGCGACACCGTCGCACGCCTCGGCGGCGACGAGTTCGTGATCCTCGCCGAGGACATCGAGCACGACGGTGAAGCGCTCGCGCTCGCCGAGCGTGTCGTGGACACGCTGGAGCAGCCCTTCGAGGTCGGGTCGGCGGAGGTCGCGATGCTGGCGAGCGTCGGCGTGTCCGTGTCCCATGACCCCGACGCGGATCCCGAGGCGATCCTGCGCGAGGCCGACGTCGCGATGTACCGGGCGAAGCGGACCGGCGGCCGCGGGCTCGAGCTCTTCGACGAGACCCTCCGCCAGGAGGTCAACGAGCACCTGAAGATCGACAGCCTGCTGCGCCAGGCGCTGCCCGACCGCGAGTTCCTGCTCGCCTACCAGCCCATCCTTCCGCTCGCCGGCGGGCGCGCCGTCGGCTGCGAGGCGCTACTGCGCTGGCATCCGAAAGCGCTCGAAGGATCCGACAGCAGCCGCCTGCTCCCGTCGATGTTCCTGCCGCGAGCCGCCGAGAGCGACCTGATCGTGCAGATCGGCAAATGGGTGCTCCACACCGCCTGCGCCCAGGCCGAGGCCTGGCGGCGGGCCGGCATCGGCATCCCGATCTCGATCAACGTCTCGGCCCGCGAGGTCTGCGAGCTCGATCTCGCCCAGCGCGTCCATGAGGAGCTCACCCATTGCCGGCTTCCGGGGCGCTCGCTGTGCCTGGAGGTGAGCGAAGACGCGATCATGCGCGACCCCGAGCGGGCCCGCGAGGCGCTCGCGGACGTCCGTCGCCTCGGCGTCGCCGTAGCGCTCGACAACGTCGGCGCGGCCGAGTCCTCGCTCAGCCTGCCCAGGAACCTGCCGCTCGACATGATCAAGATCGACCGCACGCTGGTTCAGAGCTTCGACCGCGACAAGGACAGGCGCGCGGTCTTCGCCGCCGCTATGGCCCTCGCGCAGGAGGCGCGCCTCACCGCGGTGGCCGTCGGCATCGAGACGAGGCGCCAGCTCGCGCTCGCGCGTGAGATGGACTGCGCCGTGGGCCAGGGCTTCCTGCTGCACAATCCGGCTCCTGCCGACAGCGTCCGCCTGAGAGAGGTGCCCGGAGCGATAACGTCCGCGCCATGGCGTCCCCTCGTGCGACTGCGCGGCAGCCGTCGCCGCTGAGCGAGGCTGTTCGCGACCGCTACAAGCGAGCCGCAGCCGAGGCCGCGGCCGCAATGGTCGAGCCCGGGATGCGGGTCGGCCTGGGGACCGGCACGACGGTCGCCTACCTGCTCCCGGCGATCGCCGAGCGCGGCGAGCTCGGGCTGCGCTGCGTCGCCACCTCGCCTGAGACCGAGCGCGTTGCCCGGGAGCTCGGCCTTAGGCTCGAGAGCCTGGACGAGCTGGGAGCGCTCGACATCGCGATCGACGGAGCGGACCAGATCGATGTCGACGGGTGGCTCGTGAAGGGAGGCGGCGGAGCGATGACGCGGGAGAAGGTCGTCGCGGCGGCCGCGAAGGTCTTCGTGGTGATCGCCTCCGAGGACAAGGCCGTGAACGAGCTCGCGCCGCCGGTCCCGCTCGAGCTGCTTCGCTTCGGAGTGCGCTCCACGCTCGGCCTGCTCGGCGATGCGCGCCTGCGCGACGCCGGCGAGAGCCCGGACGGAGGGCTGATCGCAGACTATCTCGGGGCGGTGGCCGATCCCCGCGCGCTGTCAGCCCGCCTCAGCGCGACGCCGGGGGTCGTCGAGCACGGGCTGTTCCCGCCCGAGATGGTCAGCACGATCGTGATCGCCGGCTCGGGCGGCGTCGAGCGGCGCGCCGGCGGCAAGCCACCCCCTGCGCCGTAGACGGCTGTACTAAACGAGCCTGCGCGGCCGGACGGCGCGTCCAAAGACGCGCGAATGCTGCCCGGGCGCCCCGTTTCGGCCGCGGCGCCGCCGAGCGTCGCGCGGGACTGATCGAGCGATCCATGGGCCACCAGGCGACCGGCGGCGACCGGTCGACCGAGCGAGCCACCCCCGGGTGGCGAGCTCGAGATTTCGCTTTGCAGAGCGGAGCGGGGGACCCAGGAATCGAACCTGGCGTTGCGGTTTTGGAGACCACCGTGTTACCGATACACCAGTCCCCCGGGGGCACCGGATTGTAGGTGCTGGGCAACTGGACATCGGCTGGCGGTGCTCTCTCCCGGATCGGCGCGGAGCGCCGCCGCTCCCGTCGGCTGAACGGCCCACCCGCTCCGCAAGGCCCAGAGCGGCCGACGCTGCCCGCTCCCCTAAAGAGACGCCCCGGGAATGCCGAGACAAATGGTGCCTCAGGACACCCTTGTGACAATGCATACTTTCTTTCGGAGGCCCTCGTCCGACCGTCGCCCCAGGCGCCGGCCGCGGCCGCCTGCCGCGCTCGCGGCGCAGGAGGGATTCATGCTGATCGAGGTGATCGTCAGCACGCTGATGATCGCGCTGATCGTGGTGGCGACCCTGACCGGCTTCGACGTCTTCAACCGCGCCACCGCCGAAGAGCGCCGTCACGCCGAGGCGACCCTGCTCGCGGCCCAGTCCCAGGAGTACCTGCGAAGCGACCCCGGGAGCGCGCTGCTCAGCCTCGAGACGGTGGCCCACGTCTACA
>DASZIU010000152.1:0-5722 GCA_035948815.1 Solirubrobacteraceae bacterium | reverse complement strand
GAGCTGCTCGCCAACTCACCCGTGGCGGTGGGGAGGGTCAAGCGCGTGATCGATGCCTCCGCGCGGCCGGCGCTGGCCCAGACCCTGGAGATGGAGGTCGCCGTGCAGGAGTACTGCGTGGCCGCAGCCCGCGAGAGCGCCCGGCTCCAGGGCGAGGCGCAGGAGGCGCTGGCCGGCTAACCCAGCCAGTCCACGGGGCCGGCCACGAGCGTGTGGCTGCCCAGTGGGCGGCCGAGAACCTCCTGGACGCGGGCGGCACACGCCAGCAGCGCCGGCAGGTCGATGCCGGTCTCGATGCCCATCTCATGCAGCATCGAGACGAGATCCTCGCTGGCGATGTTGCCGGTCGCGCCCGGCGGCACCGGGCAGCCACCCAGCTCGCCGAAGCTCGACTCGAAGCTCTCCACGCCCGCCTCGAGCGCCGCGACCACGTTCGCGAGACCCTGACCGCGGGTGTTGTGGAAGTGAGCCGTCAGCTCGACCTCCTCGCCCAGCGATGCGAAGGCCTCGCCGAAGAACCGCCTGACCTGGAGCGGGTTCGCCATGCCGGTGGTGTCGCCGAAGCCGACCTCCTGGGCGCCCGCGTCGCGCAGGCGCCGGGCGATTCCGAGCACTCGCTCGGGCGGAACGTGACCCTCGTAGGGACACCCGAATGACGTCGAGATGATCCCCTCGCAGCGCAGTCCCGCCTCGCGCGCACGGCCGAGCACGAGCTCGAGACCGGACAGCGACTCCTCCACCGAGCGGTTGACGTTCTTCTGGTTGTGCGTCTCGGACGCCGACAGGAAGACGTTGATCTCATCGATCTTCGAGCGGTGCTCGAGGGCTCCCTCGAGCCCACGCTCGTTCGGGACGAGCACGCTCACCGCCACCTCAGGGGGAACGTCGATCGCGTCGAGCACCTCGCCCGCGTCGGCGAGCTGAGGGATCACCTCCGGCCGCACGAAGCTCGTCACCTCGAGCCGGCGCAGCCCGGTTCGAGCAAGCGCTTCGATCAGCTCGACCTTCTGCTCGGTCGGGATCACCTCCGGCTCGTTCTGGAAGCCGTCCCGCGGCCCGACCTCCCTGATGCGAACGGCATCGACCATCTGCATATCCCTAGCACCCGGACCGTGCATGCACGGTCCGGCCGGCCGGTACATGTACCGGCCGGGACCCGGCCGCATGCGGCCGGGTCACCACATCGACAGGCCGCCGCTGACGTTCAACGTCTGGCCGGTCACATATGAGGCGTCCTCGCTCGCGAGGAAGGCGATCGCCGCCGCGACCTCCTCGGGCTCGCCCGAGCGTTTTAGCGCGGTGCTGTTGACCATCGCCTGCTTCAGCCGCTCGCCGATCTCGCCCAGCATCAGGGGCGCGGCGTTCAGCAGCGGCGTCTCGATCGGCCCCGGCGCGACGGCGTTGCACCGCACCCGGTACCTGGCGGCTTCGCGGGCGATCGCCTTGGTGAACCCGATCACCCCCGCCTTGGCCGCCGAGTAGACCGCCGAGCCCTGCGAGCCGACCCTCCCGGCCTCGCTCGCGACGTTGACGATGCAGCCGGCCCTGCGCTCCTGCATGCGCGGAAGCACGGCGTGGGTAGCGGCCAACACGCCTCGCAGGTTGACTCCCAGGACGAAGTCCCACAGCTCCTCGTCCGTGTTCACGAAGAACGCGAACATGTCCGTGCCGGCGTTGTTGACCAGCACGTCGATGTCGCCGAGCTCCTCGACCACCGACGCCACGGCAGCACGCACCGAGCTCGTGTCGGCGACATCGAGCGAGGTCGCGAAGCCGTCGAGCTCGCCCGCCACCTCCCGCGCTCCATCCAGGTTGAGGTCTCCGATCGCCACTCGCGCGCCCTCGGCCGCGAGGCGGCGGGCCGTGGCGGCGCCGATCCCCGACGCGCCCCCGGTGACGAACGCGGTCTTTCCCTCGAGCCTCATCGCTCGAAGCCTATACTCGGCCGCCGTGCGACACCCCCCCACGGATCCTGTCGCGGTGATCGGCGCGTCCGGCGCACTCGGCTTCGCGCTCGCGCTCCGGCTCGCGCGCTCGGGGGTGCCGATCGCGATCGGCTCCCGCGAGTTCGCCCGCGCCGTCGAAACCGTCGAGCGTGCCCGCGAGCGAGTTCCGGAGGGGACGTTCACCGCGCATCACAACGACGATGCGGCGAGGACCGCCAAGATCGTGATCCTGAGCGTTCCCTTCCGCAATCAGTCGGAGACGCTCGCGAACCTGCGCCACGCGCTCTCCCCGGGCCAGCTGCTGATCGACGCGACGGTGCCGCTGGCTGCGGCCGTGAGCGGGAAGGCGACCCGCATGCTGGGCGTCTGGCAGGGCTCGGCCGCCCAGCAGGCGCTCGAGATGGTGCCCGACGGGGTGCGCGTCGTCTCGGCGCTGCACTCGGTCAGCGCCACCCTGCTCGCGGATCTCGAGCATCCGCTCGACCAGGACGTGCTCGTATGCGGCGACGCCCGCGAGGACAAGCAGGAGGCCTCGTCGCTGATCGAGCGCATCGAGGGGGTGCGCTGCGTCGACTGCGGGCGGCTCGAGATGTCGCGCACGACCGAGTCGCTGACCGCGCTGCTGATCTCGGTCAACGCCCGCTACAAGGCCCACGCCGGCATCCGGCTGACGGGCCTGCCAGAGGGACTCTCGACATGAGCGGCGGTGACATCGTCGTGCTGGCAGGCGGGACCGGCGGTGCGAAGCTGGCTCGGGGCATGGTCGATGCGGTGGGCGCCGGGCGTCTGGCGGTGCTCGTGAACACCGGCGATGACATCGAGATCTACGGCGCCCACGTCTCGCCCGACCCAGACCTCGTCTCCTTCTGGCTCGCGGACGCGATCGACGAGCGGGGTTGGGGGCTGCGGGGGGACACCTTCCAGGTGATGGAGGCGCTTCGCAAGCTCGGAGTCGAGGTGTGGTTCAACCTCGGTGACCGCGATCTCGCGTGGTGCCTGGAGCGGGCGCGGATGGTCGCTGAGGGCCTTTCCGCGACCGCCGCGCTGGCGGCGCTGAATGCCGCGATCGGCGTCCGCACACGGGTCCTGCCGATGAGCGATGACCCTGTGCGAACGTGGGTGCGCAACCCCGACGGCTGGACGCCCTTCCAGGAGTTCATGATCCGGCGACGCGGCGCGGGGCCGGTGGAGGGTCTCGAGTTCCGCGGCGCCGAGCAGGCGGCGCCGAGCGAGCAGGCGCTGGCCGCGATCGACGAGGCGAGCGCGATCGTGATCGGGCCATCCAACCCGCTGGCGTCGATCGCCCCGATCCTCGCCGTGCCGGGAATCCGCGAGGCGCTGAGCGCCGCCTCCGCGCCCGTCGTGGCCGTCAGCCCGATCGTCGGCGGCGAGGTTCTGAAGGGCCCGACGGCGGCCTTCATGTCCTTCGCCGCGCTCGAGCTCGGCGCTCGGGGCGTCGCCGAGTTCTACGGCGAGCTGATCGACGGCGTCGTCGCAGACGAAGATGTGGCCGGGCTCCCGACGCTGAAGCTCGACACGCGCATGGACGACGCCGGCGCCCGCTTCCGCGTGGCCAGCGAGACGCTCTCCTTCGCCGAAGGCCTCGGGTCCTAGCCGCGCCGCGGCGCGGGGAGCGCAGGCCGGCGCCGGATACGATCAGGGCGTGCGCACGGCCGCGATCCTCCCCGTCAAGCGCTTCACGCGGGCCAAGCGGCGCCTCGGAGGCAGCGTGGCGGAGCCGCTGCGCCTGCAGCTCGCACGGGCGATGGTCTCGGACGTGCTGCTCGCACTTGCCCGCACGACGTCGATCGAGCTGATGATCGTGGTCACCTGCGAGGGGTCCGTGGCACGTGACGCCGGCGCCCTCGGCGCCCTGGTGGTCGAGGACGCGGCCGAGGCGGGCCAGTCTGAGGCCGCCGAGCTCGGCGTGCGGCGTGCGCTCGACGCCGGCCTTGATCGCGTGCTGTGCGTGCCGGGAGACTGCCCCGCGCTCGATCCGGCTGAGCTGGACGTCCTGCTCGCGCCGAACCCGGACGCCGAGGGACGGGACGCGGAAGGACGGGGCGGCGTCGCTCGCGAGGTGGTGATCGTCCCCGACCGTCACGGGACCGGCACCAACGGACTGCTCCTCAGCCCGCCGGACGCGATCGCCCCGAGCTTCGGCCCCGGGAGCTTCGAGCGCCATCGCGGGCTGGCGCTCGCCGCGGGTCTGCCGTGTCGCGTGGAGCGGCCCGGCTCGCTGCTGCTCGACATCGATACGGGCGCCGATCTGGCGGCGCTGCGTGCACTGCGGAGCGCCCGGAGCATGGGCGCCAATGAGCCGCTCGGGCCGAACACCCGCGCGGTCCTCGCCCGCGCGGCGGAAGCCGGCGCCCCACGAGTCACGATCTCCGCCTGACGGCGACGCCGAGTTGACGCTCCTCTCAGCACGCGGCCTCCGCGGCATCCCGGAGGTCGGTGTCGGCGACGACCTCGCGGCGCTGATCATCGAGGCGGCCGGGGAGCGGCCGCCGAGCGCCGGACAGGTGCTGGCGATCGCACACAAGGTCGTATCGAAGTCCGAGGGCGCACTCGTCTCGCTGGCCGCAGTGCGCCCCTCCCCGCGCGCCCGCGAGCTCGCGGCCGAAGCGCAGGCGGCGGGCGGGGACGAGGGGGCGAAGGACCCGCGCTCCGTGCAGGTCGTGCTCGACGAGTCAGCCGAGGTGCTGCGCGCGGAGCGCGGAGTGCTCATCTGCCGGACCCGACACGGCTTCGTGTGCGCGAATGCCGGCGTCGACGCCTCCAACAGCGCCGATGACGACACCCTCGTGCTGTTGCCGCGTGACCCCGACGCCTCCGCCAGGAGGATCCGCTCCCGCCTGCGCGAGCTGCTTGCGATACCCCGAGACGGCCCCGCGCCGGCGGTCATGATCACGGACAGCTTCGGACGCGCGTGGAGGCACGGCCAGCTCGATGTCGCGATCGGCCTCGCCGGCATGCAGCCGCTCGACGACTGGCGCGGGCGCAGCGACGCACGCGGCCTGCGGCTGCGCGCGACCTGGCTCGCGGTCGCCGATGCGGCTGCGGCGATGGCGGACCTGGCGCGGGAGAAGGACTCGCGCGAGCCGGTCGTCCTGATCGACGGCCTCGAGCGCTTCCTCACAGTCGATGACGGCCCCGGCGCATCCGCGCTGCTACGCCCGCTCGCGGAGGACCTCTTCCGCTAGCCGTCGGGGGGCGCGAGCCTGGACCAGAAGCGGATGAACTCACGCTCGTGGCCGATGCCGACGTCGAGCGCCAGGCGCCAGCCGTCGGGCGCGTCGGAGAGCTCCGCCTTCAGGCCCTCGTAGACGCGAAGCTGGCGGCGGTGGGCGTCGAGCTGGGCGGCCGCCAGCTTCTCTGGGTCGCCACCGAGGAAGAGCTTCAGGGTCGCGGTATCGCGAACCTCCTCGAGCTCGACGCTCGGCTCCGAGCGCCAACGCTCCAGCTCCAGGCGGCCGCGCTTCGTGAGCGAGTAGACGCGCCGCCGCCGTCCGCTCTCCTCGCGGCGCTCGCTGAGCAGGCCCTCCTCGGCGAGGCGCGCACACTCGGTGTAGAGCTGGGTGTGGGGCACGCTCCAGAAGTTGACCGTGCTGATCTGGGCGATCCGCTTGAGGTCATAGGGCGTCGACGGTCCGAGCTGCTCCAGCAACCCGAGCACGATGTAGGAGGCCTCGGTCAGGCGCACGCTTGACACAAGTCCGATCGTACCGTACCGTAGGAATGGTTCGGTCCGAACTATTCCTCTGGAGGCCCCA
>DASZIU010000151.1:0-1687 GCA_035948815.1 Solirubrobacteraceae bacterium | reverse complement strand
TCCATCTCTCCTCTGGAGTGCGTCAGGTGCAGGCGCCTTCCGGCGCCCACGACACCGCTCACCCCGCAGTGCGTGGCGACCGTGCCGCCCCGCCGCATCACATCTTCGCCATACGCGCGGGTGACGGCCGCGAAGTCGACGAGGCCCGTGGTGGGCGAGTGGAGCGCCGCGAGCCCACGCGCATGCGGCTCGATCGCCTCGATGCCAGCCGCGTCCAGCCACCGCAGTCCCGGCACGCCATTGGCGAGCCCCCTTCGCTCGAGCTCGCGCAGACGGGGAATCTCGGCGGCCTCGGTCGCGATGATCAGCTTGCCGCAACGCCTGTACGGGATGCCGCGCTCATCGCAGTAGCGATACAGCTCATCCGCGCCCTCGACGCACAGCCGCGCCTTCAGCGATCCGGGCTCGTAGTAGATGCCGGCGTGGATCACGCCTGAGCTGTGCCCGCTCTGGTGGGCTGCGATCTCGGGTTCGCGCTCGAGCACGCACACCGAGGCATCCGGATGGCGAGCGACCAGCTCGCGCGCGACTGCCAGCCCGACGATGCCGCCACCGACGATCGCCACATCGCAACTGTCGGGAACCGTGTCGAGGGGAGCCGGATCGGCCACCGGCCGAACGCTACCGAGGCACCGCCCCCGGTCCACCAGGTGCCGTGGCCGCGCCGGCGTTGACGAGGCCTGCGCCGTAGAGCGGCTGGTCGCCAGGCCCTCCGAGCTTCCGCGCCGTGGCGCGAAGCCTGGCGACGATCGCCGCGGGAGTCGGGTGGCGGCCCAACACGCCGCTGGCGATGATCAGCGCGGCCGTCGCCGAGACGTGCGGAGCGGCCATCGACGTTCCTTCGTAGCCCGAGGGGATCCCGAACACGCGCGGGGAGCTCCCCGCGAAGGTGACCTGGAAGATGTCGCGGCCCGGTGGGAGTTCGGGCCGGCAGTTCGGGTCGCCCGGAAGGCTCGCGTCCGCCCCGCCCCCGGGGGCGACGATCGTCAGTCCGCCGCCGTCGTTGGAGTAGACGGCGAGACAGCCGTGTTCGGTCGTCGCGCCGACCGACACCACCGTCGGCGCGTGCGCGGGGAAGGCGATCGCGGCGTGTCCCTCGTTCCCGGCTGCCGCGACGACGAGCACTCCCCGGCGGTGCGCGTAGCGCAGGGCTTCGATCAGCTCCGGGATGTCCCCAGCCGTCACTCCCGGCGAGAACTCGAGGCTGAGGTTGATCACGCGCGCGCCATGGCGCACCGCGAACCGAACGCCTTCGGCGATCGTCGACGCTTCGCCTTCGCCCTGGCTGTCGAGCACCCGCACGGGCATGATGCGGGCGCCAAAGGCCAGGCCCGTGAGCCCCCTTCCGTTGTTGGTCGCCTCGGCGATCGTCGAGGCGACGAACGTGCCATGGCCGTTGCGGTCGTTGGGGAACGGGTCCCTGCCGATGAAGTCATAGCCACGCACGAACTCGTTACTCGTCAGGTCCGGTGAGCGCCTGAACGGTCCCCGGTTGGCGTACGCGACCCCGGTGTCGAGCACGGCGACCACCACTCCGCGTCCCCCTGGAGCGTGGTCGGCGGCGAGGTTCGCCCAGGCTTCCGGCGCGTTCACGCTCCATTCGCCAAAGAAGTTCCACTGGAGCTGCGTCCAGCCTTTGGCGACGCCGGCGATGCCCGGATCGTTGGGGACCAGGCCTCCGGAGGCG
>DASZIU010000150.1:0-2776 GCA_035948815.1 Solirubrobacteraceae bacterium | reverse complement strand
CCTTCGACCGGTGGCATCGAGGTCGCCGAGCTGAGCGCCCCGACGCGGCGGCGCAGGTGCGCCGGCAGAACCTGCTCGAGCTTGACGAGCGCACGTACGGCCGTCTCCTCGATGCCGGTCACCGACGATCGCGCAGCGGTGCTCAGGCCGACGGCGATCGCGATCGCCTCGTCGTCGTCCAGCAGCAGCGGCGGCATCGCGCTTCCGGCGCGAAGCTGGTACCCGCCCGCGGGGCCGCTGAGCGACTCGACCGGATAGCCGAGGCCGCGTAGCCGTTCGACGTCGCGCCGGATCGTCCGGCCCGATACCTCGAGGCGGGCGGCGAGCTCGCCGCCCGACCAGCCGCGGCGTGCCTGGAGCAGCGCGAGCAGCTCCAGGAGTCGACTCGAGGTCTCTCGCATGAATTTCATGATCCCGGTGATTAAGGACAGAAGCTGACCTAAACCGCACGTACGGTGTCCGCACGATCTCCGAAACCAGAAAGGGAGTACCAATGCCCGAAAGAGACGGATACCTGCCCGGCGTCCCCTGCTGGATCGACACGACCCCGCCCGACCCGGCCGCGGCCGTCGCCTTCTATGGCGGGCTGTTCGGCTGGAACTTCGAGGATGTGATGCCGGAGGGCTCGGGCGAGAGCTATTTCATCGCTCGCCTGCGCGGCGGCGACGTCGGCGCCGTCGGCTCACAGCCCGAGGGCGCGCCGCCAATGGCCGCGTGGAACACCTACATCGCGGTTGAGAGCGCCGACGATGCTGCCTCGAGAGTCCTCGGTGCCGGCGGGCAGGTCCTGAAGGGCGCGTTCGATGTCGGCGACGCGGGCCGGATGGCGGTGTTCGCCGACCCCGACGGCGCCGTGTTCTGCGTCTGGCAGGCAAAGGCGCACAGGGGCGCGCGGATCGTCAACGAGCCGGGCTCCTTGAACTTCAACGTCCTGAACACGCGAGACCCGCAGGGCGCAAAGGCCTTCTACGGCTCGGTGTTCGGCTGGGAGACGCTCGAGCTCGGAGGTGGCACAGAGATGTGGCGGCTGCCAGGGTACGGCGATTTCCTTGAAAGCGCCGATCCCGGCCTCCGCGAGCGAATGGCGGCGAGCGGCGCGCCCAGCGGATTCGAGGACGTGGTCGCGTCCCTGAGCCCGATCGCAGAGGACCAAGCCGAGGTCGCGGCGCACTGGGGCGTCACGTTCGCGGTCGAGGACGCGGACGCGACCGCCGAGAAGGCGGCACAGCTGGGTGGCGAGGTCCTGGTGGCGCCGTTCGACGCGCCGTGGGTCAGGATGACCGTGCTGGCAGACCCGCAGGGCGCCGTGTTCAGCGCGAGCAAGTTCGTCCCTGAGAACAGGGAGCTGGCGGTCGCGGAGAGCTCGAGCGCGAGGGCCGCCTAGCGCCCGCAAGACCAGCTTGCCACAGGCGAGGCGGGGTCCGGTCTCCCCGCCTCGCGCGGCCGCAGTCGGGCTCAGCCGGGCGCCTTCGACGTCGAGCTCGTCGTGCGGGCATCCCGCGCCAGCAGACGCGGGCTGTCGGTGATCAGGCCGCGGTCGCGCAGGCCCCCCAGACCCGTGTCGCTCTCTCGAAGACTCACGAGCGTGGCGTAGCCGTCTTCCATGCTCACGGCGAAGCGCCGCGTCGATGACTCGATGCGATGACCGTCGAACTCCAGGTCAAAGCCGCCGTAGCCGGGATCCACATCGAGCACGACGCCTCGGTCCGCCGGGACGGTCAGGGGCGGTGCGCAGCCTCCGTGCATCGCGAGCGGCGTGCACAGGAACGCGCGGGTGCCCGCGACCAGCAGAGGTCCTCCCGCTGCCATCGAGTAGGCGCTCGAGCCAAGCGGCGTCGCGACGATCACCCCATCGCCCGCCAGGCGGGCGTAGAGGTCGTCGCCGACCCGGACCTCGACGATCAGCTGCGTGCTCCCCCGCCTGACGAGGACGATGTCGTTGATCGCGCGAAGCGCCTTTCCCTCCGTGGTCTCGGCGGCGAGAGCCGGCAGGGTCCGCCCGCGCCAGTCGCCCGCGGCGATCCGGTCGAATCCCGCCCGCAGCTCGGCGGGCGACACCGTGCTCAGCGCTCCGAGGCTGCCGCAGGCCACGCCCAGAACCGGGGTGTGCGTCTCGGCGGCGGCATGGAGAGCCCTCAGAACGGTGCCGTCGCCCCCGATCGCGACGATCAGCTCACACGAGTCGGGCTCGGCGGCCGGCATGCCGCCGGACGGACCGTCGCCGGCCTGCACGTGGACGAGCTCGAGGCCGTGCGTCGCGGCCAGATCGCGGAGCGTGTCGAGCGCCCCCCGCACTGGGCGTGTGGGGTGTAGGACAACTCCGACCCGGCGCATAGCCGGAGCTTATGGCGCTGGGCTCCACTCGGCGGTGAGGCGGTGCTCCGGCTCGTCCTGTCCGGGCGCTAGCTGAGTGGAGCGCAGGCGGTCAGCCCGTAAGGATGTGCGATGCGCGCGAAGTCTCCGAACACGTTGGTGGCGACGAGCATCGGGTCGCGCTTGATCTTCTGGAGGTCCGCCTTGACCGCGGTGAGCATGCGCGACACGGTGGCCTGATCTCCCGCGGGAGTGCCGAGCGCCCCGATCTGGGCCATCTGAGCTTCGATCGACGGCACGTAGGTGCTCCGCACGAGGCTTGCGACCTGCGACCTGCTCGGCTTCCTTGCGAGCTGGCCCTGAGCCGCGGCCAGGGCGGGATCGGCCTGCGCGCAGATCGAGTTCGCCTTGGCCACGAACGCGGCCTTCGTGATCGCGACCGGCGCCGTCGTCGTGTTCGAAC
>DASZIU010000149.1:0-16760 GCA_035948815.1 Solirubrobacteraceae bacterium | reverse complement strand
CGGCGGCAGCAGCGCGCCAGGGGGCTCGGCACCGGTCGTGAAAGGATCCACGCCGTCTCCCGTCGCCGCCGCCGCGGTGGTCTCGAGGAGTCTCCGCGGTGTCAAACACAGCGGCATCGTGGTCCGCTTCTCCGTCAACGAGCAGGTCGCCGGACACATCGAGGTGCTGCTCGACCGTGCTCTCGCCCACCGGCTCGGCATCAGCGGCGCGCCGGCCGTGGGTCTCCCGGCGGGCTCGGCCCCCGCGGTGGTGATCGGGAAAGCGCTCCTGATCACGTCCAAAGGCGGGCGCAGCACGACCGTCGTCCAGCTCTCCAAGCGCACGATCGCAAGGCTCCAGCGGATGCCGAAAGTCACGCTCATGCTGCGCCTCTCCGTGCGCAACGCGGACCCGCACGCCCCGACGACCAGCACCCTCCTGAGCGTCTTCACCCTCTCCCGCTGAGCGAGAGCCGGCCGGTCAGTCGGACGGGCCGCGCTTGCGCCGCTTGCGCGCCTTGTCGCGAAAGACGAAGTACCAGAGCCCGGCGATCAGCAGGTAGCCGAGCACGATCGAGACGAGCGAGATCACGGCGAGCCCCGTGCTTTCGCTGCCCGTCGATTCGCCGCCGAGGGCAATCGGGAGCGAGAGGATCAGCGCGCCGATCGGCATCCGCGCCGCCCCGGCCCGCTCAGAGCCCCGGCCAGTGGCGCACGACGAAGCCCGCGCTGTCGGCCTGGCCGACCTGCCAGCGCGACGCGTAGGTGCCGCTGCGCCCGGCCGTGTTGTACATGACGCCGTTCACGTACATGTAAGTGTGCCCGGCCGCCGCCAGCACCGTGATGTACCGCCCCGGTCCCGGCGCTCCCCAGCTCTCCAGTTCACCGGAGGTCTCGGGCGTGCTCAGCAGACCCCCCGCAGCAAGGGCGTAGCTGACAGACCCGGAGCAGTCATAGGCGTTGTCGACGAACGAGGCGTGGCCACCGCCGAAGACGTACGGGAAGTCCGCGATCTCGTTGGCGCCGGCGATCACCTTCTGCACGGCTTCCGGCACCGCCGCGGGGATCGGGACCGTCCCGTTGCGGCCGATCGAGCGCCCCCCCGCGACCGGGGTCAGCCGCAGCTGCTGGGTCCGCTTCGCTTCCCGTTCGACGGCCTGCATCTGCGCGAGCTCGCGCTTGACTTCCGCGTCGGAGGGCGCGCCGGCGGCGACGACCGCTTCACCGGCCTTCGCCGGCGTCGCGGCGGCGGCATGGTGGACGGCCCCGGCGACCGGGAAGCTGCTCGCTTCCTGAGGGTCGCGCACCTGCTTGACGACGCCATGCCCCGCGCTGCCGGCCGAGCCGACGAGCACCGCCGGGACGCCCGCGCTCGCGGCCGGCGGCCGTGCTGGCTGCTGTGAGGCGTGCCCGCCAGAGCCCGTGCCCGTCGACCCGCAGCCCGCGAGCGCCGCCAGCGCCGCAACGCCGGCGCAAGCGAAGTTCGCCTTCCGGCGCAGCGATGGCATTGCCGCAAGGCTAGCGCGGGCGTCCGCCGTGACATGCCGGTAGGCTGAGCGCATGCCCGAGGAAGCCACGGCCGTCGAGATGCGCACGCATCTCCGGCTCCTCCATGGGATGCGCAGGCCCGCGAACTGGCTCCAGCTCGTCCGCTTCGGGCTCGTCGGCGGCGTCGGGTTCGCCGTCAACATCGCCGTCTACGCGCTCTGCGTGCACGTGATCGGGATCGACTATCACGCCGCCGCCGTCGTCGCGTGGCTGGTGGCCGTGATGAACAACTTCATCCTCAACCGGCATTGGACCTTCGACGCGAGCCGCGGGCCGGTGCACTTCCAGGCGATGCGCTTCCTCGTCGTGAGCCTCGTCGCGTTCGGCGTCAGCCTGCTGCTGCTGACGATCTTCGTCGAAACCGCCGGCATCGCGAAGGTCCCCGCGCAGGCGCTCGCCGTCGCCACCTCGATGCCTCTGAACTTCCTCGGCAACAAGCTCTGGAGCTTCCGCAGGGAGGTCCCGATGCTCAGCAGCGAGGCCTGACGCGGCCGCCCGGACCGATTGGCCGGCGCCTTGTTCGTACCTATACTCTGGCTCCACCCCTCGGAGGATCCTTGTGCAGGAGATGGTCATCTACGGCGTGAGCTTCGACATGGTTGGCAAGCAGCCGATCGTGCTCCTGAAGACCGTTGACGGCAACAAGTTCCTCCCGATCTGGATCGGCCACCCCGAGGCGGCCTCGATCCTGATGAAGCTTCAGGGCGCAGGCACGCCGAGGCCGATGACGCACGACCTGCTGTGCGACATCCTCGGCGAGCTCGAGGTCAAATGCACGCAGGTCTCCGTCACGGAGCTCCGCGAAAACACCTTCTTCGCGTCGATCACCCTCAGTGTGGCGGGCCGCGAGCTCGAGATCGACTCGCGCCCGAGCGACGCGATCGCCCTGGCCGTGCGTTCCGGCGCCCCCATCTACGCCGCCGAGGACGTCATCTCCGAGTCGGCGATCGAGTTCGAGCACGACATCGAGGAGTCCGAGGACGTCGTCGAGCGCTTCAAGGAGTTCCTCGATCAGGTCTCGCCTGAGGACTTCGCCGCCGGCGACTCCTAGGACGACCGTTGATCGGCGCCATGCTGCGTCCTCGGTCGCTCGCGTGCGCAGCACGCCACGCTCCCTGCGTCCTTGCCTCGCTTGATCAACGGTCGTCCTCGCGCGTGAATGCGCTCGCGAGGATGCGGGTGACCAGATCGTCGAAGCCGATCCCCGCCGCGTCGGCGGCCTGTGGCAGCAGGCTCGTTTCCGTCAGCCCCGGGATCGCGTTCGTCTCGAGCACCGACAGCTCGCCGCTCGCCTCCTCGAGCATCAGGTCCACGCGCGCGACACCGTGGCAGCCGAGCAGCCTGTAGGCATCGAGCGCCAGCCGCTGGGCCCGTTTCGTGATCCTCGCCGGGAGCTCGGCGGGGCATACGAACGTCGTGGCGCCGATCTCGTAGCGGGACTCGTAGTTGTAGAAGTCCTCCTCCCGCGGGATCGCCTCGACGACCGGGAGCGCCGTGGGCTTCTCGCCCTGCGAGGTGCCGTCGAGCACCGAGACGGCCAGGTCGCGGCCCTTCACGAACCGCTCGATCAGGATCTTGCGGTCGTAGGAGAAGGCGCCCACCATCGCCGCCGGCAGCTCGCTCGCCGAATGCGCGAACTTCACTCCCAACGCCGAGCCGCCGCCCGCCGGCTTGACGACCACCGGGTACCCGAGCGCCCGCTCGATCGCCGCGACGGCGGCCCCCGCTCCGAGATCCTTCACCGACTCTTCTCGCAGCACACGGAAGTCGGGCGTCGGGATGCCGGCGTCTCGCATCAGGAACTTCGCGAGCGCCTTGTCCGCGCAGCGCATGCATGCCGCGGGCCCCGAGCCGGTGTAGGGGATCCCGAGTGCCTCCAGCAGCTCCTGCACGGTTCCGTCCTCGCCGCTTCCGCCATGCAGCGCCACGAAGGCGACATCGACCCGCTCCTGCTCGAGCTTGGCCACGAAGTCGGCACCCGGGTCGATCGCGACGGTGTCGTAGCCGAGCCGCCTGAGCCCCTCCTGAACGTGCCCCCCGGAGCGCAGCGAGACGTTTCGCTCGAGCGACGTGCCGCCCCTCAGCACCGCGACGCGGCCGTTCGGCACAGGTGGCGGGCCGCCGGCCCCCCCGCGCTCTGCGCTCATCGATCGCGGCGCCGGCGAGTCTCGTCTCCCGCGCTGCGAAGCGGAAGCTGCACCACGTCGGCGAGGCCCTCCTCGGGCGCCTGCGGCTGGCGCTCGCGAGCGCGCGCCTCGCTCGCGGGGGCGGCCGGGGTCCCGGTGAACGCGCCGAGCAGCCCGGCCTGGCGGCCCAGCGCCTCGCCGATCCGCCGCACGCCCTCGCGGATGTCATCCTCGGCGACCCCCGCGAAGTTCAGCCGCATCGAGCTCGAGCCGCTGCGCCCGTCGGCGTAGGCGGCGCGGCCCGGCACGAAGGCGACGCCCTCGCTGCGCGCCAGCAGGTCCGTGGTGTCGGCATCGCCGTCGAGGGTCGCCCACACGAAGAGGCCGCCCTCGGGTGTGGTCCAGCTCGCGCCGCTTCCGAAATGCTGCTCGAGGGCCTCGAACATCACATCGCGCCGGCGCCGGTAGAGCGACTTGAGCGTCTCGAGGTACTCGCGCCAGTCCCGCTCGGCGAAGTAGGCCGCGACGAACAGCTGCGTCATCGGCGAGCTACACAGGTCGGCGCCCTGCTTGGCGAGATTCAGCTTCTCGAGCACCGCCCTGGGCGCCACCGCCCAGCCGAGTCGCAGGCCGGGCGCGAGGATCTTCGAGAACGTCCCCAGGTAGATGACGAGGTCCGAGCCGCCACCCCGGCCCATGGACTCTGCATCGAGCGAGTAGAGCGTCGGCAGCGACTCGCCCTCGTAGCGCAGCAGCCCGTACGGGTTGTCCTCGAGCACCAAGAGCTCACGCTCGCGCGCAACCTCGACCAGCCGGCGGCGGCGCGGAAGCGACATCGTCACGCCGCCCGGGTTGTGGAAGTTGGGGATCGTGTAGATGAACTTGGGCCGCCTGCCATCGGCCTGCATGCGGTCGAGCATCTCCTCGAGGGCGTCGATCGGCATGCCGTCGGCGTCCATCTCGATCTGCTCGACCTGCGCCTGGTAGGCACTGAAGGTCGGCACGGCGCCCGGGTAGGTGGGGGCCTCGGCGACGATCACGTCGCCGGGATCGATCAGCGTCTTGCAGACGAGGTCGATCACCTGCTGGCCGCCGGTCGTGACGATCACCTCTCCCGGGTCCACGTCGGTGCCCTCGGCCGCCATCACCTCGACGATGCACTGCACCGTCGCTCCCATGCCTTCGGTCGGCCCGTACTGCAGCGCCCGCGCCGTCGACTCGGCCGCGACCTGCGACATCAGCTTCGCGAACAGCTCGGGCGGGAACGTGCTCGTGTCGGGCAGCCCTCCGGCGAGGGAGATCACATCCGAGCGTTCGGTCAGCGCCATCATCTCGCGCATCGCCGAGCTCTTCATCCCGCGGGTGCGGGCCGCGAACAGGGCCTCGTAGCGCGCCAGCTCGTGAGCGGTGTCCCTCGAACCGCGCCCGTCGCCCGCTCCGCCGCTTCTACGCTCCATGTCCATGCCTCTATTCGCCGCGGCGCGCCCGCAACCTCGCCCCGAGATCGCCTTTGGCCGCCTGCTTGGTCGTCTATCGTCCTGGCCGATTCCGGATCCGCCGGCCCACGCACGGTAGCGCAGACCCGCATCCAGACTGCATGCACGGAACCTTCTTCGACATCGGCCTCGGCCTCGGCCTCGCGGCTGCCTGCGGGGTACGCCCGTTCGTTCCCACGCTGCTCGCCGGAGCCCTTGGCTCGGCCGGGGTCCTCGGGGTCACCTTCGCGCACGGACGGTTCGACTTCCTGCAGTCCACCTGGTGGCTGCTCGCGGTGGCGGTTGCCCTCGTGCTCGCCTATGCGCTGCAGCTGACGATGGGCCTCGCGCCGATGCTCGACCCAGCCGCGGGCGCGCGCGGCGCACGGCGCGCCGATCCGCTGGCAGCCGCGATCTCGGGCCTCGCGTATGGAACCGGGGCGGTGCTCTTCGCCGGCACGCTCGCCGCCCACGGCGAGACCTGGTGGCCGGGAGTGCTCGGCGGGCTCGCGGCCGCCGGCCTCGCACAGCGCGCGGTCGGCCCGGTGATCGCGCGGGCCCGCGCGCGGCTGTCCGACCGCGAGGCGCGGGAGGCCGTCACCGTCTATCTCGACGCCGTCGCGCTCGCGCTCGCGGCGCTCGTCGCGCTGCTCCATCCGCTCGGCTATGTGCTCGTCGGGCTGCTGGCGTGGCTGCTGCTGCGCGGGCGGGCCCGGGCGGGGCAGAAGTACGCCGGCCTGCGCATCCTCCGGCGCTAGATGCCGCCGCGCAAGCTCGTCCTCTGCGTGATCGACGCGATGGCGCCCGAGATGCTCGATCGCGTGATCGACTCAGGCGCGGCGCCCGTGCTCGAGCGGCTCGTCGCGGGTGGCCGCTACGTGCCCGAATGCGTGGCCGCGTTCCCGTCGGTCACCCCCGTGTGCGCCGCCTCGATCGTCACGGGCGTCGGCCAGGACGCCCATCGGATCCCCGCCATGAACTGGTTTCACCGCGAGGAGCAGCGCTACGTGGAGTACGGCTCGAGCTTCCGCGCCGCGCAGCGCTTCGGGATCGCGCGCCAGCTCACGGACACCGTCTACAACATGAACCGCGTCCACCTCGCCGCCGGAACGCCGACCGTGTTCGAGTCGCTCGATGACCAGGACGTGCGGACCGCCGGCACGACCTACCTGATGTACCGTGGCCGCCACCGCCACGAGCCCCAGCGCGATACGACGCTGACACGGGTCGCTTCGCGGCTGATGCGCCATCCGGTTATGGGGCCGCGGGAGCTGTTCTACGCCGACATCTTCGCCTCGCGGCGCACCAACTGCCGCTCGGGGCTGGGGATGCCCGGAGTGCGCGACCGTCACTCGGGCTGCGTGTCGAGCTACCTGGTCGAAAACGACCTGTTCGACTTCCTGCTGCTCTCGCTTCCCGACAACGACTGGTACTCGCACAAGTACGGGCCCGAGGCACAGGTCCGTTCGCTCGCGCAGGCCGATCTCCAGCTCGCCCGCGTGATGAACGCCGCCGGAGGCGTCGAGCGCTTCCTGGAGGAGCACGCCGTGATCGCGATGGCCGATCACTCGCAGGCGCCGATCACGGCGACGATCGCCCTGCAGGACGAGCTCGAGGATCTGGGGGTGCTCGGCCCCGCGCGCTCGAGCAATCGCGCTGAGGAGCCCCGCATCGCGGTCTGCCCCTCACAGCGCGCGGCGATGGTCTACGCGCTCCACGACTCCGAACGCGACTCGATCCGGGCGCTGGTGGAGGCGCGCGCGCTGGGCATGGAGGGGATCGACCTCGTGATGTGGCTCGAGCGCGACGCGCACGAGAACCCCAGGGAGGGGGTCATCTCGAGCCCCGAGCACGGCGAGCTGCGCTTCAGGCCCGGCGACTCCGTCGTGGATCTGAGAGGCGGAGCCTGGAGCGTCGAAGGCTCGCTCGCCGCGATCGATGGAGCGATCGAGGACGGCCTTCTGAGCACCCCCTCCTATCCCGACGCCCTGGCACGCGTCTGGTCGGCGTTGACGTGCCCAAACTCCGGAGAGGTGCTCCTGTCGGCCACCCCTGGCTACGAGTTCATCGACTGGGGCCGCCAGGCGCACGTCGGTGGCGGCAGTCACGGCTCGCTGCATGCCAGCGACTCGCTCGGCGCGCTGATCCTCAACGGCGTCTCGCTTCCCGATCCCGAGCCCCGGCAGTGGACGATCCGCGACGTCGCCCCGCTGATCCTCGATCACTTCGGAGCCGGCCCGGGCGCCTGAGCCCCGCCGGCCCCTGCTGCAACAGCCGCGGCGGGCGCGGCGTTACCCTCGGCTCGATGATTCGGCGAGCGACACTCCTGCTGCTCCTCGCGAGCATGCTGCTGGGAGCGGCCTCGCCGGCCGCCGCACGCACCACGGCGCCCAGCGCCACCACCTCGACCGCGCCGATCCCGGTCCCGGCCTCCAGCGTCCCGCCCGCCGGGCGGCGGCTGTCGGCCAACCAGGTGCTCGCGATCGCCGGCGCGCTGCCCAAGATGCGCGCCGTCCGCAGGGAATATCGCGGCTCCTTCTCGGGCGCCTACCTGAAGCCGCCGCTGCACTGGCAGGTGAGCTTCTTCGCGCGAGGCGGCAAGAAGGAGATCGGCCAGGTGACGATCGACGACCTCAGCGGGCGGGTGCTCGAACAGTGGACCGGATTTCAGGTCGCCTGGTCGATGGCGCGCGGCTACCCGGGCGCGTTCGGCAGGCACGCGAACGCGCTGTACGTGTGGCTGCCGCTGTGCGTCCTCTTCGTGCTGCCGTTCCTGAACTTCCGACGGCCGCTGTCGCTGGGGAACCTGGACCTGCTGGTGCTGCTGTCCTTCTCGATCTCGCTGGCCTTCTTCAACCACGCGAACATCTACGCGTCGGTGCCGCTCGTCTATCCGCCGCTCGTCTACCTGCTCGTCCGGATGCTCCTGCTGCTGCGCCGCGGGCGGGGCGTCGCCCGCAGGCCGCCCCCTCTGCGCCTGCTCGTGCCCGCCTCCTGGCTGGCCGTCGCCGTGGTCTTCCTCCTGGGGTTCCGGATCGGGCTGAACGTCACCGACTCGAACGTGATCGACGTCGGCTATGCGGGTGTGATCGGCGCGCAGCGGATCACGACCGACAGGCCCCTCTACGGCCACTACCCCTCCGACAACGAACGCGGCGACACCTATGGCCCCGTCAACTACGAGGCCTACGTGCCCTTCGAGCAGGTCTTCGGCTGGAGCGGGACCTGGGACGACCTCCCGGCGGCGCACGCGGCGGCGATCGCCTTCGACCTCCTGGCGGTGGCGCTGCTGTTCCTGCTTGGACGGCGCATGCGCGGCCCCACGCTCGGCGTCGCGCTCGCATACGGGTGGGTCGCCTACCCGTTCACGCTCTTCTCGCTGGCGAGCAACGCGAACGACTCGCTCGTCGCCGCGCTCGTGATCGCCGCGCTGCTCGCGGCCAGCTACCGCTCACGCCTCGCGCCGGCCGCGCGCGGCGCGACCGCGGCGCTCGCCGGACTCACCAAGTTCGCGCCCCTGGCGCTCGCCCCGATCCTCGCGACGCACGACCTTCTCGGCCGGCGCGCGGTGCCGGCGAGCCGCCGCGCCGCCGCCCTCGCCCTCTTCGCGATCGGCTTCGTCGTCGTGGGGGCCGTCGCGCTCGTGCCCGCGCTGACGCACGACTCGCTGCACACGATCTACGAGCGCACGATCGCCTATCAGGCCAATCGCGGCTCGCCGTTCTCGGTCTGGGGGCTATATGGCGGCCTCGGCGGCCTTCAGCTGGCCGTGCAGGTCGCCGCCGTCGCGCTCGCGATCGGCCTGGCGGTGATTCCCCGCCGCGACGACATCGTCGGTCTGGCGGCTGCCTGCGCGGCGGTGCTGATCGCGCTGCAGCTGGGGATCGAACACTGGTTCTACCTCTACATCCCGTGGTTCTTCCCGCTCGTCCTGATCGCCCTGTTCGGGCGCTTCAGCGAGCGGGCGGCTGGGCCGGCGGCTGGGGCATCAGCACCTGCTCGATCGAGTCGGCCCGCAGCGGCCGTGAGCACCTGATCAGGACGCCCATCAGCCACGGGTCCTCCTCGGAGGTCTCGAAGCGGATCGGCATCTGGCTGACGAGCGATTCGATCGCCTGCTCGCGCTTGACGCCGATCACGCCCCCGCGCGGCCCGGTCATCCCCACGTCGGTGATGTACGCCGTGCCGCCCGGGAGCACGCGCGCGTCGGCGGTCGGCACGTGCGTGTGCGTGCCGACCACCGCGGTGACCCGGCCGTCGAGCAGCCAACCCATCGCGACCTTCTCGGAGGTGGCCTCGGCGTGAACGTCGACGAGGATGTGATCGACCTCCCCGAGCGAGGAGATCGCCGGCTCGATCTCGGTGAAGGCGGAGCGCCCCGCGCGCAGGTAGAGGTTCCCGCTGATGCTGACGACGCCGAGCTTCAGCCCGTCGCGCTCGACCACGCAGGTGCCATGGCCGGGCTGGCTGCGCAGGAAGTTGACCGGGCGCAGGATGCGCGGCTCGGAGTCGAGATACGGGTAGACCTCGCGGCGATGGTAGGAGTGGTTCCCAAGCGTGATCGCGTCGATCCCCGCGGCGAGGATCTGGTTGGCGATCTTCGGCGTGATGCCCAGGCCGCCCGCCGCGTTCTCGCCATTGACGACCACGAAGGTCGGCGCGTACCGCTCGCGCAGCACGGGCAGCGCATCGAGCAGCGTGCGCCGGCCGAGCCCGCCGACGATGTCCCCGACGAACAGGATGCTCGTCGCACCCGCCGCGGGCGCAGGCGTCGCCTGACCCTCAGCCATACTCTGGCGATGGTGGGAGGCAGGTGATGCGCGGCCCCGACGGTGCTCCCCGAGCCGCTCCGCCGGACGAGGAAGAGCACGAGCTCACCGGCTCCGAGCCAGCCGATCCTCCGGAGGCGCGGCGGGTCGTCGTCCCCCGCTGGGTCCAGCTCGTCGCGCTCCCGCTCTCCGTCCTGGCGCTCTGGGAGCTCGCCAAAGCGGCCGGGAAAGTGCTGCTGCTGTTCATCATCGCGAGCCTCCTCGCCCTGATCCTCAACCCGGCCGTCTCGTTCGTCCAGCGCGGACGGCTGCCCCGCGGCCTCGCGGTGCTGGCGGTGTATCTCGCGTTCTTCGTGGGGCTCGCCGGCATCGGTGTCCTCCTGGCCAACCCTATCTCCAACCAGGTGCGCACCTTCACCAACAACCTCCCGACGATCACCAACGAAGCGAACAAGAAGCTCGCCGAACTCGAAACGAACCTGAACAACGCGGGCATCCATCTGAAGATCGTCAAACCCGGGAAAACCGCGCTGCAGAGCATTCAGGCCAAAGTCTCGAAAAGCGCGGGCAAATTCGTCTCCTTCGGTGGTGCGCTCCTGACCGAAGTCGCGAACGCGATCTTCAACCTCGTGCTGATCTTCGTCCTGTCCGTCTACATGCTCTTATACGGCAGGCAGATCGGCGCGCTTGTCCGGCGGATCATGCCGCCGGGCGACGGCTCGAAGGCCGACGACTATCCGACGCTCGTCCAGCGGGCCGTCTCCCGCTACGTGGGCGGGCAGCTGCTGTTCAGCGCGATCATGGGCACGTCCGCCGGCCTCGCGCTCTACCTCTTCGGCGTGCTCGGGATCTTCCCCGACGGGAGCAAGTACGCGGTGGCGTTCGGAGTGTTCTACGGCGTGGCGGAGCTGGTCCCCTACATAGGCCCGATCCTCGGCGCCGCTCCGCCTGTTGCGGTCGCCCTGTTCACCAACCCGATCAGCGCCGTCTGGCTCGTCCTGCTGTTCATCGGCCTGCAGCAGCTCGAGGGGCACGTTGTCGCCCCGCAGGTCTTCGGACATACGCTCCGAATCAACCCCCTACTTGTCATCTTCGCGCTTCTGACGGGTCTCGAGGTGAACGGGATCTTCGGAGCGCTTGTGGCCCTTCCGATACTCGCCGTCGTCCGCGAGACCGTCGTCTACCTCAGCCGGCACCTGACGCTCGAATCGTGGAGTGATACGTCTCGCAGGGTCCTGTGAGCGTCGCCCTGCGCGTCCGTGCGCTCGGCAAGCGGTTCGGTGATCTCGAGGCGCTGCGCGACGTCAGCTTCGACGCCCACGAGCGCGAGATGGTCGCCGTCGTGGGACCCAACGGAGCGGGCAAGACGACGCTCCTGTCGATCATCGCGGGCACCCAGACCGCCACCTCCGGGAGCGTGACCGGCGCGTCCCTCTCGCACCCAGACGCGTTCGCGGTCGGCTGGGCGCCGCAGCAGCCCGCGCTCTACTCCAAGCTCACCGTCGCGGAGAACATGCGGCTGTTCGCGCGCCTGGAGCGTGTCGCCGACCCCGACGGCGAGGTCGACAGGATGCTCGAGCAGACAGGGCTTCGCGAACGCGCGCAGGAGCTGCTGGGGCGCCTGTCCGGCGGCAATCGCCAGCGGGTCAACGTCGCCGTATCGCTGCTCGGTGACCCGCCCGTGCTCGCGCTCGACGAGCCCTCGACGGCGCTCGACCCCGGACAGCGTGAGCGACTGTGGCATTTCGTCCGCGGGCTGGCCGAAGGCGGGACGAGCGTGCTGTTCTCGACCCACAACGTGGTCGAGGCGGAGAGGTACGCCGACCGCGTCATCGTGCTCGATCGGGGCCGGCTGCTGTTCGACGGGCCGCCGGAGGCGCTCTTCGAGAAGGTTCCGGTGGCGGAGCGGGGCGACTTCGAGCAGGCGCTCGTCGCGTTCCTCGAGGGACCGCCGCGTTGAGGTCGCTGCTCGCGAAGGACCTCCTGATCCTGCGGCGCTCGCGCCTGCTCGTGTCGCTGCTCGTCATCTACCCGGTGGCGATCGCGCTCCTGATCGGCCTCGCGATCTCGCGCAGTCCGTCCAAGCCGCGGGTCGCGATCGTCGATGAGACCCCGCCGGGACAGGTCGTCCGCGTCGGCAACGAACGCGTGAGCGTCTCGCAGTACGCGCAGCACCTGTTCAGCCAGGTGCAGGCGGTCAAGGTCGCCACGCGCGCGCAGGCCGTCGCCAAGGTCAGGTCGGGCGAGGTGCTGGCGGCGGTCGTGATCCCACCCGACGTCGCGGCGAGGCTCACGACCGGATTGCGCCAGGCCCAGCTCGAGGTGATCTACAACGGCGATGCGCTCCAGCAGTCGCTCGTGCAATCGCAGATCGGATCGGCGCTGGCGCAGGCCAACCTCGGCTTCTCCGAACGGATCCAGGGCGCCGCCGTCGGCGTGATCGACCTGCTGCTGAAGGGCGGCAACCTCAGCATCCTCGGGGCGCCGCCGAACCTGATCGGCCTCGCGAGCATCCCGCCGGCGCTGCACCAGATCATCGCCCGCCAGCCGTCCGGCCGCGATCGGGCGCAGCTCGAACAGATCGCATCCTTCGCGGAATTCGCGGCGCAGAACCTGACCGTGAGCAAGAACGTGTTGAGCACCGTCGGCCAGCCGATCCAGGTGCGAAACACGCTCCTGCACGGCCGCCGCACGCCGCTTGACACCTTCGCCGTCGTGGTCGCCGTGAGCGTCTCGCTGATGTTCGTCTGCGTCCTGTTGGCGGCCGGAGGCGTGGCGCTCGAGCGCGAAGAGCACGTGCTCCCGCGACTGGTCCGCGGCCTCGTCTCGCGCGAGGGTCTGCTCGCCGAGAAGGGCGCGCTCGCGGCCGTGTGCGCGTTCGCGGTGTCCTTCGCGATGCTCGCCGGCGTGAGCGCGTTCGTGCCGCTTCAGTGGAGTCGCGTCGGCGAGTGGCTGCTCGCGCTCGCGCTCGGGGCGCTCGCCTTCGGAGCACTCGGCGTCGCGATCGGCGCGGCCGCCCGCGAGGTGCGCGCCGCCTCGCTGCTCGCCTTCCTGCTGTCGCTGCCGCTCGTGTTCCTCGCGCTGGTTCCCGCGGGCTCGATCGCGTCGGGGCTCTACGAAGCGATCGGCGTGATCTCGTTCGTCTTCCCCTTCAAGGCGACCCTGCAGGCGCTCGATGCGGCGGTCAACGGGTCGGCGCCGCCGCTGGGCGGGTCGCTGGCGCACCTCGCCGGGCTCACGCTGCTGTTCGGCTCACTCGCGCGGATCGCGCTGAGGCGCGTGGATTGAGCAGGGGTATCCTGACTGCCATGCCATTTCCCAAGACGCGCATGCGCAGGCTGCGCGCGAGCAAAGGACTGCGGGGGCTGGTGCGCGAAGCGCGGCTTCACGCCGACCAGCTGATCCTGCCGCTGTTCGTGGCCGAGGCCGGCAGCGGCCGCGAGCCGATCGCCTCGATGCCCGGAGTCGACCGCCTGTCGATCGCCGAGCTGGTCAAGGAGGCGCGGGACGCCGCCGCCTTCGGCATCGCGGGGGTGATGCTGTTCGGCGTGCCGGGGGAGAAGGACGGGCAGGGGACCGGCGCCTGGGAAGAGGACGGCATCGTCCAGGCCGCGACACGCGCGATCAAGCTCGCCGAGCCCGAGCTCCTCGTGATCACTGACGTGTGCCTGTGCGAGTACACCGACCACGGCCACTGCGGCGTGCTGGGCGACGACGGCACCGTCGACAACGACGCGACGCTCGAGCTGCTCGCGCGCACCGCCGCCAGCCATGTCCGCGCCGGCGCGGACGTGATCGCGCCGTCGGACATGATGGACGGGCGCGTCGGGGCGATCCGCGAGGAGCTCGACGCCGACGGCTTTCACGCGACTCCGATCCTCGCCTACTCGGCCAAGTTCGCCTCGGCCTTCTACGGGCCTTTCCGCGACGCCGCCGACTCGACGCCGGCGTTCGGCGACCGCCGCGGCTACCAGATGGATCCGGCCAACGGCCGGGAGGCCGTGCGCGAGGCGCTGCTTGACGTCGAAGAGGGGGCCGACATGGTGATGGTCAAGCCGGCCCTCGCCTACGGCGACGTGATCGCGGCCGTCAAGCAGGCGACCGGCCTGCCTGTGGCGGCGTACAACGTCAGCGGCGAGTATGCGATGGTCAAGGCCGCCGCCGCGGCCGGGTACCTGGACGAGGCCTCGACGGTGATGGAGATCCTCACCTCCCTGCGGCGCGCGGGCGCCGACACGATCGTCTCCTACCACGCAAAGGACGCGGCCCGATGGCTGGCAGAGCAGAGCTGAAGCAGGTGGCAGACCTCGAGCGGGCAAGCGCCGCGATCCCGAAGACCCGCAGCCGCAAGGACGGCGCCGCCGTTGCGCTCGACGACCTCGACCGCAGGCTGCTCAACCTGATGCAGGGCAGCTTCCCCATCGCGCCCGAGCCCTATGCGCACGTCGCGGCGCTCGCCGAGGTCGAGGAGCAGGAGGTCATGCGCCGCGTCCGCCGCCTGCTCGAGCAGCGGATCATCCGCCAGGTCACGCCGATCTTCGACACGCGCGCGCTCGGCTACTCCTCGATGCTCGTCGCGGCGAAGGTCGACCCCGAGCACCCACACCGCGCGGCCCAGGTGATCAACGAACACCCCGGCGTCTCGCACAACTACCTGCGCAACCACGACTTCAACCTCTGGTTCACGATCGCGACGGAGCCCGACTCCGAGCTCGGCCTGCAAGGGACGCTCGATGTCCTGGCGAGGGAGGCCGGCGCCGAGGCAGTCCGTCAGCTGCCGACGCTGAAGCTGTTCAAGATCCGCATGGACCTCGAGATGGAGGGCGACACCGACGCGCTCGCCAGCGCCGCCGAGGCCAGCGAGCCGATCGAGCTCGAGCGCCAGCCCTACGACGAGCTCGACATAGCCGTGATCCGCGCGCTGCAGGGCGACATGCCCGTCGTACACGAGCCGTATGCGGCCGCGGCGCTGGAGGTGGGCCTCTCCCAGGAGCGCTTCCTCGACCACCTCGCGGGGATGCAGGAGCGCGGGCTGTTGCGCCGCGTGGCGGCGATCCTCTACCACCGCCGGGCAGGGTTCTCGGCCAACGGCATGGGCGTCTGGCAGGTGCCCGACGAGCAGATCTTCGAGATCGGCTGCAGGATGGCCGCGGTGCGGGGCATCTCCCACTGCTACCAGCGTCCCACCTACGAGGACTGGCCGTATTCGGTCTTCACGATGGCCCACGGCCGCTCCAAGGAGGAGTGCGACGCCGTGCTCGACGCGATCGCCGAGCAGACGGGCATCAACGAGCGCGCGACGCTCTACTCCTCTACCGAGTTCAAGAAGATCCGCCTGCTGTACTTCACGGAGGACTTCAAGAACTGGGAGAGACGGCACACCTGAGCCTGTCTTCGTGACGACCTCGCTCACCGACACTCGCTCGAGCGAGCTCTATCGCCAGGCCGTGGAGCTGATGCCGGGCGGGGTCAACTCGCCGGTGCGGGCGATGCGCTCGATCGGGCGGGACCCGATATTCATCGCCCGCGGCGACGGCGCCGAGCTCGTCGACGTCGACGGGAACCGGTTCCTCGACTACGTGTGCTCGTGGGGCCCCTTGATACACGGGCATGCCCACCCCCGGATCGTCGCGGCCGTCGCCGAGGCGGCGGCGAGGGGCACGAGCTTCGGCGCCCCGACGCCGGGCGAGGTGGAGCTGGCGCGAGAGGTCACGAGCCGCTTCGACGGCATCGACATGCTGCGGATGACCTCCTCGGGGACCGAGGCGACGATGACCGCCATCAGGCTCGCGCGCGCCGCGACGGGCCGCGAGCACGTGCTGAAGTTCGCCGGCGCCTACCACGGCCATGTCGACGGGCTGCTCGTGCAGGCCGGGTCGGGGCTGGCCACGAACGCGCAGCCCGCGAGCCCCGGCGTTCTGCCCGCCGCCGCCGCGCGCACGGTGCTCGTGCCCTGGAACGATCCGCAGGCACTCGTCGAGGCGGTCGGCGCGCACGAGCTCGCCGCGATCATCGCCGAGCCGCTCCCGGCGAACATGGGCCTCGTTCCGCCGCGCGAAGGGTTCCTCGAGCTGCTGCGCGAGCAGGCCGACGCGAGCGGCGCGCTGCTCGTGCTCGACGAGGTGATCAGCGGGCTGCGCGTCGCGCCCGGTGGCGCGCAGGAGCTCTCCGGCGTGACCGGCGATCTGACGATCATGGGCAAGGTGCTCGGCGGCGGGCTGCCCGCGGCGGCCGTCGGCGGGCGGGGCGAGCTGATGCGGATGCTCGCCCCCTCGGGTGAGGTCTATCAGGCAGGGACGCTGTCCGGGAATCCACTTGCGGTGGCGGCCGGGCTGGCGACGCTCGAGCTGCTCGACGAGCCGGCCTACCTGCGCCTCGCCGCCCTCACCGAACGCCTCGCCCAGGGTCTGCGCGAGGCTGCGGCGTCGTGCGAGCATCAGGTGGAGGTCGTCAGCGCGACCGGGCTGCTCACGGTGTTCTTCAGCGACCGGCCCGTTCTGAGCTTCGAGGACGCGCAGGCCTGCGATCTCGAGTCCCACGCTGCCTGGTGTCGCGAGCTGCTCTCGCGCGGCGTCTACCCGCCGCCGTCGCAGTTCGAGGCGTGGTTTCCCTCGCTGGCGCACACGCCCGAGCAGCTCGATCGGACGGTCGAGGCCGCGGCGGCGGCCTTCACGGCGCTTGCCCAGCGAGAGCGCGCGTGAGCGCCGACGGGCTCGCCCGCCTGCAGGAGCTGCTGCTCGACGAGGGCGGCCTGATGGCCACGCTCGTCGATCCCGCCGCGGCGATCGATCCCTCGCAGCCCGAGGCGCCGGAGAGCCCTGCCGAGCTCGCCGCCGGTGGCCCGCGTGCGGAGGGGCACCGCG
>DASZIU010000148.1:0-5778 GCA_035948815.1 Solirubrobacteraceae bacterium | reverse complement strand
TATGTTCGCTTCAGAAGGACGTTCAGCAAGGACTGCAATGCCGACCGCGACCGCCGTCAAGACGACCTCCGTTGAACAGGAGGCACTCACCGAAGGTGAGCTGGGCGCCTGGCGCGGCCTGCTGCGAGCGCACGGCTGCCTCGCCAAGCGCCTCGACGCCGAGCTCGAGCGCGCGCATCATCTGCCGATGAGCTCCTTCCAGGTGCTCGAGCACCTGAACGAGTCCTCGCGCGGGCGGATGCGCATGTGCGACCTGGCCGAGCAGGCGCAGCTCTCGCGCAGCGGGCTCACCCGGCTCGTCGACCGCCTGGAGCGCGACGGCCTGCTCGAGCGCTGCTCCTGCGAACACGACGCCCGCGGCGCATACGCTTGCCTCACGGCCGCCGGGCACGAACGGCTGCAGGAAGCGCGGGTGACCCACCTCGCGGTCGTCAAGGAGCACTTCTTCTCCCACTTCACCGAGGACGAGCTCAGCGAGCTGGCCGGCATGTGCGCACGGGTCGCGCCCTGCAACGGGCACGGCGCAAGCGCCGACGCGGCCTGCTGAGCGCTCCGATCCCGCCTGTGGGCCCGGCCGGCCGCTCGCCGACGCCGGGCGACCGCTCGCCGGGCCGCGGTCAGTCCTCAGCCTGATGAGTTGCGGGCGCTCCGGCAGCCGTGGCATCGCGGCGCTGCTGTGCGCGCCGGCGGCGGTGGCGGCGGGCGGCGATGAAGCCGCCGCCGATCGCAAGCACGCCGGCCACGAGCCCGAAGATGCCGAACGTTTCCACGACGTTGCCGGCGGCGTGGCCGAGGACGTATGCGAGCAGCCCGATCGCGGTCGCCCAGCAGATCCCGCCCAGCGCGTTCCAGACCACGAACGAGCGCCAGTGCATTCGCGTCGCGCCCGCGAGCCAGGAGGCCCACGTCCGAAGGCCGAGGATGAATCGCCCGAAGAAGACCGCCTTCGGGCCGTGGCGTTCGAAGAACGGCTCGCCCATCTCGAGCACTTCACGCCGGTGGCGTTCGAAGCGCCCCGGGCGCTCGAGCAGCCAGCGGCCTCCCTTGCGCCCGATCAGGTAGCCGATGTTGTCGCCGACGATCGCGGCGGCTGCCGCGAGCACGATCACGACCTCGATCTGGAGCTTGCCCTTGCTGGCGAGCACCGCGCCCGTGATCAGCGCGGTCTCGCCCGGCAGCGGCACGCCGGCGGACTCGCCCATCACGATCAGGAACAGCAGCGGGTAGCCCGCGACCTGCAGGAGGTGTTCGACGTTGAGGATCGCGGCGAGCATCGGGTGTGCCCCTAGGATGTCGCACCTGGGCCGAGCGTCCGGGTGCTGCGCCTCTCGACCCGCGCAGGCAGGCGACGCCGGAGGGCTATTTGGTGTTTTCCGAGACCAGCGACTTCAGCGCGCCTGCGGCCTGCTGGACATCTTTGTAGACGACCTGCCGTAGCACGACCCGCGTTTCGGACGGGGCGGTGATCAGAACCACCGCGACGATCACCAGCGCGAGCGCCACCAGCGCGAGCAGCACGCCCAGCAGGCGTCCGCGACCTCGCCGCCGCGGGGCCGCCGCATAGGCGGGCTGCACGGCCGCGGCCCGCGGCGGCCCGCGGCGTGGCTGGCGCGGGGCGACCGCCGCCGTCGGGGCGGTGGCGCGCTCACGCGTCCCGCCGCGGCCGGCCGCCATCACGGTCGTGGCCTCGGTCGCCGGCGCCCTGCGGCGCTCCGGGCGTTCGCCGGGCCCGATCCCGTCGAGCCCGTCGCGCAGCCCGCGCCCCATCTCGCGTGCCGTCTGGTAGCGCTCGCGGGGGTCGAGCTCGAGCGCCCTGGCCACGGCTTCGGCGAGCTCCGGGCCGACCGCGGCGACGAGCGTGTTGAGGCTCGGGGGCCTTTCCTGCTGTTGCTTGAGCGCCAGCTCGGTGAGCGACGTCGCGTCATACGGGAGCCGTCCCGAGATCAGCTGGTAGGTGACGACACCGAGCGCATACAGGTCAGCGCTCGGGCCCGCCTCTTCTCCTCGGGCCTGCTCGGGAGCCAGGTACGCGGCGGTGCCGAGCACGGAGCCGACCTGTGTGATGCTCGACTGCTCCGTCGCCTTGGCGATCCCGAAGTCGGCCAGCTTGACCTCGCCTTCGCGCGCCCGCAGGAGGTTCCCGGGCTTGACGTCGCGGTGGACCACGCCGTTGCGGTGGGCGTAGTGAAGCCCCTCACAGGCCTGCTCGATGATCGAGATCGCCTCGTCGACCTCGACCCAGCCCTCGTCTCTGAGAATCTCCGCGCACGAGGAGCCCTCGATGTACTCCATCACGATGAAGTACTGGCCTGTCTGATCGTCCTGGCCCGAGTCGAAGACCTGCACGATGTTCGGGTGCACCAGCCGCGCGGCGGCCTGGGCCTCACGCTGGAAGCGCGACACGAACGTGGGGTCCTCGGCGAGATGCTCGGCCAAGAGCTTCACCGCGACGCGCCGCTCGAGGCGCTGGTCCACGGCGAGGTGCACGGTCGACATTCCCCCGAACCCGAGGCGGCCCTGAAGTCGATAGCGGCCGGCGATCTCGACCGCGCTCATTTGCCGCCGCCTTCCCCTCCGGCGCCCGCGCCGCCGTTTCGAGCGCCCGGTTCGGTCCCACCCTGGGGCGCAGGCGCTGGTTCGCCGCCACCGTCGCCCGGCGCGGGCGTGCCACCCCCCGACCCGGTTGTCGTCGTCTGCGACGTGGAGGAGGTGCTCGGCGTCGTCTGGGGTGGTGTCGTTTCGGTGGTCGTGGGCGGGGTCGTGGTGGTGGGCGTCGTCTGGGTGCTCTTCGTCGTCGTCGTCACCGTGGAGCCCTGCAGCGGCTGGGAGCAGAGTTCCAGCGCGTGTTTGCGCAGGTTGGTGATCCCTTCGCTGAGCCGGCTGCGCAGGCCCGCGTCGACATTCGAGGGCAGTTCGTGAAAGTCCTGTTCGGTCTTCTGGATCGCGGATTCGGTCGCGCTGCAGCTGCCGTTCCCGCTCTGCGCCGCGCTCGCTATCGCTTCGAAGTCGCCCTGCAGGGGTCCCGCGTTGCCGGCCGGGATCAGACCGGCACCCGATCCGCCGCAGGAGATCAGCAGCGCGGTCGCGACGCCGAGCAGCCCGGCCAGGGACGCCCTGAGCAGCGCTGATCGGAGCGAGCGGCGGTGATCGAGGTCGCTGCGTGGGTGCGCTGGCATCGTCATTGACCGTACTCCAGGCGCTCGGCCAGGGAGTCGGGCAGCCGGGCGGCACGTATCGCGGCGGCCGCACCCGCCACGTCGTACGCGGCACGATGATAGGACGCCGTGAGCCCGTCGGTGTCCAGCAGCAGCCAGCCCGCGCGTGGATCGCCGTCGCGCGGCTGCCCGACGCTCCCCGGATTCAGGAGCCACTCGCCGTCCCGGAGCTCCAGCTCGGCGCCGTCGCGCTGGGGCTCGCCGGTGGTCAGCTCGCCCTCGCGCCGGACGAACGCGAGCGCGACGTGGGAGTGACCGATCAGGCAGACCCGACGGGGCTGAGCGTCCATGCACAGCTCGGCGAGCAGTGCCGAGACGACGTACTCCCAGACCGGGTCGCGGGGGCTCGCGTGATACAGACCGACCGAGCCCTCCTCGCCCTGCGGCGAGAGGGTTCTCAGAAAAGCGAGGTTCTCAGGGGAGATCACCTCGCGCGTCCATTGGGCGGCGAGGCTCGCTCCACGCGAGAACTCGTCGAGCGCGATGTCGCCCGTCACCGCGAGATCGTGGTTCCCCGCGAGGCAGACCGCGGCGTGCCGCCGTGCCAGGGCGACGCACGCGTCGGGCTCTGCGCCGTATCCGACCAGATCGCCGAGACACCAGACCTCGGCGGCGCTGCTATCCGCGATCGCCTCCAATGTGGCCTCGAAGGCGTGGCGGTTGGCGTGGATGTCCGAGATGACGGCGACCTTCATCATTGCAGGGTATGAACACCGCTCCGGCCCAGCCGTTCCACGCGGCGCCGCTGAGCGCGCTCTCCCGGCGCCCGGCCCCGTGGGGCTCGGCGCCCGCCTACGACTGCTCGGAGCTCTCCTCCGACCCGCCGTACTCGGGCAGGTTCTTGATTCCCTCGCGCGTCAGCCACTTGGAGTAGTTGTCCTCCATCGCGTCGATCAACTCGCGCATGAAGCGAGGCGAGAGGTTCACGCGTGAAACGACCACGCCGGGCACCTCCTCGGACTCGACCTCGTGGTCGACTCGGGCGAAGGTGATCGTGAACTCGTAGTCGGAGTGGCTGACGTTCGCGAAGTTCGCGTATACGCCCCCCATGATCTCGGGGGAGAGATGGATGTTTATGTGGCGCTCGGCGCCTGAGTCCTGGTCGTTCACGTAGCTAGTATCGCAAGCGCGCCCCCTGAACCATGACCCACCGATTCCCCAGTCAGGAGCCACCGCTCCCCGGACAGCTCGTGAGGGAGGGTTGACGGCGCCGCTGGACAGCCTGCGCGACGCAGTGCTGGCGGCTGCCGACGGATTGAGCGACAGGGCGGGAGGGCCGGCTGGAGGCTCGGGCGCCAAGCCCGCCGCGGCGGCCGACGCCGTCAGAAGCTCGATTACGCTCGAGCGACCCAGGCGGGCCGAGTTCGGCGACTACTCGACGAACGCGGCGCTAGTGCTGGCCCCGACGCTCGGGGCGCCTCCGCGCGAGGTCGCCGAGCGCCTCGGCGACGCGCTCAAGGCCCGGCTCGGCGCAAGCCTCGAGCGCTTCGAGGTCGCGGGGCCGGGGTTCCTGAACCTGTTCGTCGCCGACTCCTGGCTGTCCGAGGCGCTCGCGCGGACGCTCGCGGCGGGCGACGCGTTCGGCGCCGGATCGGCCAGCCCGCACGAGCGCGTGCTGGTCGAATTCGTGTCGGCGAACCCGACCGGGCCGATGCACGTCGGGCACGCGCGCAACGCCGCCTACGGCGACGCCCTCGCGCGCCTGCTCGACTTCCGGGGCCAGCGCGTCGAGCGTGAGTTCTACGTCAACGACGCCGGGTCGCAGATCCGCCGGTTCGGCGAGTCGATCGGAGCGCTTGCGCGCGGGGAGGAGGTGCCCGAGGACGGCTACAGGGGCGACTACGTGCTCGCGCTCGCCCGCAGCCTGCCGAACGCCGCGCGCGCCGACCCGGCCGAGCTCGGGCACGCCGCCGTCGAGCGGATGCTCCAGGACATGCGCGCCTCGCTCGCCGCCTTCAACGTCGAGCCGTTCGACCATTGGCAGTATGAGAGCGCCCTGCACGAGGGCGACCCGAGCCCGGTCGCGCACACGCTCGGCATGCTCGCCGAGCTCGGGCACACGTACGAGCGGGACGGCGCGCTGTGGCTTCGCACGACCGAGTTCGGCGACGACAAGGACAGGGTGCTCGTTCGCTCGAACGGCGAGCACACGTACTTCGCCTCCGACATCGCCTACCACGAGCAGAGACGTGAGCGTGGCTTCGACCGCCAGATCAACGTGTGGGGCGCCGACCACCACGGCTACCTGCGACGGATGCAGGCGGCCTTCCAGGCGCTCGGCGGCGACCCCGAGCAGCTCGAGCTGCTGATCATGCAACTCGTCCATCTCGTGCGCTCGGGTGAGCGCGCGCAGATGTCCAAGCGCGCGGGCGAATTCGTGACGCTCGACGAGCTCGTGCGCGAGATCGGAGTCGACGCGGCCCGCTGGTACCTGCTCGCGCGCTCGCACGACACGACCGTCGACCTCGACCTCGACCTCGCGCGCGAAGAGTCGAGCGAGAACCCTGTCTACTACGTCCAGTACGCGCACGCGCGGATCTCCTCGATCCTCGCCAAGGCCGGC
>DASZIU010000147.1:0-3560 GCA_035948815.1 Solirubrobacteraceae bacterium | reverse complement strand
GGCCTTGAGGCGATCGAAGGACACGGAGCGGGGTACAGCCCGGGACCGCGCACGTACGGGACACCGGCCTACATCGGCAACCTGCTGTTGACGCGGTTTCTGCTGGTCTTCGAGGTCGCCTCGTTCCTGCTGCTGATCGCGGCCGTCGGCGGCGTCGTCCTCGCCCGCCGTCGCGGCGGCATCAGCGAGGCACAGGGCGAAGATCCGTTCAGGCCGCTCCAGTTGGGGCGGCCGCCCGGCACCGGCACGATGGCGGAGGGCGTCGGGAGGAGCCCGCGGTGAGCATCGCGTGGTACCTGGCCGTCTCGGCGATCGTCTTCTCACTCGGCGCCGTCGGGGTGATCACGCGTCGCAACCCGCTGGTGGTCCTGCTCTGCCTGGAGCTGATGCTCAACGGCGCCAACCTGGCGCTGATCGCCTTCTCGCGCATGTGGGGCAACGGCGACGGCCAGATCTTCGCGTTGATCGTGATGACGGTCGCCGCGTGCGAGGTCTGTATCGGCCTCGGGATGATCGTGGCGATCTACAGGCGCAGGCTCCCGATCGACGTCGATGAGCTCAGGGAGCTGCAGGGCTGATGAGCGGAGGCCAGACGTGAGCACGACGACCTACGCATGGCTCGTGCTCCTGTTCCCGCTGCTCGGCAGCGTCGTGCTCGCGCTCGGCTTTCGCAGGCTGCGCGGCCGCAGCGCCGGCTGGATCGGGACGGGCGCGATCTTCCTCGCCTTCCTCGCCGCCGTCGGCATGCTGATCTCGCTGCAGGGACACGACCCCGCCCACCGCCAGCTCGTCTCGACGCTGTGGAACTACGCCGTGACGGTCGGGGTCGATGGCCGCATGACGGTGCTCGTGGATCCGCTGTCGGTGTTCATGGTGCTCGTCGTGACGGGGATATCGACGCTGATCCATCTCTACTCGGTCTCCTACATGGAGGGCGACCGTGGCTACGTGCGCTTCTTCTCCTATCTGAACTTCTTCGTCTTCTCGATGCTGCTGCTCGTGCTGGCAGGCACCTTCCTGGTGCTGATCGTCGGGTGGGCCTTCGTCGGCGCGGCCTCCTACCTGCTGATCTCCTTCTGGTACCGGCGGACCACCGCCACCCGCGCGGGGCTAAAGGCGTTCGTGATCAACGTCGTCGGGGACGTCGGGCTCGTGCTCGGGACCTACTTCATCTTCAAGCACACGGGATCGCTTGACTTCCTGAAGGCCTTCCACGCGACCGAGGCCGGCGCATTCGGCACCAGCCCGAACAACGGCGACCTCGTCGCCGGCTGCGTGCTGCTGCTGGTCGGGGCCTTCGCCAAGTCGGCCCAGGTCCCGCTGCACACCTGGCTCCCGGACGCGATGGAGGGGCCGACGCCGGTGAGCGCGTTGATCCACGCCGCGACGATGGTGACCGCGGGCGTGTACCTGATCGCGCGCATGCACCCGCTGTTCGAGCGCGCGCCCGCGGCGCAGGACGTGGGCGCGGTGATCGGCGCGGCCACGCTCCTGATCGCCGGTACGACGGCGCTCGCGCAGACTGATCTGAAGCGCGTGATCGCCTACTCGACGATGTCCCAGATCGGCTACATGATCATGGGCGTGTCGGTGGGCGCCTACGCCGCCGGCCTGTTTCACCTGATGACCCACGCCTTCTTCAAGGCGCTGCTGTTCATGGCGGCGGGGTCGCTGATCGCGGCAATGGCCGGAGAGCAGTCGCTTGATCGGATGCGCGGCTTTCGCAGGGCGATGCCGTTCACCTACCTCGCCTTCTTGATCGGTGGCCTCGCGCTCTCGGGGGTGCCGCCGTTCTCGGGCTTCTTCTCCAAGGACGAGATCCTGCTGATCACAGCCGAGCGCGGAGGCTGGCACTGGGCCCTCTACGTGATCGGCTACATCGGCGCCGGGCTGACGGCCGTCTACACGTTCCGCATGATCTTCCGCGCTTTCTACGGTGAGCCCGCACCCGAGGCGCGGGAGCTTGAAGCGGGGCATCTACACCACGTCGAGGTACCTCGCAATCCCCGGACCGGCGAGGAGGAGGACACCGACGTCGGCTTCCCGAGCCCCCTGCACGTGATCGCCGAGCGCTCGCCGCTGATGCGGATCGCGATGTCGGTGCTCGCGGTCGGGTCCGTGGGAGCGGGCCTGCTGCAGATCCCGAAGGCCGACTTCGTCATCGACGACTTCCTCAGACCGAGCTTCGGCGACTCGTCGCTGTATGCCACCCACACCCGCAACGGCCTGCTCGCGCTCGGCCTCGCGCTCGGGACCGTGATCGGGCTCGCCGGCATCGCGATCGCGTACCGCGTCTGGGTCCAGCGGCCGGGCAGCGCGACGATCGTGCGCGAACGCCTGCGCGGCGCCTACGAGCTGTTCGTCAACAAGTGGTACTTCGACGAGTTGATCGACGCTCTCGTTGTGCGCCCGGCGGTCGCGGCGGCGGTGTTCGCCCGTGACCATGTCGAGCGACGGGTCGTCGACGAGACGCTCGTCGGCGGGACGACGGGCCTGGTCCGCGCCGGCTCGGCTGCCGTTCGAGCGGCGCAGAGCGGGTTCGTCCGCTACTACGCCGCCCTGCTCGTCGTCGGCGTCGCCGGCGTTGGCTTCTACTTCCTGCTGCAGTCCTGATGCCCGCGCTCTCGATCCTGATCTGGCTCCCAGCCGCGTGCGGCCTGATCGGGGCGCTGCTCTCCGGCCTCGCCCGCCGGACGGGCGTCGCCGCACCGTCGGATGTTGATCCCGAGGGGGAGCCGAAACAGGCCAAATGGGCCGCGAGCGTCGCCGGGCTCGTGGCGCTCGCGGGCTCGCTCGCCGCCCTCGGGCTCGCGATCGCCTACATCGTCGACTTCAAGGCCGGGCCGGGCCTGCGCGACGTCACGGACGCCGTCTGGATCTCCGAACTGGGGATCCACTACAAGGTCGGCATCAGCGGCCTGAACGTCTTCCTCGTGGGGCTGACCACGCTGCTGTTCGCCGCCGCGGTGCTCGCCGCGAACCTGCGCCTGTGGGATCGACCGCGGCTCTTCTACTTCCAGTTCATGCTCGCCGAGTCCGCGGTTCTCGGCGCGTTCCTGGCTCAGGACCTCGCGCTGTTCGTCGCGTTCTTCGACCTGATGCTGATCCCCTTCTACTTCCTGGTCGGCGGATGGGGCCGTGAGCCCGGACGCATCCGGGCAACGATCAAGCTCGTCATATACACGTTCGTGGGCTCGTTGCTGATGCTCGCGGCGGCGATCGCCACGGGCGTGCTCGCGGCCGAGCACACCGGCGGGCACATCACCTTCGTGCTCTCCTCGCTGCAGGCGACGCCGCTGAGCGGGGGCTCCCAGGACTGGATCTTCCTCTTCTTCGCCGCGGCCTTCCTCGTGAAGATGCCGGCCTTCCCGCTCCACGGCTGGATGCCCGACGGCTACCGCGCGATGCCGATCGAGGTGCTGATGGTCTTCTCGGGAGTCCTCTCGAAGGTGGGAGCGTACGGCTTCCTTGCGATCGTGCTGCCGCTGTTCCCGCACGCGGCGGTCCACTTCCAGACGCTGATGCTGCTGATAGCGCTCGTCTCGATCATCTACGGATCG
>DASZIU010000146.1:0-5091 GCA_035948815.1 Solirubrobacteraceae bacterium | reverse complement strand
CTTCTGCCGCCGGCGTGGGAGCTCGTCGCCTGCGCCGGCATGGTCGAGCGCCTGCGCGCCGTCAAGGAGTCCGCCGAGGTGGCGCTGATCCGCTCGGCCTGCGAGCTGGCCGAGGAGGCCCTTCGCGACGTTTTGGACGCGGGCGTCGTCGGGCGCACCGAGCGCGATGTCGCGATCGACCTCGAGACACGGATGCGGCGGCTGGGCGCAGAGTCTCCGAGCTTCCCCTCGATCGTGGCCGCCGGCGCCCATGCCGCGCTCCCGCACGCCGCTCCTCGAGACGAGGAGATCCCGCGCGACGTCCTGCTCACGATCGACTGGGGTGCGCTGCTCGAGGGCTACTGCTCGGACTGCACGCGCACCTTCGCGACCGGCGAGGGCATAGGGACGCGGGAGCGCGAGGTCTACGAGGTCGTGCTGCGAGCGCAGCAGCGGGGGCTGGGCGCGCTCAGGGCCGGGCCGACAGGGCGCGAGGTGGACGCCGTGGCGCGCGACGTGATCGAGCGGGCCGGCTACGGCGAGAACTTCGGCCACGGGCTCGGGCACGGCGTCGGGATGGACATCCACGAGGGACCGCGGCTCTCGCGGACGGCGGGCGAGGAGCCGCTGCGCGCCGGCAACGTCGTGTCGGTCGAGCCGGGCATCTACCTCCCCGGCCGGCTGGGCGTGCGGATCGAGGACCTGGTCGTCGTCCGGGATGAGGGTCAGGAGGTCCTGACCAGCTTGCCGAAGGCGCTGACCGTGATCTCCTGAGCGCCGGCGGGCGCGTCGCCCACGACCGAGCGCCGGGGCGCCGCCGAGCGCAGGCGCCACGCGAGCCATGCGGCCAGAGGCAGCGCCCACGCCAGGAAGCTGGCAGCCTGCACGTCGGCGGAGGCATGCAGGGCGAGCCAGTGGAAGCTCAGCCAGACGAGGACGGTGCCCGAGAGCGCCAGCACCGGGGGCCGCCCGGCGGGCCCGCGCACCTCCCACGCAAGGAGCGCCAGCAGGAAGGGCAGCGGGTAGTAGACGGCGTCCCACGTGTCGAGCAGGCAGCGCAGCAGCAGAAGCAGCGCCAGCGCGAGCAAAGCGTCGCGCTCGCTCAGGCGCCGGCGGGATCGCCACAGCCACAGCGTCACGGCGAGGGAGACCGTGATGATCAGGGGATGGCTGACCGCGCCCGTCCAGGCTGGGCCGGTCCTGTACCCCGGCTTGGGCGTCCCGAACGCGCCGTGCACGAGGGCGCCGTGGTGGCCGAGGAACCACCATGCCTGCCACGGCTGGAAGATCGTGCTCGCCGGCGAGGCGAGCGCGCGCGTCCCCGACACCAAGCCGCCGGAGGTGACGAGCACGAGCGGGGCGAGCACCACGGCCGCCGACGCGACCGCGGCGGCGAGGCATCTGGCGCGAAGCCTTCCCGGGCATGCGAGCAGCACCGGCCCGGCTGCGATCAAGGCCCACTGCTTGTTGGCGATCGCGAGGCCGAGCAGGACGCCCGCGGCGACGGCATGGCCGCGCCCGACCGACTCGCCCGCGAGGAGCAGCACGGCCGCCACGCACATGGACGCCCCGAGCAGCTCCTCGGGATGCCCGAGTTCAAGCGCATAGAGCGCGACGGGGTTGGCGACGCAGAGTGCGAGCGCGACCGCACGGGCGAGCCTCGAGCGGCCGCGCGAGCGCATCCCCGCTACCAGGATCACGCCGAGGACGGCCGTCGCGAGCAGGCAGGGGATGGCCATCGTCCGATAGATCGCGAGGTCGCCCGCGCCCCACAGGCCCGGGACGAGCGCGAACGGCGCACGCTCGACGAGCGAGCCGCCATACACCGGCGCCAGCTGCAGGAACTGGGTCAGATGTCCGTGCGCGAGCGCGTCGACGGCCGCTCGTGCCTCGTTGTCGTAGTCGTTCCACGCGAACGCATAGAGCCCCAGCCAGGCGAGGGCGGCGCAGCCGCACAGGGCCGCCAGCGCGCACCAGGCGTTCTCGCGGATCGCCGCTCGCATGGGTTCGCATCGGCGCTCGCGCACGCCGACTTGAGCCACGCGGCGGTGGACGATCGCCGGCAGTATCGTGGCCTTGACCGCCCCGCGCGGGCAGCCCATGATTCGCTCAGATCGGAAGGAAGGATGCCGTGCCATCGCTGCTTGACCTGACGAGTCAGGGTGACGTGGGGACGATCTCCGACGAGTCGAAGCTCTCGACGCTGACGCTCATGGACCCGCAGCAGCTGTATGAGCTGTGGGAGCGCCAGAACTGGCAGTCGCACACGATCGACTTCACGCAGGACAAGCTCGACTGGGCCTCGATGGACCCGGACCTGCGCGAGCGGCTGTCATGGAACCTGTCGTCGTTCTTCGTCGGCGAGGAGCGGGTCACGACCCAGTTCTCCGGACTGGTGATGGCCTACGAGAGCCAGGGCGAGGAGGCGTTCCTCGCCACCCAGCAGGTCGACGAGGCGCGGCACGCCCAGCACTTCAACCGCTTCTACGAGCAGGTGCTCGGGATCGACGGCACCTTCGAGGACCGCCTGACGAAGGCTCGCGAGGGAATCACGCCGGCCTTCGTGGAGATGTTCGACGGCGTTCTCGTCGACTGGGGCCGGCGCCTGATCGACGACCCCACCGACATCGAGGCGAAGGTCGATTTCGTGACGCTCTACCACATGATCATCGAGGGGACGCTGGCCCTCACCGGGCAGTGGCTGCTGACCGACTACATGGAGCGCAAGGGGATCCTGCCCGGGTGGGTCGAGGGCTTCAAGCTCATCTCACAGGACGAGCACCGTCATGTGGCCTACGGGACGTGGCTGCTGCGCGAGAAGGCCGCCGATCCCGCGCTCAAGCGTCGGATCGCCGAGCGGCTGACCGAGCTGATACCGCTGGCCCAGGCGGTCCTCGTGCCGGCCGGGGCCGATCCGGACGAGTACGTGATCCTCGACTTCACGAAGGGGGAGACGAACGCCTTCGCCTTCAACGCGCTCAACCGGCGCCTGAAGGTGATCGGGATCGACGCCGCCGCGCTCTCGGCGGCCGCCTAGCGCGGCGTATTCACGGCGAGCGCTTCTCGAACACCAGCCTGTGGTGGTCGATCAGCTCGCGTTCGAAGCAGACCTTGTTCGCGCTCACGCCCGAGGTGAACGCGAGGCGAAAGTCGCGGCTCGTGAGCCACCGCGGGACGAGTGCGAGCTTGAGCAGGCTCTTGCGCAGGCTGCGCGCGCCGGTGCGCTTTCCCCACTCGGTGATCGTCTGGATGTAGTCCAGGCGGCCGTTTGAGCTCTCCACGAGCCGGAAGTCCGGTTCTGCGCAGCGCACCACCTGATCGCGGTCGAGGGGGAGCCAGGAGCCCGGAAACTGGCGTCCCATGAGGGCGAGATACCAGGCGTCGGAGTCCCTCGGCGCGTCGATGTCGACTAGATCGAGGGGGATCATGTTGCGCCCGAAGACCATCGTCTGGAGGTAGAAGCGCCCCGCCTCCGGCAGGACGCTCGCGACGCCGGCGAAGAGGCCGCGATAGATCTCCTCCTGACGTCCGGCGCGGTACTCGTCGGGGGAACAGAAGTGCTCGAACGCGCCGAGGCTCGCGACGGCGTCGAAGGGGCCGAAGGTGTCGCGGTCGACCTCGCGGGCATCTTGCAGCCGGACGTCGAGGCCATGCCGGCGGCAGGCCGCCTCCTGAGCCCGTGAGAGCGTCACGCCCAGCCCGTTCGCGCCTCTGCCGCGCGCGAAATCAAGCAGCGGACCCCAGCCGCAGCCGAGATCGAGCAGCCGGCGGCCATGGGAGATGCCGATCTGCTCCGCGACGTACTCGTGCTTGCGACGCTGGGCCTGCTCGAGGCTGAGGGAGAAGTCGCCGTCGTACTTCGCTCCGCTGAAGTCGGCGAGCTCTCCCAGGCTGAGCCGGAAGACGCGGTCGGTCAGCGAGTAGGTGAAATCGATGTCCTGCCGATCGGCCATGTCCCCCCGGGGTGAACGTCGGCTCCAGCCTAGCCGCGATGCGGCTCGGCCGCCGGCAGCGCCGCTCAATCAGGGGACACCCGGGCGCAGCTCCTGACGTTGCTCGCGAGAAGCGAGTCGAGCGAGGTGCGCGGCGAGGCGCCCGTCGATCCGCGCGGTGCTCACCGCGGCGACCGTGCTGAGCGCCTCGACGATGCGGCCTTGTCTGACGGCCACGATGTCGAACACCCATGCGTATGACCGGCCGTCGGAGGTAACGGGAACGTGCGTCTCGACGACGAACGCGCCCTCACCGATGCGCGACGCGGTGACGGTCCGGCGCGGAGTGCCGGTGCGATACCCGCGCGCGCGCAGATCCGATGCGAGGATGCCTGCACGGCAGCTCAGGGCCGCCTGACTTCCGTCGCGGGCCAGGGCCTTCCGCGCCGCGGTGTCGTCGCCGTAGACCCGAACGCCGAGCTGCAGCCCGGTTTGGCGGCGGTAGTAGAGCGACGCCGAGATCGCCGAACCCGTTTCACCCTGCGATGCCGCCGTCGCCGTCCCACAGCTCGTCGAGGTCTCGGCGCCATTTTCAGGCTCGCCGGTGGGGAAATCGCGCCGCAGGTACAACAGTTGTTCCGCGAGTGCCTGTTGCGCGAGCGCCTTGTCGTCGTGCGGATGGCATGCGGCCTCGGGCAGGGCGCACGCGAGGCCGTTCACGAGCGAGAACCCGGTGGTCCTGTCGGCGCTCCTCATGCGAGCTCCCGCTCCAGCGAGTACGACCGCAACGCGGTAGACGCGGGGGCCGCGCAGGAGGTACACGTCCTCCTGTGGCCACCCATCTGGGTTGCGCCACACGAGATCGCGAGCGCCGGGTGGGGAGGCGGCATTGAACGCAGCGCTCATCGGTCGGCAGTCGGCGCTCGAGGCCCGCTCGAAGAAGTCGCGAGCCTGGCCCGCGCTGGCGAACGCGAAGACGTCGGCGCCGACATCGTTGCCGTCGCCGGCCCACCAGCGCAGCTCGTAGGCATCCGGGCCATGCGGGCCGATCGGCAGCGACATGCGCTTTCCGGGTTCCCCGTCCGACCACGCATAGTCGGCCGCGACGATGCCCTGTTCGTAGAGTCGACCCCCTCTGCCGAACATCACTCCCCGCAGATCCTCACGCAGGCCGCGCCAC
>DASZIU010000145.1:0-28559 GCA_035948815.1 Solirubrobacteraceae bacterium | reverse complement strand
TAGGCGCGCCCGTTCATCACGTAGTAGCCGGCCCCGTAGGCCTTGCGCGTGATCACGGTGATCTTCGGAACCGTCGCGTTGGCGACCGCATAGAGCATCTTCGCGCCGTGCCGGATGATGCCCTCGGCCTCGACCTTCGTTCCCACCATGAACCCCGGCACGTCCTGCAGGAAGACGAGCGGGATCGCGAACGCGTTGCAGAGGTTCACGAAGCGCGCGGCCTTGTCCGCCGAGTCGTTGTCGAGGATCCCGCCGAGCTGCTTGGGCTGGTTGGCGACGATCCCGGCGGGGCGCCCGCCGAAGCGGGCGAAGCAGGTGATGATCGTCTTCGCCCACTGGGCCTTGATGTCGAGGTACTCGCCGTCATCGACGATCCGGCGGATCACCTCGTACATGTCATACGGCTTGCGATTGGACTCGGGCAGCACGTCGAGCAGATCCTCCTCGCGTCTGTCGATCGGATCGGCCCCGTCCCCGCCCGCCCGGATCGGCGGCGGCTGTTCGCAGTTCTGCGGCATGTAGGAGAGGTACTGCTTGATCCGCTCGATGCACTCCTCGTCGTTTGCGACCTCCATGTCGCCGACGCCGGACTTGCGGCAGTGCACGCGCGAGCCGCCGAGCTCCTCCTGGGTGACGTCCTCGCCGATGGCGGCGCGGACGAGGTGCGGGCCGGCGAGCGCCATCGAGCCGCGGCCCTTGACCATCGGCACGAAGTCGGCCAGACCGGGGATGTAGGCGGTACCAGCGGCGCACGGCCCCATCAGCGCGGCCACCTGAGGGATCACGCCGCTCATCACGACCTCCTCGCGGAACAGGTGGCCCGAGCCGGCGAACAGCGAGCCGACCGCCTCCTGGATGCGGGCGCCCGCGGAGTCGAGCAGCCACACGAACGGGATCCGCTTCGTCAGAGCCAGTTCGCGCAGGCGCGTGACCTTGAGCTCCCCGGTCATCCCCATCGAGCCCGCCATCACCGTGAAGTCGTATGCGCACACCGCCGTGAGGCGCCCGTCGACCTTTCCGTAGCCGGTGATCACGCCGTCGGCCGGCGCCTCGACGCCGTCCATCGCGCGCTGGGAGAAGTGGGGACGTCCGTGGATGCCGAGCTCGACGAAGGTGCTGTCGCCTGTGCCCTCATCGGTATCGATCAGCAGCGCGATCCGCTCTCTCGCGGTCAGCTTTTCTCGCTCGTGCTGCTTGGCGATCTTCTCCTCGCCGCCGCCGAGCTTGATCCGCGCGCGGCGCTCCTCGAGATCCTCGACGAGCGGGCGCAGCAGCGAGGTCCTGCTCTCGGTGCTCATCAGCGTCCTTTCCACTCGGGCTCGCGCTTCTCGAAGAACGCGCTCACGCCCTCGACGATGTCCTCCGTTGACAGCGCGAGCGTCAGCTGAGCACGCAGGTAGTCGAGCGCGTCGTCGAGCGGCATGTCGAGCTGGCGGCGCATCGCTTCCTTGCCGAGCCGCATGATCACGGGCGAGCTGCCCGCGAGCTTGAGCGCCCACTCGAGCACCTCCGCCTCGAACTCGGCGTCCGGAACGACCTTGTTGACGAGCCCGGCGGCGAGCGCCTGATCGGCATCCCAGCGTTCGCCGAGCAGCAGCAGCTCGTTGGCCTTCTTGCGCGGGATGTTCCGGTAGATCAGCGACATGATCATGAACGGGAAGGTGCCCACGTTGATCTCGGGCGTTCCAAAGCTCGCCTTCTCGGAGGCGACGATCAAATCGCACGCGAGCGCGATCCCGAGCGCGCCGGCGAGCACGTGGCCCCGCGCGGCGCAGAGCGTCGGCTTGCCGAGTTCGCCGATCAGCTTGAAGAGGCCGACGAAGCGCTCGGAGCCGAAGTGCTTGAGCACCAGTGGCTGCTCGCCCGCGAACCCGCCGAGGTTCGCGCCGGAGGAGAACGTGGTCTCGTGCGATGAGGCGAGCACGACACAGCGGACCGCCTCGTCGTCCCGCGCGCGCTCGAAGGCGTCGATCAGCCCGCCCAGCATCTCGGGCGAGAGCGCGTTTCGCGTGACGGGGTCGTTCAGCGTGATCGTCGCTATGCCCCTCTCGCCGACGTCGAACAGGACGTGATCGCTGGCCACAGCCGCATCCTAACCGCAAGCTCGCCCCGTGGGAAGTATGCAGTCCTACTGTTTACTTTTGCCGAGCACTCCGTTAGCGTTCTCGCAGACCGCCCGGCCGAGGAATCGGCCGCCACGCGCATCCCGAACAAGGAGATTCCCGCCACCATGGCCGCCACCGCCGAGAGCGTGCTGAAGCCGGACTTCCAGGCCACGCGCAAGCACTTCATCTTCAACGACGAGCACGAACAGCTGCGTGAGTCGATCACGAACTTCGCGATCAAAGAGCTCGCGCCGCACGCGGACGAGTGGGAGGAGACGACGTTCCCCGACTCGGTCTTCAGGCGCATGGGCGAGCTCGGCTTCCTCGGCCTCGACAAGCCCGAGCAGTACGGCGGTCAGGGCGGCGACTACTTCTCGGCGATCGTCCTCGGCGAGGCGATCTCCAACGCCAACTGCGGCGGACTGTCGATGGGCATCGCCGTCCAGACCGACATGGCGATGCCCCCGATCCTGGCGCTCGGGAGCGAGGAGCAGAAGCAGCAGTGGGCGGTGCCGGCGATCAAGGGCGAGAAGATCCTCTGCCTCGGCATCACCGAGCCCGACGCCGGCTCCGACGTCAAAGGGATCAAGACGCGTGCGGTTCGCGACGGCGACGAATACGTGATCAACGGCTCGAAGACCTACATCACCAACGGCCACCGCGCCGACGTGATCGTGCTCGTGACGAAGACCGACCCCGACGCCGGCTACGACGGCTTCACGCTGTTCCTCGTGCCGATGGACTCTCCCGGCGTGATCCGCGAGAAGAAGCTCCAGAAGATGGGCATGCACGCCTCCGACACGGCGCTGCTCGCCTTCCAGGACGTGCGCGTCCCCGCCTCGGCCGTGCTCGGCGAGGTCGGCAAGGGCTTCTACCACATCATGTGGGAGCTCCAGGGCGAGCGCATGATCGGCGCCGCCGGAAGCGTCGCGGGCGCCCAGAAATGCTTCGACGCGACGCTCGAATACGCGAAGGAGCGCGAAGCCTTCGGCAAAGCGATCGGCCACTTCCAGGTGATCAGGCACAAGTTCGCCGAGATGGCGACGAAGATCGAAACAGCGCGGCAGCTCGTGTATGTGACCGCGTGGCGCTTCGCCAACGGCGAGTACCCCGTGCGGGAGATCTCGATGGCGAAGCTGCACGCCTCCCGCATCGCCTGCGAAGTCGCCGACGAGTGCATCCAGATCCACGGCGGCGCCGGCTACATGAAGGAGTACAACGTCGAGCGCGTCTGGCGCGACATGCGCCTGAACCGCATCGGCGCGGGGACCGACGAGATCATGCTCGAGGTCATCGGCCGCTCCTACGGCCTGTGAGCTCAGCGCCCGCGGCGCACGAGAATCTCGGTGGTGGGGGCGCGGCGCCGGCGCAGGACCGCGTTGAGCAGCCCGACGCCAAGCATGGGTGCCACCGACGTCCGCGCGTTGGCCGTCATGGGCGTCGGAGGGTGCTCGAAGGGCGCTTCCATCTCGGCATCGCGTCCGGGAGAGCCCTCGGGGTGTCGCTGATGGATCTCCCTGACCTCCGCGACGAACCGCTCCTGCTTGTGCTTCTGCTCGGCCGTCCGCCGAGGCCCGAAGCGTCCGGCGATCGCTTGACCGCCGGAACCGGCGGCGAGCAGCACGAGCGAGCGCCACAGGTCCAGTCGGCGACCGGTGCGCCTGTCTACCGTTCTGAGCCCGAGCAGCCGCTGGCCCGGGCTGCCGAGCTGCTGGCGCAGCGGCTGGTCCACGAGCCTCAGCAGCGCGGTCAGACCAGCGGCGCGATGCGGGGCCCTACGGCCAAGGAGCCAGTGCCCACCTCCGAGCAGCGCCGCGTCAAGCAGACCCGCGACCATTCGCCGCCAGGACGGCGCGGGCGTGATCCCGGCGTTCGTCATGCTGAGCATTCTCCATGACCGAGAGCCCACCCTTCACCCAGGAGCACGAGGACCTCCGCGCCTCCGCCCGCGGCTTCATCGAGCGCGAGCTCGCGCCGCACGCACAACAGTGGGAGGACGAGCGCTGGTTTCCCGACGAGGTCTTCCCGAAGCTCGCCGCGCAGGGACTGCTCGGCCTGAAGTACCCGGAGGCCTATGGCGGGCAGGGCGGCGACTACCTGCATGATGCGGTCCTGTGCGAGGAGATGGCGAGGATCGGATCCGGTGGCGCCGCTGCCGGGATCGGCGCGCACATCAACATCGCCACGCCGCCGATCTGGAAGTTCGGCACCGAGGAGCAGAAGCAGCGGTACCTCGTGCCCGCGATCCGCGGCGAGCGGATCGGCGCGCTCGGGATCACCGAGCCCGGCGCCGGCTCGGACGTGGCGGCGATCACGACCCGCGCCGAGCGCGTCGAGGGCGGGTGGATCGTCCGCGGCGAGAAGACCTACATAACCAACGGCGTGCGCGCGGACTTCATCGTCACCGCCGTCAAGACCAGCGAGCAGGGAGGCCACCACGGCATCTCCTTCCTGATCGTCGACCGCGGCGACGGGGTCGAGTCCTCGAAGCTCGAGAAGCTCGGCTGGCACGCTTCGGACACCGCCACGATCAGCTTCCAGGACGTCTTCGTGCCCGAGCAGAACCTGCTCGGGGAGCTGAACGAGGGGTTCAAGCTGATCATGGCCAACTTCCAGTGGGAGCGGCTCGCGATGGCGCTCGGCGCGGTCGGCGCGATGCAGCTCGCGTGGGAGCGCACCGCCGCCTACGCGCGCGAGCGCGAGAGCTTCGGCCGGCCGCTCTCCGGGCACCAGGTCATCCGTCACAAGCTCGCCGACCTCGCCACGTCGGTCTACACCTGCCGCTGCGTGACCTATGACGCGTTGCGGCGCTTCGTCGCCGGCGAGGAGCCGCTGCGCGAGGTGACGATGGCCAAGCTGCTCACCCAGCGCGCGTCCTACGAGCTCATGGACGAGTGCCTGCAGATCCACGGCGGGGCCGGGTACATGCGCGAGTACTGGGTCGAGCGCGCGGCAAGGGACGCGCGCCTGGGACCGATCGGCGGCGGCAGCGACGAGATCATGAGAGAGATACTCGGGCGCGCGCTCGCGCTCTGATCCGGGCACGATCCCCGTTCGTTCCTTCGCAAGGCTGTCCAAAGCTGCGCACGAGGGCTCAATCGCCGCGGCGCCGCTGTCGATACACGACTGGTGGCTCGCAAACGCCTCATCCTGCTCGCTGGGCTCCTCCTGCTGTCCGCCTGGGCGCTCGCTGGCGTCTCGACGGCACTCGGCTCGCACCGCCAGGCCCACCCGCGTCGCGTACACCACGCGCCGACGTGCGCATCCTCGGGCCGATCGCACCATCGCCGCCGCCACACGCGGACGGCGAGCTTCCGCGGGTCCCACCGCCCTCCCCGCTGCGTCAGGCGCCACCGCAGCACGCATCACGGTCGCGCCCACCACCATGGCTCGACCGTCCATCCCCCCGCGAGCCACCGGGTCGTGAGCCCTTCGCACAGGCACTCGTCCGCGAACGCCGCCGGCTGCCCGGACGCCGATCTCGCTCCGAGCGCCTGGAACGTCGAACGGGTGCGCGCGGCGACGCTGTGCCTGATCAACCGTGAACGGTCCGCCCACGGCGAGAGCCCGCTGCAGGACAACTCGCGTCTGCAGCAGGCGGCCCAGAGCCACACCGAGAGCATGGCCTTCGGCGACTACTTCGAACACGTCGGCCCTCGCGGTGACACGCCTGGCGACCGGATGCGCTCCTCGGGCTACATCTACAGCTCCCAGATCGGCTATGAAATCGCCGAGAACCTCGCCTGGGGAACCGGCACAGAGGGGACGCCGCGCGCGATCGTGACCGCCTGGATGGGCTCGCCCGGCCACCGTGAAAACATCCTCGACGCACGCTTCCGCGACACCGCCGTCGGCGTCTCGCCCCACGTCCCCGGCTCGCTCGCCCACGGCCAGGCCGGGGGCATCTACACCGAGGACTTCGGCGTCATCATCACCGGCTGAGGACGAGTAGCGAGCGGCCCCGCGTGAGGGCGGCCGGTAGCTTGGGGCCCGCTCTTCCGGCATGCCGCCGGCCTTACGGAGCGCTCGGATAATCTCCGCGCACCCCAACACGACAAGGAGAACCAAAAGCTATGGGAGTACTCGACGGCAAGTCGGCGATCGTCACGGGCTCGGCGCGCGGCATCGGACGTGCGACCGCAGAAGTGCTCTCCGAGCAGGGCGCGCAGGTCCTGATCAACGACCTGGACGGCGACATCGCCGAGCAGGCGGCCGGCGAGATCGCGGGCGAGACGGCCGTCTTCGCCGGCGACCTGACCAAGCCGGGCGCGCCCGACGAGCTCGTGCAGAAGGCGATCGACTCCTTCGGGAAGATCGACATCATCGTCAACAACGCGGGCTACACCGTCGACGCGCCGATCCACAAGATGACCGACGACCAGTTCCAGAAAATGCTCGACATCCACACCGTCGTGCCCTTCCGCGTGATCCGCGCCGCCGCTCCCCACCTGCGCGAGCCGGCGAAGAAAGAGCGCGAGGAAGGCAAAGAGGTGTTCCGGAAGATCGTCAACGTCTCCTCCACCTCGGGCACCTTCGGCAATGCCGGCCAGGCCAACTACTCGGCCGCGAAGGCCGCCGTCGTGGGGCTCACGAAAACGGTGGCCAAGGAGTGGGGCCAGTTCAAAGTCAACGTCAACGCGGTCGCCTTCGGCTTCATCGACACCCGCCTCACACAGGCGAAGGTCGACGAGAACACGATGGAGAAGGACGGCGAGAAGATCCAGCTCGGGATCCCCGAGCAGATGCGCCAGATGGCCCCGGTGCTGATCCCGCTCGGGCGCGCGGCGAGCCCCGAAGAGGCGGCGGGCGGGATCTTCTTTCTGTGCTCGCCCTGGTCGAACTACGTCCATGGGCAGACGCTGCACGTCACCGGTGGGATGTTCGGAGGGATGACCGGCTAGCGTCGGCCGCCAGGCCCGCGCAGGTCCAGCAGGCAGCCGGAGAAGTACGCCCCCGCGGGCGAGGAGAGGTAGGCCGCGAGCGTCGCGATCTCCTCGGCCGCGGTCCCGTCGCCCGGCGCGATCGTCACCGCCGTTACCTCGTGGCGCGCCCACTCGATCGAGAGCGTGCGCGCGAGGTTCTCGAGGCCGGCCCGCGCCGGCCCCGAATGCTCACCGGCGCCTGGGGGCGGAGCCAGGTAGATGATCCGCCCTGCGCCCGCATGCGGCTCGAACGCCAGCGTGAAGACCGCGCGGGTGACGCTCCAGGCCGCCTGCACGCAGGCTCCGAGCTGCGCCGCCGAGCGCTCGGGTGCCGCGCCCGCCTCCCGCGCGCCGTCGCCGCCGGCCTCCCCCGCGCCGCGCGCGCCGGCCCGCTCGAAGATCGCGGCGCCATCCATGACCAGAACGTCAACCCGGGACATCTGGGAGAGCGCGTCGCGCACCGCCTCTGCGCAGGCGAGCTCCTGGGCCTGCTCAGACCCGTCGAGGGAGAGTGCGAAGTGCGCGAGCTCGGCACCCAGCCGGAGGAACGCCGAGCCCACGGCCCCGCCCACCGTCTCGGAGCCCTGCGCCGCGCCGGCTCCCCCCGCGACGAGCACGCAGCGCCCCGCGAGCAGTCCCGGGCGCAGCAGACGCGAGGCGTCGATCGCGGCCATCGCGCGAGCGCTCGCGCTAGGCGACCGCGGCGCCCTTGGGCGAGTGCCCCCGGTCGCGGCGCTGGTCGCGCAGGCGCCGCAGCACCCCCTTGCGCCCGTGCTCCTCGAGGGCGGCGTGCAGCCGGCGGATCTCGATCAGGATCTCGTCGGCGACCGCCTGCTGCTGCTCCCGTGTCGGGTTCTCGATCCGCTCCCAGCGGATCGCGTCTCCGTACAGGACCGTGACCTTCGGGAACTGGAGTCGCTTCCAGTTGCGGATTCGCGAGGAGCCGTGGATCGCGATCGGCACGACCGGGGATCCCGTCTCGAGCGCCAGCCGGCCGATGCCGCGCTTGGCCTGCTCGCCCACTTTGCCGGTGCGCGAGCGGCCTCCCTCGCAGTACATCGCGACCGCGCCTCCGCGGCCGAGGATCCCCTCGGCGGTGATGAACGCTTCCTCGTCCCGAGCGCCGCGACGCACCGGAAATACGCCGCCGTGGGTGTAGATCCACTGCATCGGACGTTTGAACAGCTGCGACTTGGCCATGTAGCGGACCTTGCGCCGGATGTAGCAGCCGATCAGGAAGTGATCCATGAAGGAGAAGTGATTCGGGGCGAGGATGACCGCGCCACTGCCGGGCACCTTCTCGGTCGAGATCGCGCGGGCCCGCAGGAAGGTGTAGGCGTACAGCGAGGTGAGCAGCCGCACGAACTCGTAGACGAAGTCCGGTTCACGCGTGCGCGCGCGCTCGTGAAAGCGGTCGAAGTACTCCTTCGGCCGCGGGTCGCTGTAGACCTGCTCGCGCATCGGCGCCAGTTCGCTCATCCACCCAAACCCTATCTCGCTTCGGGCGCGATGCCCCGCGCTCGAGCGAGCGCGTCCTGCCAGCCGGCGAGCAGGGACGTGCGCTCGTCCTCGCCCATGCGCGGCTCGTAGCGAGCGCGCTCCCGCCAGCCCGAGCGCACGTCGCTGACCGTCCAAAGGCCCGCGCCGACGCCGGCGAGGTACGCGGCGCCGAGCGCCGTCGTGTCCGAGATCTCGGGAAGCACGACCGGGACACCGAGGACGTCCGCCTGGAACTGCATCAGCCAGCCGTTCGTCGTCGCGCCGCCGTCGCCGCGCAGCTCGGGCAGGGTCTCCCCCGACGCGGCCTCCATCGCCCTGACCGCGTCTACGGTCTGGTAGGCGATCGACTCGAGCGTCGCGCGCGCGAGCTGGGCGCGACCGCTGCCACGGGTGAGCCCGATGATCGTCCCCCGCGCATCCGCGTCCCAGTGCGGGGAGCCGAGGCCCGTGAGCGCGGGTACGAAGTACACGCCGTCGTTGCCCCGCAGCGAGGCGGCCAGCGCCTCGGTGTCGGAGGCCTGCTCGATGATGCCGAGACCGTCGCGCAGCCACTGCACAGCGGCGCCCGTGACGAAGATCGAGGCCTCGAGCGCGTAGGCCGTCGAGGCGCCGATCCCCCAGGCGACCGTCCGAAGCAGGCCCGGGGGCGCGGGGGCGCTCGTGTAACCCGCGTTGACGAGCAGGAAGGACCCCGTGCCATAGGTGTTCTTGCCCATGCCCGGGTCGACGCATCCCTGGCCGAAGAGCGCCGCCTGCTGGTCGCCCGCGACGCCCGCGACCGGCACGGCATGTCCGTGCAGCGCCTTCGTGCGCGTCTCGCCGAACACGCCGGCGCTCGGGAGCACCCGCGGCAGCGAGCGCTCGGGCACGCCGAGCATCTCCAGGAGCTCCGGGTCCCAGCGCCCGCTCGTGACGTCGTAGAGCATCGTCCGCGACGCGTTCGAGCGGTCCGTGACGTGCTCGCCGGTGAGCTTGAACGCCAGCCACGAGTCGACCGTCCCGAACACCGCCCGCCCCTCTGTGGCCCGCTCGCGCAGTCCCGGGAGATGCTCGAGCAGCCACTCGATTTTGGTTCCCGAGAAATAGGGGTCGATCACCAGACCGGTGCGTTCGCGCACGAGCGCCTCGCGCCCCGCGGCGCGAAGCTCCTCGCAGCGCTCAGCGGTGCGCCTGTCCTGCCAGACGAGCGCCGGGTGAAGCGGCTCGCCCGTCGCCGGGTCCCACACGACGACGGTCTCGCGCTGGTTGGTGATGCCGACGGCCGTGAGCTCGCCTACGGCCACTCCGGCTTCGGCGAGGGCCTCGCCGGCGAGCCCGTGCGTGACCTCCCAGATCTCGAGTGGATCGTGCTCGACCCAGCCGGGTCGCGGGAACGATTGCGCGATCTCGCGGGTCGCACGCGCGAGCGGCTCGGCCTGATCGTCGAAGACGAAGCACGTCGTCGCGGTCGTGCCCTGGTCGATCGCGAGGATCATCTCGCCCGCGAGCCTAACGGTGCCCTTGCCAGGTAGACGCGTGCGAAATCCACGAGCTGGCGGGCGCGATGCGCGAACCCGCCGAGGGTGCGTCCCGTCGCGCGGTGCTCCAGATCGAGCTCGATCTCCCGCACGCGATACCCGGCGCGGACGGCGTCGATCGTGATGCCGATCTCCATGCCGAAGTCCCGCGCGAACGGCAGCACGTCGCGCAGCGCCCGCTCGTTCAGCGCGCGCTGGCCGGAGATCGGCGCCGTCGCGTCGAATCCGCAGCGGCGCCGGATCGCCCAGCGCGCGAACCCGACGGCAACACCGAAGCCGCCTCCGACGCGTCGCGCGAACGCGGCGATCGCGACATCGGCCTCGCCGCGCGCGACGGCGTCGACGATCGCACCCAACCGAGCCGCGGACTCGCCGAGGTCCCCGTCGCAGAGCAGGAACACGCTTTCCCCAGCGGCCTGTGCCGCACCCGGCGCGGCGTCCAGCGCCTCGCGCGCCGCGAGCGTGACCGCGGCCCCCTTGCCGATCACCCGCTCGCTGCGCACGACGCGTGCCCCGGCCTCGCGCGCGATCTGCGGCGTGGCATCGGTGGAGCCGTCGTCGGCCACCCACACGGGCCGCTCCGGGAAGGCGAGCGCGAGCGCATCGAGGGTCGCACGGATGCGGTCAGCCTCGTTGTAGGCAGCGACGATGATCAGCGTGGGCGCCCGCATGGTCGGTCGCCGGGGAAGGCTATTGTGCCCCGCGTCCGGCGATCTGCGTTTGGAGGCTTGAGATGGCTGTTGTCGAGGCCCACATCACGGGCACCGTCTGGAAAATCGAGTGCGAGGTGGGCGACGCGATCGAGGAGGGCGACACCGTGGCGATCCTCGAGTCGATGAAGATGGAGATGCCCGTCGAGGCCGAGGACGCCGGAACGGTCATCGAGATCGTCTGCGAGGAGGGACAGGCGGTCAGCGAGGGCGACCCGCTCGTCGTGCTCGAGTGACGCGTCGGTGTCCGTCGCCGCGGTCATCTTCGACCTCGATGGGGTGCTGCTCGAATCCGAGCAGGTGTGGAACGCCGCCAAGCGTGAGCTGACGCTGAGGTACAGCGGGGTCTGGAGGCCAGAGGCCGAACGCGCGATGCTCGGCATGAGCTCGACCGAGTGGAGCCGCTACATGCACGAGGAGCTCGAGCTGCCGCTCGATCCGCCCCGGATCTCGCGCGAGGTCGCGGCACTCGTGGCCGAGCGCTACCGCCGTGAGCTGCCGCTGATCCCGGGTGCGGATGAGGCCGTGCGCGCGATCGCGGCGCGCTGGCCCCTCGGGCTCGCCTCCTCGTCAAATCGCGAGATCATCGAGCTCGTCCTCGAGCTCGCCGGCTGGGAGCGGCTGTTCTCGGCGATCACCTCCTCCGAGGAGGTCGCCAACGGAAAGCCGGCGCCGGACGTCTACGTGGAGACCGCCGCGAGGCTGGGTGCAGACGCGGGCTCGTGCGTGGCCGTCGAGGACTCGGATGCCGGCATCCGCTCGGCGCTCGCCGCAGGGCTCTCGGTGGTGGCGATCCCGAACAGGGCCTATCCGCCCGCTCCGGAGACGGTCGAGCGCGCGCACCTCCAGCTCGCCTCGGTGGCCGAGCTCGATCCGGAGGCGATCGTGCGGGCCGCGCAGCGCCAGACGCTCGGCTAGCCTGTCCGCGCGTGTCCGGAAGCGCAGCAACCCGCGAGCTCGCCGATGGCAAGCTGCTCGTCGACGAGCCCACGGAGGGCGTCGTCCGGCTGACGATCTCCAACCCGACCAAGCGCAACGCGCTCGACCATCCGATCCTCGACGCGGTCACCGCGACGCTGACCGGGCTCGCGTCCCGCGAGTCGCACACGCGATGCGTCGTGGTGACGGGGGCCCACGGCATGTTCTCCGCCGGCTACGACATCGGCGAGATTCCCGACGAGGGCTTCGAGGAGACCGCCGAGCGACTCGTCGCGCATCCCTTCACGGAAGCGATCGACGCGCTCGAGGCCTTCCCGTATCCGACGCTCGCCGCGTTGCCCGGCCACACGATCGGCGGCGGCCTGGAGCTCGCGCTGGCATGCGACCTGCGGGTGGCCGGCGAGGCGATCAGGCTGGGCATGCCGCCCGCGAAGCTCGGCCTCGTCTACTCCCACACGGGCCTGCGCCGCTTCCTGGACGCGATCGGCGCCGCGCGGACGCGGGAGCTGTTCCTGCTCGGCCGCTACGTCGACGCGCCCACCGCGCTCGCGTGGGGGCTCGTCAACCGCGTCGCCGGGGAGCACGAGCTGGACGCCGTGACGCTGGAGCTCGCCGGCGAGCTCGCGGCCAACGCGCCCCTGTCGCAGCTGGGCAACAAGCGCGTGATCGCGGAGCTCCTGCGGGCCGAGGGCCGGCTCGACCCGCGCATCGAGGAGGAGCTGATCGAGCTGCGTCGCGCCTCATTCGCGTCCGAGGACATGCGCGAGGGCATGCGGGCCTTTGCCGAGAAACGCGCCCCGCGCTGGCGGGGGCGATAGCCGCCGCCAGGCGGTGCGCAGCAGCCGTCCGGCGGGGCGCCTAACGTCCCCGCCGTGGAGCCGCTGATCACCCGGGAGGAGGCGATCGAGCTCGGAGAGCTCGAGGACCACGCGAAGATCGAGGCGCTCGTCCAGCGCGCCTGGGAGGCCCGCTTCGAGCGCTTCGAGGACTCGACCGACATGTGCTCGCTCGTGAACGCGAAGTCGGGAGGCTGCGCGGAGGACTGCGGCTTCTGCGCTCAGTCGCGCTTCGCCGACGCAGAGACGCCGATGCACGCGATGATGGAGCCCGAGCAGATGCTCGAGCACGCGCGCGCCGCCGAGGCCGCGGGCGCCCACCGCTTCTGCATGGTCACCCAGGGACAGGGGCTGTCCAAGCGCGACTTCGAGAAGTACCTGGAGGGCGTGCGGCTCGTGTCCTCGAACACCAACCTCAAGCGCTGCGCGTCGATCGGTCATATGTCTGCCGAGCGCGCGGCGATGCTGCGCGAGGCGGGCATCCAGCGCGTTCACCACAACGTCGAGACGGCACACAGCTATTACGAGGAGGTCACCAGCACCGTCCGCTACGAGGGGCGGCTGCGGACGATCCAGGCCGTCCGGGAGTCGGGCCTCGAGACGTGCGTCGGCGGGATCCTCAACCTCGGCGAGACGCGCGAGCAGCGGGTCGAGATGGCCTTCGAGCTGGCGGCGATCAACCCCACGAGCGTCCCGATCAACATGCTCAACCCGCGCCCCGGGACGAAGTTCGGGGACCGCGAGTTCATGGATCCGTGGGAGGCGGTCAAGTGGATCGCCATCTTCCGCCTGATCCTGCCCGGCGCGCTCTTCCGGCTGTGCGGCGGGCGCGTCGAGAACCTCGGCGAGCTCCAGCGCCTCGCGGTCAAGGCCGGGATCAACGGCGTGATGCTCGGCAACTTCCTCACGACCCTCGGCAACGAGCCCGAGGAGGACCGGCGGATGTTCGAGGAGCTGGGCCTGAACGTCGCGCGCCAGCCCGACAACGCCGCGAACCCGCGGCCCGACAACCGCTCCGGCTGGATGGAGGGCGAGACGCCCGACGTCGTCGAGGAGCTGCTCGAGAGCGGACCTGTGCCCGGCGCCGTCAAGCTCGACGTTCGCCTGTGGGATCCGTCGGCCCAGCTGCGCTACCGCGCAAAGCGATCGGTCCCGCAGCGGCCCGACGGGGCACCCAACCGCGTGCCCGTCGGGTAGCGGAGGCGATCCGGTGAGCGACATCGAAGCGCGCCTGGCGGAGCTCGAGCGGCTCGGCCTCGGCCGCCGGCTGCGCCTGCTCCACGGCCCGCAGGGTCCCACCGTGCTACTCGAAGGACGGCCGGTGATGTTGCTGTGCTCGAACAACTACCTCGGCCTCGCCGACCACCCGCGCGTTCGCGAGGCTGCGGCCGACGGCGCCATGCGCTGGGGCGTCGGCGCCGGCGCCTCCCGCCTGGTGTCGGGCACGATGACGATCCACCGCCGGCTCGAGGAGCAGCTGGGCGCCTTTCACGGCAGCCCGGCGTGCCTGCTGTTCGGTTCGGGCTACCTCGCGAACATCGGCGTGATCGGCGCGCTCGCAGGGCGGGGCGACACCGTCTTCTCCGACGAGCTCAACCACGCGTCGATCGTGGACGGGTGCCGGCTCTCACGCGCGGAGGTCGTCGTCTACCGGCACTGCGACGTCGAGCATCTGCACTGGTGCCTCTACCACCACGGCCGCCGAGACGGGCGGGGCCGCCGGCTGATCGTCACCGACTCGGTCTTCTCGATGGACGGCGACCTCGCGCCGCTCCAGGAGCTCGTCGAGCTCGCCGGCGCCTCGGGCGCTCGCCTCGTCGTCGACGAGGCGCACGCGATCGGCAGCCTGGGTCCGGGCGGGCGTGGAGCGCTCGCGCAGGCGGGCCTCGACGGGGAGGTCGACGCGATCGTGGGGACGCTCGGAAAGTCGCTCGGCTCCTACGGCGCCTATGTGTGCGCCAGTGAGGAGGTCGTTCGCTACCTGATCAACACCGCACGCTCGCTGATCTTCTCGACGGCGCCGCCGCCTCCCGCGGTGGCGGGTGCGCTGGCGGCGCTCGAGCTGCTCGAAGGGCGCCCCCACCGCGTCGAGCGTCTGCGTGCGAACGCCAGGACGCTTCGCCGCGCGCTCGCCGAGGAGGGCTTTCCCGTACCCGAGGCGGAGATGCACATCGTCCCGCTGATCGTGGGCGAGGAGCGGGCGACGATGAGCCTCTGCCAGCTGGCGCTCGAGCGTGGCGTGTTCGCGCAGGGGATCCGACCGCCGACCGTGCCGCCCGGGACCTCCCGCCTGCGGCTGGCGGCGATGGCCTCGCACACGGCCTCCGAGCTACGGCACGCCGCCGGCGTCTTCGGCGAGGCCGCGCGCGAGCTCGGGCTCGAGCCGGCGACGATGGGCCCGCCCGTGGAGGTGCCCGAAGACGCTGCACCCTCGCCCGTGGGCGAGGGTCCGAGGCGCGTGGAGCTGAGCGCGCACCGCGGGCACGCACGCGCGGACGCTCCCTTCGACGCCGAGCAGGCCGAACAGGATCCCGGCGAGCGGACGACCGAGGCCGCCACTGTGCTGCAGGCGCCGTTCGACTACGAGCGCGAGGCGTCGGCCGCCCGCGCGGCGTAGGCGGTCACGCCCGCCGCCCGGCCGCGGACCGCGACGCCTGATGGAGGGACTGCTCGTCACCGGCACCGACACGGGCGCCGGCAAGTCGATCGTTGCTGCGGCGCTGATCGCGGCGATGGCGGCGGCCGGTGAGAGGGTCCGCGCGCACAAGCCCGCCGTGACCGGACTCGACGAGCCGCCCGGGACCTGGCCGCCGGACGATGTCCTGCTGGGCGCAATGGCCGGCATGAGCCGCGAGGAGGTCACGCCGCTGCGCTACGGGCCGGCGGTCTCACCGCAGCTCGCCTCCGAGCTCGCGGGAGAGCCGATCGACCCGGACGCGCTCCACGCCGCCGCGCGCGCCGCCTCGGCGCCCGGCCCGCTCGTCGTGGAGGGGGCCGGCGGGCTGCTCTCGCCGCTGGCGGTGGACTTCACCGTCTGCGACCTCGCGTCGGCGCTCGGGCTGCCGGTGGTGATCGCGGCCCCCCCTGGGCTCGGCACGATCAACCACTCGCTGCTGACCCTCCGAGCCGCGCGCGGGGCCGGACTGACGGTCGCCGCCCTCGTGCTCACGCCCTGGCCCGCGAACCCCTCAGAGCTCGAGCGCTCGAACCGCGAGACGCTCGCCCGGATGGGAGAGCTCGACGTCCACGGCCTGCCGCCCGTCAGCGGCCCGGAGCCAGCGGAGCTGGCGCGCGCCGGGGCGAGCCTGCCGTGGAGCGAGTGGCTGGGGCGCGCTCCGGTTCAGGCGCTCGCGGCCGCGACGACGGCTTCGGTGACCCGCTCGAGGTCCTCACGGCCGATCACATACGGCGGCATCGTGTAGATCAGGTCGCGGAAGGGGCGCAGCCAGACACCGCTCTGCACGGCGGTCGCGGTCGCGGCGGCGATGTCGACGTCACGCTCGAGCTGCACCACTCCGATGCCGCCGAGGACGCGAACGTCCACGACACCCGGCAGTGCGCGGGCCGGCTCGAGGCCGGCTCGCAGGCCGCGCTCGATCTCAGCCACGCGCGAGCGCCAGCTCCCGTCGGCGAGCAGCTCGAGTGACGCGAGCGCTACGGCGCAGGCGAGCGGATTTGCCATGAACGTCGGACCGTGCATCAGCCCGCCGCCTTCGCCGCGGGAGACGGCCTCGGCCACCGGCGCCGTGCAGAGCATTGCCGCCAGCGTCATGTATCCGCCCGTGAGCGCCTTGCCGACACACATCACGTCCGGAGTGACGCGGGCGTGCTCACAGGCGAACATCGCACCGGTCCGCCCGAAGCCGGTCGCGATCTCGTCGAGCACGAGCAGCATCTCGTGCTCGTCGCAGAGACGTCTCAAAAACGCCACGCACTCGGGCGAGTGGAAGCGCATCCCGCCCGCCCCCTGCACGACCGGCTCGACGATCACAGCCGCGAGCTCGCCCGCGTGCCGGGCCGCGAGCTCGCCCACCGCGCTCGCCCACTCCTCGTCGAGCGCCTCGCCGAAGCCGTCGGGTGGTCGCTCCGCGAACACGTGCCGCGGCAGCACACCCGTGAACAGGCTGTGCATCCCACCGACCGGATCGCACACCGCCATCGCGCCGAAGGTGTCGCCGTGATAGCCGCCCCTGACGGTCAGCAGCCGCGTGCGCTCGGGCCTGCCGACGGCCCGCTGGAACTGTAGGCAGAGCTTGATCGCGACCTCGACCGCGACCGACCCGGAGTCGGCGAAGAAGACCTTCTCCAGGCCCTCCGGCGCGAGCGCGGCGAGGCGCTCGGCCAGCCGGATCGCCGGCTCGTGGGTGAGCCCACCGAACATCACGTGCGCCACGCTCGCGAGCTGCTCGGCGACCGCGGCGTCCAGGGATGGATGGCGATATCCGTGGATCGCGCACCACCACGACGCCATGCCGTCGATCAGCTCACGGCCGTCGGCGAGCCGCAGCCGGACGCCCTCGGCCGAGACGACGGGCAGCGGTGCAACGGCCGCCGGGAGGGCTCCGTAGGGGTGCCAGACGCGCTCGGTGTCGAGCGCGAGCAGCGACTCCCAACCTGGTTCGGAGCTCAAGCGAGCGCGGTGGCGCGCACGAGCGGTCTAGTCCTCGTAGGGCACGAAGTCACGCTTGCGCGCTCCACACACCGGACAGAACCAGGTGTCGGGGATGTCCTCGAACGCGGTCCCCCCCGGGATGCCGCCGTCGGGATCGCCTTCCTCGGGGTCGTAGATGAAGCCGCATGACTCGCAGATCCAGCGCTGGAGGGTCTTGGTCGTGGCGTTCATGCGCAATAGGTTACCGGCCGCTAGGGTCAGCTGATGAGCATGCGAGAGGAGAGCGAAAGGCCGGGTCCGGGCGAGGAGTACAACCCGGGGCCGCCCACTGTTCCGCGCCAGGCGGCCACCGTGATCCTGCTTCGCGGCGGCGCCGAGGAGCTCGAGGTGCTGCTCGTCAGGCGCACCGAGAAGGCTCGCTTCATGGGTGGCGTGTGGGTGTTTCCGGGCGGCGCCGTCGACGCTGGCGAGGGCGACGGCGACGAGGCCCACCGAGCGGCGGCGATCCGCGAGCTGCACGAGGAGGCGGCGATCGAGCTCGACGATCCCTCCTCGCTCGTGAAGTTCTCACGCTGGATCACGCCCGCGGCGGTGCAGATCCGCTTCGACACGCACTTCTTCCTCGCGCCGCTGCCGCCGGGGCAGGAGCCCAGGATCGACGGCGAGGAGTGCATCGACCTCGGCTGGTTCGGACCCCAGGCGGCGCTCGACGCATACGGGCGCGGAGAGATCGAGCTCGTCTTCCCGACGATCAAGCACCTCGAACAGCTCGGCGCGTTCTCCTCGGTAAAGGCCCTCACCGACTACGCGCGCGGTCGCGACGTCCAGCCGGTCGAGCCGCGGGTCGTGCTCGAGGGCGAAGTCGCCCGCATCCTGCTCCCCGGCGACGCGGGCTACTGAGAGCGAGGCCGCCGGCCGGCGCGCGCTTGTGCAGGCCGGCACGTGCCCTCAGGGGAGGCGCTGACCTTCGATCACGTGCGTGACCGCATTGATCAGGGCGAGATGCGTGAACGCCTGCGGGTAGTTGCCGAGGTGCCGTCCGGATGAGGCCTCGAGCTCCTCGGCGTAGAGGCCGAGCGGCGAGGCGTAGGAGAGTAGCCGGTCGCAGAGATGCTCTGCTTCGCGGCGCTCGCCGATCTCCGACAGCGCGGAGACCATCCAGAAGGAGCAGATCAGGAAGGTGCCCTCCTGGCCCTCCAGACCGTCGTCGGTCTCCTCGGGCCTGTAGCGGAGCACGAGGCCGCCCTCGGTGAGCTCGTCGCGGACGGCCATCACGGTCGCGCGCACACGCGGGTCGTCCGGCGGCAGGAAGCGCAGGAGCGGAACGAGCAGCGTCGAGGCATCGAGCGCGTCGGTTTCGTAGTGCTGGCGGAAGACGCCCCGCTGGTCCACCCCGCGCTCGAGGATCTCGCTGCGGATCTCATCGGCGACGGCCTGCCACTCCTGCGCGTCATCGAGCTGGCCGCGCCGTTCGGCGAGCCGCGCGCCACGGTCCATCGCGACCCAGCACATGAGCTTTGAGGAGACGTAGTGCCGGGGCTTGCCGCGCGTCTCCCAGATGCCCTGGTCTGGCTCCCTCCAGGCCTTCGAGGCGCACGAGACCTGCTCGGTCAGAACCGGCCACAGGCGCTCGGGTATGTGGTCACGGCGCTTGGCGTGGAGGTACACGGAGTCGAGCACGGCGCCATAGACGTCGTTCTGGCGTTGCTTGTAGGCGGCGTTGCCGATCCGAACCGGCCTCGCCCCCTCGTAGCCCTTCAGATGCTCGAGGATGACCTCGTCGAGATCCTTCTCGCCCCTGATCCCGTACATGATCTGCAGCGACCCGTCGCCGTTGCGGGGCAGGTCCGCGACGTACTGGATGAAGTCGTCGGCCTCCCAGTCCAGGCCGAGCGCGTGCAGCGCCCACAGCGTGAAGGATGCGTCGCGCATCCAGCAGAAGCGGTAATCCCAGTTACGCTCGCCGCCGGGGGTCTCGGGGAGGGAGGTGGTCGGTGCGGCGACGAGCGCGCCGGTTGGCATGAAGGTCAGGCCCTTCAGCGTCAGCGCGGAGCGCTCGAGGTGGATGCGCCACGGGTGATCGGGGTAGCTGCCTTCGGCGACCCACGTGCGCCAGAAGTGGCTCGTGCGCGCGAGATGCTCGTCGGCCTGCTCGACCGTGTGCGGACCACCGCGCGCCTCGGTCCAGGAGAGCGCGCAGAATCGCTTCTCGCCTTCGGACATCGTGTGGCGCCCGTGCACGCGGTTGCCCTCGACGCCCATGCGGATGTCGCTGTAGAGCCTGAAGCCCGCGGTCTCGTGTACCGCGTCGACCTGGCACGCCTGGCCGGCCCGGCCCTCGTCGACCATGTCCCACGACGAAGCCACGGCGCCGTACTCGAGCATCGGCTCGCAGACGATCTCGACCGAGACCTTGCCCTGGATGCATTCGACCATGCGCACGAGCAGGTGATCGGCGTCGAAGTCGGTCGGCGGGCGCGTGTGGCTCGAGCCGTGCTCGTTGTCGTGCCACTCGCCGAGCGTCAGCGCGTCCACGACCCGCAGCCATCCCTGCTGGGTCATCCACGTGGTCTCGATCATGTTCGTGCCCGGGATGTAGCGGCGCCCGGCGGGCACGTAGACGCCGTAGGGGCCGACGCGCCAGCTGCCGGCGCTGCGATCGAGGATCGCGCCGAAGACCGACGGCGAGTCGAAGTAGGGCAGGCACATCCACTCGATCGAGCCATCCAATGCGACCAGGGCGCCGGTGTGGCAGTCGGAGAGAAAGCCGTACTCGGCGATCGGGGGGAACGGCGAGTCGATCGAGGTGAACAGCACGCCGGCGGGCGCCGGCATCGACGGTCCGGTCGCCCCCTGCAGCGGTCCCGTCGCTCCCGGCCTCCTCACCACTCGGTTCCGCTGAGCCTCGGCCGCTCGACACCGGCGGGCAGCGCGTGCTCCTCCTCGAGCTTGTCCAGGTGAGCGGCGAGCGTGATCGTCGCCAGCGGGCGCAACTCGCGCGGCACGTCTGACCAGACGGCGTCGAGCAGCTCCTCCACGGTGCGCGATCCGCGCGCGAGGGCGGACTTGAGCTCGTTCTCGCGCTCGATGCGGTGGTCGATGTACTGCTGGATCTTCGCGTGTGGATCCCACACAGGGGGCCCGTGTCCGGGACACAGCACCGTGATGTCCCGGCGCGCGCCGAGGCGCTCGAGCGCGCGCAGGTATCCGGCCATGGCGCCGGGGTGGGGGCTCACGAAGACGCTTCCCTCGCCCAGCACGGCGTCACCGGTGAAGCAGGCCCCACCGGCCAGGAGCGCGAAGTGGTCGGCCGCATGTCCGGGAGTCGCAATTGGTTCGAACGGCCCGACCCGGACGCCTTCCCGCAGCAGCACGTCGACCTCGCCCCGGCCGGCGGCGACGGGCGCCGGGTAGCGTTCGAGCAGCCTGGCGAGCGCTTCGGCATGGTCGTGATGATCATGGGTGAGGACGACGCCGCCGAGCCCTCCACGCGCCTCGAGCGCCTCGAACAGGCGCGTCAGGTGCGCCTCCAGCGCGGGGCCGGGATCGACGACCCACGCGGGGCCCCGGGCGACCACCCAGGTGTTGGTGCCCGAGAGCGTCGCCGGGCCGGGGTTCGCGGCGCGCAGCCGCAGGACGTCATAGTCGCGCAGCAGGTGGGCCTCGGTGTGCGGGCCATCGAGCACGGCCCCGCCCGCGTCCCCCTCTAGCTCCGGCGGAAACGGCGTGTTCATGCTGCGACGTTAGCCGAGATCGCCGGGCGGGGACGCCGCCTGCGGCGCTAGGAGATGTTGGCCATCACGTGCTTGACGACGGTGTAGTCCTCGAGCCCGTAGACGCTCAGATCCTTGCCGTAGCCGGATTCCTTGAAGCCGCCGTGCGGCATCTCGGACACCAGCGGGATGTGGTCGTTGATCCATACGCAGCCGAAGCGCAGCGCCCTGGAGACGCGCAGCGCGCGGCCGACGTCGCGCGTCCACACCGATGAGGCGAGCCCGTAGCGAGTGCCGTTGGCCCACTCGATCGCCTGCTGCTCGTCGGTGAACCGCTGCACGGTGATCACCGGCCCGAAGATCTCGCGCTGGATCATCTCGTCCTCCTGCTCGAGTCCGGCGACGACCGTCGGCTCGAGGAAGAACCCGGGCCTGTCGGGCTCGCGCCCGCCGGTGACGATCTCGGCGCGCTCCGGACGGCGCTCGAGGAACCCCTCGACGCGCTCACGCTGGCGAGAGGAGTTGATCGGCCCGAGCGTCGTCTCGGGTGACAGCGTGTCGCCGATCACGAGGCCGCTCGCCTGCTCGCTCAGCCCCGCGACGACGTCGTCGTAGACCTTTCCCTCCGCCAGGACGCGCGTCGCCGCGGTGCAGTCCTGCCCGGCGTTGTAGTAGCCGGTCCCGGCGATCGTCTCGAGCGCGCTCTCGAGGCTCACGTCATCGAAGACGACGACCGGTGCCTTGCCGCCGAGCTCGAGATGGACCCGCTTGAGGGTGTCGGCGGCGGTGCGGGCGATGTGCTTGCCGGTGTCGACCGAGCCGGTGAGTCCGACCATGTCGACGTCGGGATGGCCGATCAGGGCCTCGCCGGTTGGCTGCCCTGGGCCGGTGACGACGTTGAGCACTCCCTTGGGCAGGATGTCGGCGATCAGCTCCGCCAGTCGCACGGTCGTCATCGGCGTCGTCTCAGCCGGCTTCAGCACAACCGTGTTGCCCGCCGCGATCGCGGGAGCGAATTTCCAGATCGCCATCATCAGGGGGTAGTTCCACGGCGTGATCTGGCCCACGACGCCGACCGATTCGCGGCGCGTGAAGGAGGTGTAGCCCTCCATGTACTCGCCCGCGGCCCGGCCCTCGAGGCAGCGCGCCGCTCCGGCGAAGAAGCGGAGGTTGTCGACCATCACTGGTATCTCGTCGTTCTTGACCGCTTCGATCGGCTTGCCCGCGTTCAGCGCCTCGATCCGAGCCAGCTCCTCGCCGTGCTCCTCGACCACGTTCGCGATCGCGTGCAGGGCCTCGGAGCGCTCGCGGGGGGTCGCCCGCGTCCAGCCATCGAAGGCGCGCCTGGCGGCCTTGACGGCGCGGTCGACGTCCTCGGGCGTCGAGCGCGGTGCCCGCGCCAGCTCCTCCCCGGTCGCCGGGTTGAGCACCGGTTCGGTCTCGCCCTCCGATGCGACCAGCTCGCCGCCGATGAAGTTCTTGAGTGTCTGCGTTGTCGTGGCCATCTGATCGTTCCCCTCCTCTGGGGTGTCTATCGAGGTTCGAATTGGTGGCGGTCCGCGCTCACACCCGGCTGGCGGCCTCGCCGAGGGCCTCCGCGACGGCGGGGTGCGTGATCTCGCCCGCTCGCACGTTGAGGCCGTGGCCCAGCGCCTCGTTGCGCTGGAGGGCCTCGTCGACCCCATAGTCGGCGAGTTCGATCACGTAGGGCAGCGTCGCGTTCGTGAGCGCGTAGGTCGAGGTGATCGGGACCGCGCCCGGCATGTTCGTGACGCAGTAGTGGGTGATCCCGTCGACCTCGTAGGTCGGGTTGGAGTGCGTGGTCGGGCGCGAGGTCTCGAAGCAGCCGCCCTGGTCGATGGAGACGTCGACGAGCACGGCGTTGCGCTTCATCAGCCGCAGGTCCTCGCGGGTGATCACCCGCGGCGCTCGCCCACCGTGGATCAGCACCGCGCCGATCACGAGGTCGGCCGCGGGGAGCATCTCCTCGATCTCGAGCGTGGATGAGTAGACGGTCGAGGCGCGCCCCGCGAAGGCGACTTCGAGCTCGCGCAGGCGGTCGATCGATCGGTCGAACACGAATACGTCGGCCTGCATGCCGATCGCGATCGTCGCGGCGTTCATCCCGACGACCCCTCCTCCGATCACGAGCACCGTCGCGGCGGCGACGCCGGGGACGCCGCCGAGCAGGATCCCGCGGCCCCCCAGGGGCTTCTCGAGCATGAAGGCTCCCGCCTGGGTGGCGATCTTGCCGGCGACCTCGCTCATCGGCGCGAGCAGTGGCAGCCGACCGTCGGCGTCCTCGACCGTCTCATAGGCGATGCACGTCGCGCCGGACTGCTGCAGCGCCCGGGCCAGCTCGGGCTCGGCCGCCAGATGGAGGTATGTGAACAGCGTCTGGCCCTCTCGCAGCATCCGCGCCTCCGCCGGCTGAGGCTCCTTGACCTTGAGCACCAACTCCGACTCGGCGAATACGGCCTCGGCGCTGTCGAGTATGCGCGCGCCCTGCGCGCGGAACTGCCCGTCGGCCATCGCGCTGCCGACACCCGCGCCGGCCTGCACGAGGAGGTCGTGGCCGCGCACGGTCAGTTCCCTGACCCCGGCGGGGGTGATCGCCACGCGGTACTCGTCGCTCTTGATCTCGGTCGGGACGCCGATCCTCATCGCGCCTCCGATTCTCCCAACCGAGCCGAGGGACGGCGCAGGCGCCGACGAACGTCGCAGCGTGCGGGGGCGCTCACCGCGCGAGCTCCCTGCCGCGCAGCGCCAGCCAGAACTCGATCCGGTCGCGCGCGTTGGAGAAGTCCCTACCGGTCAGCTGCTCGACGCGACGGATGCGGTAGCGCAGCGTGTGGCGGTGGCAGTACAGGGCGTTCGCCGCCTTCTCCCAGTGGCCGTTGTGCTCGATGAAGACGTCGAGCGAGTGCACGAGCTCCTCGCCGTAGCCGCCCTCGGCCTGTTCGATCGGGCCGAGCACCCCGCGGCAGTAGGAGCTGAGGGCCTCGTCGTCCTGCAGCGAGAGCAGCAGCTGGAAGGAGCCGAGGTCGCGGTATGAGGCGACATCGGGTGCGTCGCCGTTTCGCAGGCGGACGGCCTCCAGCGCGCAGCGCGCCTCGTGGAAGCACAGCCGCAGGGAGTGCGTCGCGGCCGCGCGGCTCGCCGCCGCGCGCACGGCGCCGAAGCGCTCGCTCAGCTCGCCGCGGATCTCGCGAGCGAGCTCCACCGGTTCGAGCCCGTCGGCGTCGACCACGGCGCACAGCAGACCCGAGCGGATCGCGACGAGGCTCGCCACCTTCTCGCGCGCGAGGATCCGTTCCAGCGCCCCGGCCGCCAGGGTCGGGTCGGGCGGCATGAAGGCGAGGACCGCAACCTGCTCGCCGATCCCGAAGGGGCGCAGCCGCGCCTGGACGTCCTCGGGATAGAGGTGCCCGGTGAGGGCCTCGGCGAGCACGTCGCCCGCCATGCTGCGTTGCAGCATCTCGTAGCGCTCGTTGACGAGCTGCGTGAAGAAGCGCTCGGTGATCGCGATGAAGGGCAGCCGGTAGGGGACCTCGAACAGCGGGAACGAGCGCTTGCGGGCGGCGGCCACGAGCGGGCCGGGGATGCGCTTGTGGTTGAAGCCGGTGCCGAAGCCGAGGCCGGCTATCTCGTGGTCGGCGAGTCGCCCGATGAACTCCCGCTGCGCGGTCGGGTCCTCCAGCTGGATCCCGGTGGTGAGCAGCAGCTCGCCGCCCTTCAACCACGGCGTCGGGTCGAGCAGCTCGGTGCTGTGCACCCAGCGCACGTGCACGCCGGCGGACTCGTGTCCGCTCGCGAGCTCGAGGTCGAGCTCGGCGATCAGGCTTTCGACAGTGAGCTCCACTGCTCCATCCTCTCCGATGCCTCGGTGAGGACCGGCCGAAGCACGGCCTCGATCTCCTCGAACTGCTCCCGGCCAGCGATCAGCGGCGGGGAGAGCTGCACGATCGGATCGCCACGGTCATCGGTCCTGCAGATCAGCCCACGCCGGTAGAGCTCCCCGGAGAGGAACCCGCGCAGCAGCCGCTCGGCCTCCTGGTGGTTGAAGGTCTCCTTCGTCTCTTTGTCCTTGACGAGCTCGATCGCCTGGAAGTAGCCGGCGCCGCGTACGTCGCCGACGATCGGCAGGTCGCGCATCCCGTCCAGCATCCCCCGCAGTTCGCCTTCGTGCTCGAGCACGTTCGCGCACAGCTCCTCGCGCTCCATCACGTCGATGTTGGCGAGCGCCACCGCGCAGGCGACCGGATGGCCGCCGAACGTGAAGCCGTGGTTGAAGATCGCGTCGCCGTGCAGGAACGGCTCGGCGAGATGGTCGCCCGCGATCACCGCGCCGAGCGCCGCATAGGCGGAGCTGATGCCCTTTGCCGTGGTGATCATGTCGGGGAGGTAGTCGTAGCGCTGGCTCCCGAACCAGTATCCGAGCCGCCCCCACGAGCAGATCACCTCATCGGAGATCAGCAGCACGCCGTGGCGGTCGCAGATCTCGCGCACGCGCTGGAAGTAGCCGTCCTGCGGCACGAAGCATCCGCCGCCGTTCTGCACCGGCTCGAGGATCACGGCGGCGACGGTCTCGGGCCCCTGGAACTCGATCGCCTCCTCGATCGCGTCCGCGGCCCATAGCGGGTCCCGGTCCTCGCTCCAGCGATATGAGTTCGTGTTGGGCACCTGGACGCCCCCAGGCGTCAGCGGTTCGAAAGGCACGCGCAGCGGCGTCAGGGCCGTCGCCGTCAGCGCCCCCATCGAGGTGCCGTGGTAGGCGAGATTGCGGGAGACGATCTTGTGCCGCGTCGGTTCGCCCTTGGCGCCGTGATAGGCCTTCGCGAGCTTCCACGCCGACTCGACGGCCTCCGAGCCGCCCGAGGTGAAGAAGACCCGGTTCAGGTTCCCGGGCGCGAGCTCGGCGACGCGGGCCGCGAGCTCGATCGCGGGCGGGTGCGCGTAGCTCCAGTTGGTGTAGAAGGCGAGCTCCCTCGCCTGGGCGGCGGCGGCATCGGCGAGCTCCGGGCGCCCGTGGCCGACGTTGACGCAGTACAGGGCCGAGAGGCCGTCGAGATAGCGCTTGCCGTGCTCGTCGTATACGTAGCAACCCTCTCCGCGCACGATCACGGGGACCTCGGCATGCTCGTAGGAGCCCATGCGGGTGAAGTGCATCCAGAGGTTGCGCTTGGCCAGCCGCTGCAGCCTGCCCGGGTCATCCCCGGCCGGGGCCGGCCCCGACGGGCCCGGGGCGCCGGGCGTCTCGGTGGATCCCGTGACCTCGCCCTGCTCGAGGGCCGCGTCTTTGACGTTGGCCGAGGCAGCCATCGCATCTCCTCTCTCGAAAACCGTACTTTGCGCCTAATCGCACACACTAGACGCTCAGGACAACATTATCGGGACCTGTTTCCCAGCTCAAGTGTGTCCACGGTGAAGAACCGTTGCGAGCTTTATACACCTTGGATAAACGGAGTGGCGTTATTTAGGACAGTTGCCACTTGCACCGCCCCCCGCCGAGGCCGTAACTTTTGTTGCAACGGGCGGCGTGGGGCCGCCCGCAGCGAACACAGAGCAGCTGCTAGAAACGGAGAGAGGAGCCTCATGGCAACCGAAAGCGTGGCCGAGTCCGGCACCCCGACAGAAGCAAGCGGACAGATCGGGGTGATGGACAAGGGCCTGAAGAAAGGCGCGATCGGCTATGTCTCCAACGTCGTGATCGGGGTCGCCTCGACGGCGCCCGCGTACTCGATGGCGGCCACGCTCGGCTTCATCGTCGCCGTCAGCGGCGTCGGAGTTCACGCGCCGGCCGTGCTGCTCGTCGCGTTCCTGCCGATGCTGCTCGTTGCGTCTGCCTACAAATACTTCAACCGCGCGGACCCCGACGCCGGGACCACGTTCGCGTGGACCACGCGGGCCGTCGGCCCGATGACGGGCTGGATGAATGGCTGGGCGATCTTCCTGGCGGACGTCATCGTGATGGCCTCGCTCTCGAGCATCGCCGCGATCTACACGTTCAAGCTCTTTGGCTTCACCGAACTCGGTCAAAGCAAAGCGGCGCTCATCATCGCTGCGGTCGTCTGGATCGCGCTGATGACGTGGATCTGCTACCGCGGAATCGAGCTGTCGGCGAAAATTCAATCCCTGCTGCTCGGCGCCGAGGTGGCGATCCTCGGGGTCTTCTCGGTCGTAGCGCTCGTGAAGGTCTACGGTGGCAGCGCACCCCACGGGTCCGTTCATCCGTCGGCCGACTGGTTCAACCCCTTCGCCCTGAAGTTCGGCGACCTCGTCGTGGCGATGCTGCTCGCGGTCTTCATCTACTGGGGCTGGGATTCGGGCGTGGCCGTGAACGAGGAGTCCCGGGATCCGGCCGAAGGTCCGGGCAAGGCGGCCGTCGTCTCGACCATCATGCTCGTTCTCATCTACCTGCTCGTCTCTACCTCCGGCATCGCCTTCCACGGCGCGGGCTTCCTCGCCAACGAAGAAAACTCCGAAGACGTTCTGAACGCCCTCGGCGCGGGCGTGCTGGGCGGCACGCTGAACAAGCTGCTGATCATCGCCGTCCTGACATCGGCTTCGGCGTCGACGCAGACGACGATCCTGCCGACGGCCCGTACGACGCTCTCGATGGCGCATTGGAAAGCGGTCACGAACCTGCTCTCCCGCGTCCACAAACGCTATCTGACGCCGACCGTCTCGACGCTCGGCTTCGGAGCGCTCTCGATCATCGTCACCGTCACCCTGCTGCTGCTCTCCAAGAAAGTCCTGGCGGACTCGATCACGGCGGTTGGCTTCCCGATCGTGTTCTACTACGGCTGGACCGGGATCGCCTGCGCGATCTACTACCGACGCGAGCTCACCGAGAGCCTGCGCAAGTTCCTCCTGCTCGGCCTCGGGCCGGTGCTCGGCGGACTGATCCTGTGGGGAGTCGGCTGGAAGGCCCTCTTCTACTACGGCGAAAAGGCGCACGTGGCGTCGAAGCCAATCCTCGGCATCACGCTGCCGATATGGCTCGGGATCGGCGGCATGATCCTGGGCTTTGTGCTGATGCTGATCTCGAGGCCGATCTTCCGAGAGTTCTTCTCGCGCAAGAGGGAAACCGCGCCGCCGGGCCTGCTCGACCAGCCTGCCCCGACGGCGATCCCGGCGCCCGTGGACTTCGGAACCCCGTAGGCGCGGGCGACACAGCGCCGCGGCAGGGGCCGGCTCGGGCCCTCGCCGCGGCCGTCGTCCGCTATGCCGGCAGCTCGCGCACGCCGTGCGGCGAGCCCAGCTCGGCGAGCAGATCCAGGAAGGGCGTCGGGGGGAAGGCCTCCGGGCCGAGCACGCCCGTGCCCTTCCAATCTCCCCGGTCGAGCAGCTCGAGTGCGACCACGGGGTTGATCGCCGTCTGCCAGACGACCGCCTGGGTCGAGTATTCGCGCATCGTCTGCTCGTTGTCGACGAGGTGATAGAGATAGGTCGACCGCGGCCGGCCGTCCTTGCCGGTCCCCTGGACCCACGTGCCCGCGCACGTGCGGCCCGTCATCCGCTCCCCCAGCGTGGCGGGATCGGGAAGCACGGCGGCCAGCACGTCGCGGGGGGCGATCTCGGCGCCTCGCACTGAGACGGGCTCGGTCGAGTCGAGCCCGAGTTTGTGGATCGTCTTCAGGACGTCGATGAACTCCTGGCCGAGCCCGTACTTGAACGTGACGCGGTCACAGTCGACCCAGCG
>DASZIU010000144.1:0-8868 GCA_035948815.1 Solirubrobacteraceae bacterium | reverse complement strand
GTTTCCAGCCTGATCTCGGGTGCAGCACCCGGATCGCCCAACTGGAAGCTCGAGAGGCAGCTGAGCATTCCACCCGACGCGCTGTTCTCGCGGCGTCTCGAGACGCTCACCCTCGGGGTCCTGGGACAGCTTGAGACGACGGCCAACTGGCACCGAGTGATGGGGGAGCTGCTTGAAGGGGCCGAGCCGGCGAGCGAGCTCGGCCGCCAGGAGGCGGCGTTCTTCGGCTCGGCACTCCCGGATCGGTCGCCTGGCGGAGCACGGTGAGGGCCCCGAACGCCAGCTCAACCCGCTGCATCCCCTTTGTAGCGCTTCGTCGATGGGCGATCCTGGACTCGAACCAGGGACCTCTTCCTTATCAGAGAAGCGCTCTAACCGACTGAGCTAATCGCCCGGGACAGCAACGACGGGCTTTGTTGCGCAACACCGCGCACGCGCAGGCATTACATGGAACATCCATGGAACATTGGCGCCAAAGAGTCGTCGTATCACGCCGGCCATGTTACCGCCAGAATCCCCCAGCCCAGCTTTGCGCCCGGGGTCGCTGCCGACCGGCAACAGACCCCGTCGCGTTGCCGCTTCTTTCCCGTTGAATGCGATCCACCGTGGCGCGTGGTGCGTCACGCGATCGACAAACGCGTAAGGGTCAAAGCGCTCCCGCATGCCCTTGTCGCTGCTCGAAGCGATGTACCTGCCAAGATCCGTTAGACCAACTCCGAACTCGACAGCGCGCGAATCGTCGGTGTGATCGAGAGCCTCACCTATGAGGCCAGCTTCGTATAAGGGCTGCCAGAACTCGTTGCCCCGACCCGCGTAGTAGTGGGCCACTCCCGCCGATCGTTTCCCTGCGACCGCCCACAGAAGACGACGCGCGAACCCTGACACAGGTAGTTGGACCCGGCTGCACGGGGCGCCGTGCCGCAGCACGATCGCGACGGCGGTGTGGCGCATCGACGACCCGCACCTCAGCATCGGACGCGCGACGGACCCGACGGGCGCTCGGGTGGTGTCGCCCCGTGGGGCCACGGGCGGGCAGCAGAACGAGGTCGAAGTCACCGCTCGCGGCGTACACCTCGAAGGAAGGGCCGCGGCCATCCACCAGCAGCTCGCAGCGCGCCTCCACTCGGTGCGAATCGAGGACGCGTCGTGCCTGGGCCAGGTCGTGGGCGGCCTCGGCACGCACGCCGTCGTTGTAGGCCTGGGCGTAGACGGAGCAGCACGACGGATTGGTGTCTTGTGGCGCGAGCGCCACAACGGTGAGCTCGGTGGGGAACCGCTTAGCGAGTCGAACCGCCTGCGCAATCACAGCAACTCCGCTCCGGCCCCGCTCCTGCAGCACAAGGATTCGTGAGGTCTTGCGACGGGGCAGGACGTCAACCCGGTTTTCGCTGTGGCGACCCGCGGGCGCCGTCTGCTCGTCTAGAGCGATGCGTTCGGGTGCGCGCGGCGGGCGCATGAGTTCATTCTGCCACCAGGAGCCTGCCATACGTCGCAGCGACGCTCACCGCGGCGGAGGCTGGAAAGCGAATCTCGCCCCAATCACTTCGCCTGATCGGGAAAGCCCTGGCGGCTACCCCTCCGCTGGAGGGAATTGACGAGGTTCTCCTGGACTGGCTCTTATCAGAGAAGCGCTCTAACCGACTGAGCTGATCGCCCTTTGCCTGCAGCCACGCGTCCTCGCGGGCTGCATCGCTGCGTCATCGTAGCGCCGCGCCGCGCCGCAGCGTTGGGCTGAGCGCCCCGACGGCCGTACGCCGGGAAGCCCGCCGGCGCTCGTACGTTCGTCCGTCGCCCGGGCGCCAACCGTTACGCCAGTGACCCTTGGGTGTCCTCGCGACGATGCCCACAAACTCCCAATCCTCTCGCCCTCCGAGGGCCGCCGCGACTCGCCGCCCCGCGCGCCGGCGTCCACCCAGCCATGGGCCCGCGGGCCCGACGGGGCCGATCGGCGAGGCCGCTGCGTACCGGCTGCTCTGGCGTGCTGGGATGGGCCCTCGCCGAGGCGAGATGTCGCGCGTTGCGCGCATGACTCGCGTGCAGGCCGTGCGCTCGCTCACCCGCCCGCGCGGCGGGGCGAGGCTGACCGGCCCGCAGCCCCAGGACGGCAAGGGCAACCCATTGGCCCCATACGACCGTTATGGCCACGACCACCTCTGGTGGCTCGATCGCATGGTGCGCACGAACCAGCCGCTCGTCGAGCGAATGACGCTGATCCTTCACGACTGGTTTGCCACCTCCAACGAAAAGGTGGACAACCCGCGCCAGATGATCGCCCAGAACGAACTCCTGCGGGCGAGCTGCCTCGGGTCGTTCGCAAGCCTCTTCCACGCGATCACGATCGACCCCGCGATGCTTGTGTGGCTCGACGGGTCGGGAAGCGCGCCGCCGGCGCCAAACGAGAACTACGCCCGGGAGATGATGGAGCTCTTCTCGCTCGGCGCGGACCGCGGCGCCTACACCGAGCACGACATTCGCGAACAGGCGCGCGCGCTGACCGGCTGGACCAACGACTACTCGAACGAGGCAGGCAACACCAACTTCCACTTCAACGCCGAAAACCACGACGTCGGCCCGGAGACGGTGTTCGGCCACGCTGGGAGCTTCGACTACCAGGACGCCATTCGCCTGTGCGTCGAGCATCCGCTTCACCCCTCCTTCTTCGTGACCAAGCTGTGGTCGTACTTCATCCCGCTCGCTCCGTCCGCGAGGAAGGTCGCGAGCCTGTCGCACATCTACACCGCCAGCCGCTACTCGATCCGCGCGGTGCTCGAGGCGATCCTGCTCGACGACCTCTTCTATCGCGGACCGACGCTGATCAAGCCGCCCGTGGTGCTGCTCGCGGGGATGCTTCGGGCCGTCGGGCGCGGCATCGACACCGACGAATGGGTGGGATACGCGGAACAGACGGGGCAGCGCCTGTTCTACCCACCCAACGTCTCGGGCTGGCCCAAGCGCAGGTGGCTCGACACCTCGACGTACAAAGGGCGCTGGGACTCGGCCGCCGCGGTGATCGCCCCATCGTTCGCCGACCCCGCCAGGCGCCACCGCCCCCAGCCCGCACGCGTGGCCGTGCAGCAGGCGCTGGCGTCGGTCGGCTCGCCGCTGCTCACGCGCGCGACGCGCGACTACCTCCTGTCGTTCGCCCGCGCGACCGCGCCGCAGGGCGCGTCCTCCTCGCCGATGCAGGCCTGGCGCCACAACGCGCTGCGCCAGCTGATCCTCGCCTCCCCCGACTACCAGGTTGCATGAGGAGGATGGCGCCGATGAGCCAGGGGCCACGCCGTACGTGCTGCGAGGGGTTCACCCGGGGGCAGCTGCTCGGGGCAGCGGCTGCGCGAGCGGGAGCGGGGCTGCCGACGATCGAGGGCGGGATGCCGATCCCGGCAGGCACCGGCCTCAGCCGGCGCAGCTTCCTCTTCGCGGCGGCCGGGTTGACGCTGTCCGTGTACGGCGCCGGGAGGCTCGGCGTGCGCGAGTTCGAGGAGGGCATCGCCCGCGCGGCCGAAGCGCCCCCGGGGCGCGTGCTGGTCTCGATCTTCATGCCCGGTGGCGTGGACGCCATGAGCCTGCTCGCCCCGGTCGGCGACCCGGAGTATGCCCGGCTGCGTCCCAAACTCGCGCTGGCCGCCGGCAGCGGGCCCGCCTTCAGCCAGGACCCACGCCTGATGTGGCATCCGTCGGCGGCCGGGCTAGCGAGGCTGCACGGCGAGGGCAAGGTCAGCGTGCTGCCGGCGGTGGGCTACCCGAATCCCGACCAGTCGCACTTCACCTCGCGCCACTACTGGGAGGTCGGTGCGCTCGACGCCGGGGCGCAGGTGGGCTGGCTCGGACGCTATCTCGACCGCAGCGGCAGCCCCGACAACCCGCTCCAGGGACTCTCGCTGAACAGCAACCTGAGCCCGGCTCTGGCGACCGCTGTCCAGCCCGTGGCCACGCTCGAAAGCCCGTCGGCTTTCACCTTCTCGACGAGCGGCGTGGAAGAACCGGTCCAGGCGGCGATGCTGGGTGCGATCGGGGGCCTCGGGGCGCTCAGCGCGCCCGCCTCCGATGCCGACCTCACCGGAGCCCGCCGCGTCGTCGCGGCAGCCGGCAAGCTGAGGGGACAGCTCGCTCCATTCGTCACACCCGACGGCAGCCCGGCCTACTCGACGCCGCCGCCCTATCCCCAGAACTCGACCTTCGCCTCCCGCCTGGCCGGGCTTGCGGCGCTGCTGGCGGCGGGCCTGCCGCTGCATGTCGTGTCCGTGGAAGCCGGCGACGCGGACTTCGACACCCACGCCGATCAGACGGCCAACCTCGGACCGCGGCTCCAGGTCGTGATGGAGTCGCTTCTCGCGTTCCAGCGCGACCTCGAGGCACGCGGCCTCGCCGACCGGGTCCTGGTCAGCCTGTGGAGCGAGTTCGGTCGCCGGCCCGAGGAGAACGACTCGGGCACCGACCATGGCGCCGCCGGGGCCGCGTTCGTGATCGGCACCCGTGCCGCGGGCCAGATGGTGGGCGAGTTCCCCGGCATGGGCGCGCTCGACGAAAACCAGAACCTGATCGCCACCTCGGACTTCCGGGCGCTGTACTGCGCGCTTCTCGAGCAGTGGCTCGGCCAGGACGCCTCCGCGGTGATGCCCGACGCCGCCGGCCTGACGCGCCCCGCGGTGGTGCGCTGAGATGAGGACCGGGGCGCTGGCACTCGCGCTGCCGGCGGGCGCGCTCCTCGCCATCGTCTGCACGCCCGCCGCGCCGGCCCACCGGGGCCGCAGCCCAGTCGCGGCTCGTGCCCGCCACCACGCCCGCTCACTCCCGTCGGCGCTCGGTGTGCGCGAGCACGAGTACCGCATCGGCCTCTCGCGGCTCAGCGTCTCGGCCGGAACTGTGATCGTCGAGCTCGACAACGAGGGGCAGGACGCCCACGACCTGCGAGTGGCTCCGGTCGGCTCCGAACAGCCCGTGCTCTCCTTCGCCGAACTGCGCTCGGGCGGCCGGGCGACGCAGACGGTCACGCTCCGCCGCGGGACCTACAGGCTCTGGTGCTCGCTCCCCGGCCACGAAGCCGCCGGCATGCGCGCCCTCCTACGCGTCAACTGATAGCTGGCGTCAGGTGGTCAGGATCACGCCGGAGTGCCCGCGCGCAGGCTGCGGGCCAGCTCGAGTGCCTCCTCGGAGGTGGCGAACGAGAGCTCTGCCCGGTAGCCGCCGTCGCGCGTCGGCCTGACATGAACCTCCGCGCCCAGCGCGCCCGCGAGCGCCTCACCGATCTCGCGTGCTGCCTGCTCGGCGTCCGGGTGCATCGGCCGCCGGCGGCGGCCTGAGATGGACCGCCGCGGGGCTCCATCGGCTCCGTTGCGCTCGCGCGCCTTCGCTTCGGTCGCCCGCACCGACCATCCCTCGCCGGCGGCATCTCGCGCGAGGCTGCGGCGGGCAGCGTGGTCCTCGGCGAGCAGCAGGGCTCTCCCATGGCCCTCGCTCAACGCGCCTTCCTCGAGCATCACGATCACGTCGTCCGGCAGATCGAGCAGCCGTATGAGATTGGTCACCGCCACCCGACCTCGGCCGACGCGCCTTCCGACCTCCTCACGTGTGAGGCCGAGCTCCTCGACCAGAGCCGCGCAGGCGCGCGCCTCCTCGACCGGGTTCAGGTCCTCCCGCGCCATGTTCTCGATCAGCGCCAGCTCGAGCGCCTCGGCGTCGGCCCGCGGGCGGACGAGGGCCGGGATCGTCTCGAGGCCGGCGATTGCAGCCGCACGCCAGCGGCGCTCGCCGGCCACGAGCTCATAGCTTCCGTCGGCCTTCGGCCGCACCAGCACCGGCTGCAGCACGCCGCGCTCGCCGAGCGACTCGGCCAGAGCGGCAAGCGTCTCCTCGTCGAAGCGCCGCCTCGGCTGGCGCGGGCTCGGCGTGATCATGTCGACGGGCAGCTCGCGCAGCTCGTCCTCGGACGCCTTCGCGCTCGAGCCGGAGGCCGAGAGAATCGCCTCGAGCCCGCGGCCCATCCCCCGCTTCACCGGGCTCATCGACGGTCCCCGAACCGTGCTGGACGTCTCCCTACTATTGGCACTGTTCCGATCAGCGGATCATCAGCCACGTGCCGCCACCTCCTTGGCAAGCTCGAAGTAGGCGCCTGCGCCGGCGCTGTAAGGGTCGTGATGGGTGACCGGGAGCCCGTAGCTCGGCGCCTCGCCCACGCGTACGTTGCGCGGGATCACGGTGTCGAAGACGAGATCGGGGAAGTGCTCCCTCACCTCGCGCTCGACATCCCGCCCGAGGCGCGTCCGGCCGTCGTGCATCGTGAGCAGCATCCCCGCGACGGTCAGCCGCGGGTTTGACTCCCGCCGCACGAGCGCGAGCGTCTCGAGCAGCCCTGCGAGCCCCTCGAGCGCGAAGTACTCGGTCTGAACGGGAACGATCACCTTGTCCGCGGCCACCAGCGCGCTGACCGTGAGCGGGCCGAGCGACGGAGGGCAGTCGAGCAGGATGTACTCGAAACGCTCTCTCAGCGGCTCCAGCCGGCTGCTGAGTCGGTGCTCGAAGCGCTCCATCCGGGGCAGCTCGACGTTGGCGCCCGCCAGGCCCGCGCCGGCGGGAAGGACCTCGAGCCCTGGGACCGGCGAGCCGGTGAGGGCGTCCACCGCCTCGGCCTCGCCGGTGAGGACCTCATACAGCCCCGGGGCGTGTGAGCGCGCGATGCCCAAGCCGACCGTGGCGTTCGCCTGAGGGTCGACGTCCACGAGCAGCGTCGCGTAGCCCGCCTCGGCGATGCACGCGGAGACGTTCACGGCCGTGGTGGTCTTGCCCACGCCGCCCTTCTGGTTTGCGATCGCGTAGATCGTGCCCATGTGCCCTGCAAGCTAGCGCCGATCGGGGGCGGACGGCCGCGTCGTATGCCCGACGAACCCCATTCTGCGCGCGATCAGCCGCCGAGCTGGCGCTTTCGCGCCATCCCCGGGCGCCTGGGGAACCGCTCCGGCGTTTCCCCAACCTTCGTGAAGACATGCAGATGACGGTCGCGTGCGCGCTCGAACGGCCGTACGGGCCTCAGCTCGCCCAGCTCGAGGCCGAGGTCCCGAGCCGCTCGCGCGGCTCGCTGCTCCTCCTCCGGCATCCGCCTGCCGCGCCAGTCGACGAGGATCCCACCCAGCCGCAGCAGGGGCGCCGCATACTCGAGGACAACCGGCTGCGGGCCGACGGCACGCGCGAGGACGACGTCGTTGGCCGCTCGGCCCGGCACCCAGGCCTCGGCCCGCTCACATACGACGGTCGCGTTGGCGATCCCGAGCTCCGCCGCGACGTTCTCGAGAAAGGCGCACTTGCGGCGCTGGCTCTCGAGCAGGCGAATCTCGCAGTGGGGCAGGGCCACGGCGACAGGCAGGCCAGGGAAGCCGGCGCCTGAACCGAGGTCCACGATCGTGCGGGCGCCGCCGACGGCCTCGAGCTCCAGTGCCACCAGCGAGTCCGCCAGATGCGCGTCGACCGCCGCCTCCGGGGCTCTCACGGTCGTGGGCGCCCGCGCGTCGCGCTCCAGGACGGCGAGGAGGGCATCGAGCTGCTCCCCCTGCTCGGGCGTGAACCCATATGCGCGGGTGAGGTCCTCCAGACGACGGCGGACGGCGCTAGGGGCCATATTTCGCGAAGAACCCCGCGTAGCGCCGCCTCATCTCGCGAATCCGCTCCGCGACGTGGCGATCGACCTCATCCGTGAGGACGGACTCGACGAGCGGGAGCACGTCCTCCGCAAGGGCGGGCCCGCGCGCCATCCATTGGTAGTAGTGGCGTCCATCGTGGTGGTAGGGCCCGTATAGCCGGGCACGGGGGAAGCGGCTCTCGAGCCAGCGAAAGAGCGCCTCGTGGCGAACGTGCATCCGCAGCGTGATCTGCGGCTGCTTGCCATCGCCCCCAAAATGGGCCTCGCCGATCAGGATGCCGGCCAAAAGGCCGCGCTCCACGTCCGTGAGGGCTGGTGGGGCTGTGTCGGGCACGCCGGCATTGTTTCACCGTCAAGTAAAACGTGAAACACCCTCCCCTCCCGACGTCCTGGGCGACGAGCAGGGAGCCGAGGCTCACAACGTCTAGCGGGCTCCGTCGCGGTGCTGTTTCACCGTCAAGTAAAACGTGAAACACCCCCTCTGCCACCACGACATCAAGGTCGGCGACGGGGCGGCGGGTGACCAGGCCCTCCTAAACCGCTCGGCGCGGTGCTGTTTCACCGTCAAGTAAAACGTGAAACACGCAGCCGCTAGCGCGGGTCTGCCGGGGAGATCACGAGATACCTCTCGGGCTCGTCTCCCTCGCTGTGCGTCTCGACGTCGTCGCGGTCGCGCAGGTATTCGTGGACGATCCGCCGCTCGAGCGGGGGCAGCGGGTCGAGCTCGACCGGTTCTTCCAGGCGCAGCGCTTCGTCGGCCGCCTCATCCGCCTCCGATCGCAGCGAGGCTGCCCGCCGCTCCCGGTAGCCGTTCGCGTCGATCACCACCCGGACGGGCGACGGTCCGTCGGGGAAGACGATGCGCTGCGCGAGGTGCTGAACTGCTTCGATCGTCTGCCCACGGCGCCCGATGAACAGGCCCACGTCGTCACCGGTGACGCGCCCGCTCAGCACACCCTCCGCTTCCTCGACCTCGATCTCGGCGTCCAGTCCCAGGCCCTCGACGATCTCGTCCAGCAGCTCCTCGAGCGCCTCCACCGGCTCGAGCTCGTCCTCGTCCGGCTCGCCTTCCCCATTCAGGCGCGTCTCGCTCATCGCCGCCGCCCCGATCGCTTTTTCCGTTTGCGCGGCGGCCTGGGCGGCGGGGCGCCTGACCTCCCGTTCGGGCCCGTATCCGTCGTACCGGCGCCGGCGAGAGCCGGCTTCAACGTTCGCTCCGGTTTGCCGTTCGCCGG
>DASZIU010000143.1:0-39127 GCA_035948815.1 Solirubrobacteraceae bacterium | reverse complement strand
CACGACCAGGCCGCCATCGCCCGCGAAGCCGTCCATCTCGACGAGGATCTGGTTGAGGGTCTGCTCACGCTCGTCGTTGCCCTGCCCGATGCCGGCTCCGCGCTTGCGCCCGGCGGCGTCGAGCTCGTCGATGAAGATGATCGCCGGCGCGGTTTTGCGCGCCTTTCGGAACAGGTCGCGGACGCGCGCTGCTCCGACGCCGACGAGCGACTCGACGAAGTCCGAGCCCGAGAGCGAGAAGAACGCGGCGTCGGCTTCACCGGCGACGGCCTTCGCGAGCAGCGTCTTGCCGGTGCCCGGAGGTCCGACCAGCAGGACGCCCTTCGGCGCCGCTGCTCCGACGGCCAGATACTTCGAGGGGTCCGCGAGGTAGTCGCGGATCTCGCGAAGCTCGGCGACCGCTTCGCCTGCTCCCGCTACGTCGGCGAAGGTGACCCGGTCGCTCGAGCCCTTGCCCTTGCGCCGGCCTTTGCCCGCGAACTGGGAGAAGGCGGCGATGCCACCCGCCGCGCCCTCGCCGCCGAGCCGCGTGAAGAGCGAGAACAGGCAGACGAGCAGCAGGATCGGGATCAGGAACTGGACGATGATCGTCTTCGTCCCCTTGCCCGACTGCTGGTCGACCGCGACCGTGGCGCCGCTGCGGTTCAGTTCACCGAGGATCTGCTGCGTCTGCGCGCCCGACGCCGGGTAGGCCGCCCACACAAGCTGCGCGGTGCCCGGCGATTCGGTGACCGTGACCGTGCCGTCGGGCAGGATGCGCCCGGCGCTGGCCGTCGTCGCGATCTCGACCCGGTTGTCGTGGTCGAGGATCAGCGCCGAGCCGATCTGGCGCTGGCTCGCGAGCGACTGCACGGTGCTGATCGGAACGGGCCGCCCGCGACTGCTCGGCTTGATGTCGCCGAGCAGCACGAAGAACGTGATCGCGAGCCCGATCGAGGCCAACAGCAGGAACAGCGACAGCGGATCGCGGGAGATGGTCCGGCGGACATTCCCGGCGAAGGTGCCGAGCAGCTCGAGCGCCGGGTTACGACGCTGCGCGAAACCCGAGCGGACCTTCCCGGGAGGAACCCGTCCGTTCCCCGAGGGGGCGTCCTTGCGAGCGCTCCTGCGCGGCGCGGGCTCTGGCTTGTCGGGTTCGCTTGTCATGGTGGGGTCGGTCGGTTTCCGATCTGTGCGCGAGCGGCCGCTCGACGTGGGCGACGGCGCGCGCCCGCCCCCGCCTGGACGTGTTACGAGCGGTCGGGCCGTTGATCGCCTCGACCGGCCGCCGGAGCGTCACACGAGACCGGCAGAAAAGCAATGCCGTTCACAAAAACGACACAACCGTCAAACTGTGACCACAGCGAAGCCTGGCGAGTGCCCCGCTCTCGTTCACAAAACGGTGACATTTTGTGAACAGGTGGTGAGCCGGTGTGGCGCAAGAAGGGGCAGCGCGTTCACAAAAACGACACATCCAGGGAAACCCCGAGCGACAGTCTTGCGGCCGGGGCGATGTCAGACGCGCATCCGCAACGATCGACGTCTCCATTTGTTACCGCCGCCAGCGTCATGCACGCTGAAGCCGTATCCACAGCCCGAAATAAAAGGAGTCACACATTGCGTGCGCACCGTACCCTTCTCGTCTCGCTCTGCCTCACCTTTCTGCTCGCATTGCCGGCCAGCGCGATGGCCAAGCGCCTGGTGATCGGAGGCTCGACCTCGGTCCTTCCGCTCGCGCAGAAACTCGCGAGCGCCTACCACCAGGCCTTCCCGAGGATTCCCGCGCCGAAAGTCGGCGGCGGCCAGTCGGACGTCGGCATCAGCGGAGTCGCCGGCGGGCGGTTTGACATCGGCGACTCCTCCCGCGACCCGATCAGGGGCGTGGACCCCCATGGGCTGATCTTCACGAAGATCGCGCAGGATGGCGTGTGCGTGATCACCAACCCCGAAAATGCGATCGGAAACATGTCGGCGGAAACGGTCCAGAACATCTTCACCGGAGCGATCCGCGACTGGAGTGCCGTTCCCGGCTCGAAAATCTCGGGTCCGATCGAACTGTATGACCGCGACGGCGCATCGGGTACCCAGGACGCCTTCCAGCACATCTTCCTCGGTGAAAACACCCAGGTGTCCTCGCTCGCGACCGCGCTCACCTCGAACGGCCTCGAGCAGAATGCGGTCTCGCACAAACGCCAGGCGGTCGGTTTTGTGTCCTTCGCCTTCACCGGCGGCACGAACCCCGTCGGCTACCAGGGCGTGGCGTGCAACCTGCGCAACGCCAAGTCCGGCCAGTACGGAGGCGTGCGTAACTTCTGGATGGTCACAAAGGGCTCTCCCAAGGGGGAAGCGCTCAAGTTCATCTCGTGGGTGATCCGTCCCGGTAACAAAGTGGTGCGCGCGATCGTCAACTCCAGCTGGATCGCGATCCACTGACGGCGGTGCCCGCGGGCGATCACACCGCGCCGCGCGGGCGGACCGGTGCAAGCAGCGACAGGCGCGCCGAGCTCACGCTCGGCGCGCTGTCTTTCGCGCTGCTGGTCCTGATCGGGCTGATGCTCGTGACGGTGGCGATCAACGCCTGGCCGTCGTTCTCCGCCAACGGCCTGTCCTGGTTCGGATCCGGCGGCAACGTCACGACCCAGTTCCTGGCGATGCACTCGGGCAAAGCCCTGCCCGGGCACTCGCTGCTCTACTTCCGCGCCTGGCCCCTGATCTGGGGGACGCTGATCACGACGGTCGGCGCGGTCGTGCTGGCGCTCGTGATCTCGATATTCGCGGCGGTGTTCATGGTCGAATTCGCGCCCGCACGGGTCCAGCGGGTGCTCGAGCCCACCGTACGGCTGCTGGCCGGCGTTCCGTCGGTCGTCTACGGCCTCGTGGGGATCCTTGCGATCGCGCCCTTCATCGAAGGGCTGATCACCAACTCGCGCAAGCGCTCGGTCTTCTACGTCGTCCAGCTGAGCGGCCTGAACCTCACGACGGCGACGCTGATCCTGACCCTCATGATCGTGCCGATCATGGTCGCGATCACGGCCAACGCGTTGAGCGCCGTGCCCGTATCTTGGCGGGAGGGCTCCGCGGCCCTCGGGGTCAACCGCTGGCGGACCATCCGGCGCGTGTCCCTGCGGACGGCGCGCCCGGCGATCGCGGCGGCCACCGTACTGGCTACGGCGCGCGCGCTGGGCGAGGCGATAATGCTCGCGATGGTCGCGGGCGGCCCCTTCGCCCCGAACCCGCTCGACGGCCTCACGTTCCTGGTCGAGCCGGTGCAGCCGCTGGGCGCGACGATCGTGCACGAGTTCGGAGGCGTCTCCAACAAATCCGTTCTGAACACGATCTATGCGATCTCGGCGGTGCTGCTCGTCTCGGCGATGTTCCTGTCGCTGGCGGGCTGGGCCGCCAAGCAGTCGATGAGGCGCTACGGGATCCGGGCCTGATGGCTGCGACCGAGATCCTCACCGGCAGCCATCCGACGCCCGTCCGCCCGCCTCGCGCGAGCACTGCCAGCTGGCCGCTCGCCGACCGGATCGCCTATGGCCTGTGCTGGGCGATCGGGATCGCGCTCTGCGTTGTCACCGCCTGGATCGTTCTCTACATGTTGATCAAGGGCGCAGGTCAGCTGCGTCCCTCGCTGTTCACCGAATCGCCGGCTCCGTCGACAAACCAGTCGCAGTCGGGCGGGTTCCGCGACCCGCTGATCGGCACGCTGATCCTCGCCGCGGTCGGCACGGTCATCGCAGCGCCGATCGGCGTGGCGACCGCCGCCTGGCTGTCGGAGTACGCGCGCCCGGCCGGGCTCGCCAGGGCCGTGGAGTCGGCGGTCGAAATGATCGCCGGGGCGCCGAGCATCGTGCTCGCGATCTTCGGCCTGCTGATCTTCTCGCAGAGCTACTTCGGCTTCCTCTCGCAGACCGCAGCGAACGGAGCCGTGATCGGTCAGTCCTTCCTCGTCGCCGGCGCGATCATGTCGCTGCTCGCGATCCCGTTGATCGTGAGCTCGACGCGGGAGGCGCTCGCGCAGCTGCCCGACCGGCTTCGCGAGGCGTCGTGGGCGCTCGGGAAGACGCGCGCCACGACCATCCGTCACGTGCTGCTGCCGGCGATCCGTCCGAGCATCGCGGGAGGCATCGTGCTCGGGATGGGCCGGATCATCGGCGACACGGCGATCGTGGTCATCCTGCTCGGCCCGGCCTTCAAGAACGAACCCGTCGGCAACCTGCCGCTGCTCGGGACGCTGCGTGGCACCGGCTCGACGCTGACGAGCTTCGTCTACAACAACTCGCCCGCCGGCGAGGGCAATGCCCCGCAGAAGGCCTATGCGGCGGCATTCGTCCTGATGCTCGTCGTGCTGCTCCTGAACTGGCTCGTCACGCGGCTGACCGGCGAGCGGCCGCAGCGGCGCAGGTGGCTGCCCGGATTTGGGAGGCTCACGACATGGACCCGATGATGCCGCCGCCCGTGCGCCGGATCGTCGTCGATCGCGAGCCCTACGTCGCTCCGCCCTCGGCAGGCCCGCCGAGCAATGGGACGGCGAGCGCCCCCTTGCTCGCCTCGCACCTGCGCGCCGAGCGCGCGACCGTTCCCGCGATCGAGCGCATGCGCCTGGAGTCGGTCTGGCTGGCATATGGCGAGAACTGGGTCGTGCGAGACGTCACGCTGCCCGTTCGCCAGGGCGAGGTGCTGGCGCTGATCGGCGCCTCCGGCTCGGGCAAGACGACGCTTTTGCGCTCGCTCAACCGCCTCACCGAGGTCACCTCGGGCGCCGCCCGCAGCGGGCGGATAACGCTCGACGACACCGACATCCACGAGCTCGAGGTCAACGAGCTGCGCCGCCGTGTCTCGATGGTCTTCCAGCAGCCCAACCCGTTCCCGATGAGCATCTACGACAACGTCGCCTACGCGCTCGCCGAGCAGGCGCCCCCGCGCGGGGGGCGCCGGCGCAGGCGCACGCCCGAGCTCGAGGCGGCCGCCGCGGAGGCGCTGCGCCGGGCGGGCCTCTACGACGAGGTCGCCGATGACCTCGAGCGCTCCGCGCTGCGGCTCTCTGGCGGCCAGCAGCAGCGCCTGTGCATCGCGCGCGCACTGGCCGCCGGCCCCGAGGTCCTGCTGCTCGACGAGCCCTGCTCGGCGCTCGACCCGATCTCGACCGCGATCATCGAGGATCTGATCGTCGGGCTGCGCGAGACCGTCGCGATCGTGATCGTGACGCACAACCTGCAGCAGGCGTTCCGCGTCGCCGACCACGTCGGCTTCATGCACCTCGGCGAGCTGGTCGAGTACGGGCCGAGCGCGCAGATCTTCGACCGGCCCGTCGAACAGCGCACCCGTGACTACGTAAGCGGAGCCTTCGGGTGAGGGTCGCGGCGCCCGCGCTGGTGGCCTTGGCGCTGGCGTTCACGGGCTGCCAGACCACCGCTGAAAAGAGCGCGAAGCTGGAATCCGAAGCACGGCTGCACCCCGTCGCGGTCGCGCGGGGACTGTCGATCACACACGCCAGCTCGGAGGTGAAGGTGCTGGGCACGAGCCTGCTGCGAGGCCAGGAAAGCGCCGTCGCGATCGTCGAGCTCCGCAACACCTCGAACCGCACGTTGCGCGCGGTGCCGCTCGCCCTGAGCGTGCTGGACGCGAGCGGGCGGACCATCTACCAGAACAACGCGGCAGGCCTGGAAGAAGCGCTCGTCTCCGTGCCCTCGCTGCCGGCGCACGCGACCTTCACCTGGATCGACGACCAGGTTCCCGTCTCGGGCAATCCAGCCACCGTGCGGGCCCGCGTCGGGGAAGCCGCGACCGCGCGGGCGATCCCTCAGATCGCCGTCGGCGGCGTCCACCTGATCGAAGATCCGAGCAACGGCGTCGGCGCGGCGGGCACCGTCAGCAACCGCTCCGCCGTGGCGCAGGGGAAGCTCGTGATCTTCGCCGTCGGCCGCCACGGCGGACGGATCGTCGCGGCCGGGCGCGCCGTGCTCCCCGAACTGGCCGTCGGCTCGCAACTGCCCTTCCAGGTCTTCTTCGTCGGCGATCCGCACGGCGCGCAGCTGGAGGTGAGCGCGCCGGCGACAGCCCTCGGGTAGCTCTCGACCGGCTCGCCCGCGCGCCTTGGGGCGGATCACGCGCGACGTCGCCGCTGCTTCAGCGTGATGCCCTCGAGCACGTGCGCGACGGTCTCGCAGGCGTCGACGGCCGCCTCGAGGGACTCGAAGATATCCTTCCAGCGGATCACGACCATCGGGTCGATCCCGCCGGCGAACAGCGAGGCGACGCCGTCGCGCTGCAGCCGGTCGCCCTCGTTCTCCAGGCGGTGTATCTCCACGAGGTGCGGGCCGAGCTCGGTGCCGGTCCGCAGCGAGCGCAGCGCCTGCGCGATCTGCTCGCCGGCTCCCACCAGCACCTCGGTGAACTCGACCGCCTGCTCGAGCGGCGCTTCGACCCCATAGAGCCCGAGCTGCGCCGCCGCCTGCTCGGAGTGGTCGACGATGTCATCGAGCGCCGTCGCCAGGGCATAGCCGTCCCCGGCGTCGAAGGGCGCCCGCACCCGGCCCCTCCCCGCCAGGCGGTGGATTATGTCGTGGGTGATGCGGTCGCCTTCCTGCTCGCAGACCTTCAGGTCCTTGGCGAGCGCCGCCCGCTCGGGGTAGTCCCGGAGCAGGTCGTGCAACAGCAGGCCGCAGCGCTGCACGTTGCGGCCGGACTCCTCGACGAGGGACATCAGGGTGCCGTCGACGGGACGCGTCAGCCAGCTCATCCGGGCAGAGTATTCTTCCGGCGCCCCGAGGCGTCGGCTTTCACGCTTTTTTCACCGGTAGATCACGAGTTTGCAACGCCTTGCGGGTAGGAGGCTGCGACGCTTCGCGTCGTGGCGGCCTTTCCCGAGAGCCCCGAGGTGCCCGGCGTCCTGTATGCCGGTGAGCTCGAGATCCGGCCCGACGAGGGGCTCGTCCTCGCGACCGGTCGGGCGCTGACCCTGTCGGTGCGCGAGTTCGAACTGCTGGTCGCGATGGCCCGCCGCGTCGGGGCGATCATCACCCGCGAGGAGCTTTACAGGACGGTGTGGGGCAGCGAGCTGCGGCTTGGAGACCGGTCGGTCGACGTCTACGTGAGCAAGCTGCGCAGCAAGCTCGAGGTGGCGTTACCGGACCGGCGGTTCATCCATACGCATCCCGGATTCGGGTACAGATTTCAGCCCGAGCTTTCACGAGATGTTCACATCGAGCACGCCGGCGGTTAAGAGACTCCCAGCTGGAACGCCTTTCGGCGGAGGGCCGCGTACCCTCTACGCCGCCAACCGACCATCCCGGCCAGAGGAGATGTAGTGATCAAGAACAGGATCGGCGCGCTTGCAGGCTGCGTGGCGCTCGTAATCGGTCTCGCCGCTTGCGGCAGCTCAAGTTCGTCCAGCAGCTCGAGCAGCTCCGGCACGACCGCCTCGAGCGGGAGCTCCTCTACGGTCTCCGGGGCCGGCTCGACGTTCGCCGCGCCCGTGTACCAGCAGTGGGCCTCTTCGCTGCAGGGTGTAACCGTCAACTACCAGGCGGTCGGCTCTGGCGCGGGAATCACGGCGATTGCCAGCAAGACGGTCGACTTCGGGGCCAGCGACCCGCCGCTGAAACCGGCCGACGAAGCCTCGATCGCCAAGAACGGGAGCCCGCCCGTTCAGATCCCGATGTTCCTGGGCGCGATCACCGTCTCCTACAACCTGCCGGGGGTACCCAGCGGGATGAAGCTCGACGGCAAGACGCTCGGCGACATCTTTCTCGGGAAGGTCAAGACCTGGAACGCCGCCGAGATCAAGTCACTGAACCCCAGCCTCACGCTGCCGAGCACGGCGATCACGGTCGTCCACCGCTCGGACTCCTCCGGGACCACGGCCGGCTTCACGGGCTTCCTCGCGACGGTCCACCCCGAATTCAAGAGCAAGGTCGGGGAAGGCAAGACCGTGCCGTGGCCGACGGGTACGGGCGCCAAGGGCAACGCGGGCGTCGCCGGGGCGATCCAGCAGACCGTCGGGGCCGTCGGCTACGTCGAGCAGGCGTACGCCCTGCAGCACCACTTCACCTACGCCTCGGTCCAGAACAAGGCCGGCAACTTCGTGCTGCCGACGCTCGAATCGACCACGGCCGCCGGTGAAGGCGTGACCGTCCCGGCGAACCTCGGCATCAAGATCAAAAACCCGAGCTCGCCGAAGGCCTACCCGATCACCTCGCAGACGTTCATCGTCGTCAACAAGGACGTCTGCAAGGCCGGCGTGCCGGGCGGCGAATCGGCGGCCAAGGGCCTCGGCAAGTTCCTCGCCTACGGACTGGGCGAAGGGCAGTCGATCCTGAGCCAGGCCGACTACTCGCAGCTTCCGGCGACGATCCTCGAAAAGTCCAAGGCGGCCGCCGCCGGTATCCAGTGCAACGGGACCCCGATCGGCGGCTGATCGCAGACCATACCCGCCCCCGATCGGATAGATAAGGGGCCGTGGAGGGAGCATCGCTTCGCGGCGGCGGGCGCTCGGTCCTCGAGCGCTCGCCGCTTGCGCGCCTGCCGGACCGAGCGCTGCGCTACGGGCTGACGGCCCTCGCAGCGGCGATCCTCGCGCTGATCGTCTACTTCTTCGTCCGGCTCGTGGGCGAAGCCGCCCCGGCGTTCGAACGGATGGGCGTCTTCGGCTTCACGTTCGGCAGCGAATGGAACGTGAACGCCGAACACTTCGGCGCGCTTCCCCTGCTCGTCGGAACGCTGATCACCTCGGCTCTGGCGCTGCTGATCGGTGTTCCGGTCGCGGTCGCGGCGGCGATCTATGCGACCGAGCTCTGCCCCGTGCGGCTGCGCGGCGCGCTGACGCTCCTGGTGGAGCTCCTCGCCGCGGTGCCCTCGGTCGTCTACGGCCTGTGGGGCATCTTCTTCCTCGCGCCGAAGCTGCAGCCGGCCGAGCAGTGGATCGCCGGAAAGCTGTCGTTCATCCCCTTCATCGGCGGCGGCACGGTCACGATCCCCAACTACTTCATCACGGGACTTGTGCTCGCGATCATGATCCTGCCGATCGTCAGCGCGATCAGCCGCGAGGTGATCGCGACGGTGCCGACCGACCAGAAGGAGGCGGCGTTGGCGCTCGGCGCCACCCGCTGGGAGATGATCCGCACGGCCGTCCTGCCCTTCTCCCGGGCAGGCATCGTCGGTGGCGCGATGCTCGGGCTCGGACGCGCGCTCGGAGAGACGATCGCGGTGACGATCCTGATCGGCAACGCGCCCAGGCTCAGCCACCACCTGTTCGAACAGGGCTACAGCCTCGCGGCGGTGATCGCGAACGAGTTCGGCGAGGCGACCGGGCTGCACCGCAATGCGCTGTTCGCCGCGGGGCTGGTCCTGTTCGTGCTCACGCTGCTGGTCAACGGCGTGGCGCGCGCGCTCGTGCTGCGAGCCGCGTCCGGCCGCAACCGGGCCGGCTCCGGCGAGGCGGGTGCGCGGCTCGCGGAGACGGTGGCCGGCGCGTGAGCGCGCAGGGCGGATCGATGGGGACGCTCGACCGATTCAGCGTCAGCCCGGGACGCAGGCGCAGGGACCGGATCGCGCGATCGGCGATCCTCGGCGCCACGCTGATCGCGCTCGTGCCGCTCGTCCTGATCGTCTACTACCTGCTGCGCAAGGGTCTCGGCTCGTGGAGCACGAGCTTCTTCACGACCGACCCCACCGGCAACACGTTCTTCAAGAACTCGAGCATCGGTGGGATCAAGAGCGCCATCCTCGGCACGATCGAGATCGTCGGCCTCGCCTCGGCGATGGCGATCCCGGTGGGCATCGCCGTGGCGGTCTGGCTCGTGGAGTACGGCAAGGAGAGCCGGTTCGCCCAGACCGTCCGCTTCGGGGTGGACGTGCTGACCGGCGTCCCGTCGATCATCTTCGGGCTGTTCATCTTCATCGTGCTCGTGGTCGGCACAGGAAGCACCTACGCCGCCTACAAGGGCTCCTGCGCGCTCGCCCTGCTGATGCTCCCGGTCGTGATCCGCTCGGCCGAAGTGATCCTGCGACTCGTACCCCCGGCGCTGCGCGAGTCGGCGCTCGCGCTTGGCGCCCCGCGCTGGCGCGTGATCTTCCGGATCATCCTGCCGACCGCGCTTCCGGGCTTGATCACGGGGGTTCTGCTCGCCGTCGCCCGCGCCGCCGGCGAGACCGCCCCCCTGCTCTTCACCGCCGGGTATACGCTGAAGAGCAACTTCAACCTCGGGCAGTTCATGAACGCGCTGCCGCTGCAGATCTACTACGACGTCACCTCGCCGACGACGTCGATCGAACACCGCGCCTGGGGGGCGGCTCTGACCCTCGTCTCTATGATTCTCCTGCTCAATGTCCTCGCACGCCTCATCGCGCGAAGGAGCCGCATCGGATGACCGCACGACGGTCGGGGTCCGACGTGACTGAGCGCGAGCCGGAGGCCGGCTCGGAGCTCGGTGACCCGCCCGCGGACGGTCCTCTCACAGGTGCGACGCCGGCCTCGCCGGCGCCATCGGAGTCGCAGGCAAGCTCCCCCAACGGGGCGCTCGGGGAGACGGAGGAGAGGGCACCGGGGCCGAGCGTCTCACTCGAGCAGCTGCGCGCCTTCTACGGCGAGAACGAAGCGGTCAAGGGACTCGACGTCGAATTCCGCGCCAACGAGGTCACCGCCATCATCGGCCCGTCGGGCTGCGGAAAGTCGACGATGATCCGCTGCATCAACCGCATGCACGAGGAGATTCCGGGGGCTCGTGCCGAGGGGCGGGTGACGCTCGAGGATCTCGACGTCTACGACCCTTCCGTCGACGTCGTGGCGGTGCGGCGCGCGATCGGCATGGTCTTCCAGAAGCCGAACCCGTTCCCGACGATGTCGATCTTCGACAACGTCGCGGCCGGCCCGCGCCTGAGCTCCCGCAGGCATGGCGACCTGCAGGAGACCGTGGAGTCGGCGCTGCGCAGCGCCGGGCTCTGGGAGGAGGTGGCCGATCGCCTCGACGCGCCCGGCGCGGGGCTGTCAGGGGGCCAGCAGCAGCGCATGTGCATCGCCCGTTCGCTGGCGGTCGACCCTGACGTGATCCTGATGGACGAGCCGTGCTCGGCGCTCGACCCGATCGCGACGCTGCGGATCGAGGAGCTGATCGATCAGCTCAAGCAGCGCGTCACGATCGTGATCGTCACACACAACATGCAGCAGGCGGCCCGCGTCGCCGACCGCACCGCGTTCATGCTCGATGGTCGCCTCGTCGAGGTCGGTCCGACGCAGGACATCTTCACGAAACCGTCCGATCCACGGACCGAGGAATATGTCACCGGCAAGTTCGGCTAGCGACGACGGTCCCGTCCAAGCCGGCGCGGACGCCAACGTCCCGGTCGCGGACGGCGCCCCCAGCGGCAACGCCCAGGGACGCGCACACTTCCAGCAGCAGCTGCAGGAGCTCGAGACGCACGCGCTGGGCGGGCTGGACCTGATCGTCGAGCAGCTCGATCGCGTTCTCGAGGCCCTCAGCCACCAGGACGTCGAGCTCGCGCAGATGGTGATCGCAGACGACGATCGCGTTGACGGACGCTACCTGGAGGTTCACCAGGGGATCCTCTCGCTGCTGGCCCTTCAGGCGCCGGTCGCCGGCGATCTGCGGCTGGTGGCCGCGCTGCTGCACATGATCAAGCACATCGAGCGCATGGGCGACCAGTGCGTGAACATCGCCAAGCTGATCCCTCTCTCTGGCAACGAGCCGCCGGTGCACAAGGAGATGCTCGATGCGCTCGCCAAGATGGGCGCCTTCGCCCGCTCGGAGGTCGTCCAGGCGAAGGCGGCCTTCGCCGGGCGCGACCCCGAACTCGCTGAGGACCTCGTCCGTCAGGACCGGGAGATCAACCGGCTGAACCGCGAGATCTTCCGCACCGCGATCGAAATCGGCGATGACCCCGACACGCGCGAGTGGGCGATGCATATGACGCTCGTCGCCAGGGCGCTCGAGCGGATCGGCGACAATGCCGTAGACATCGGCGAGCAGGTCGCGTTCGTCGTCACGGGCCTGTTCCGCGAGTTCTCGGACTCCTCGCACCCGGCCGCTGCCAGACGCGCGGGAGGCGGGCCGGCGCCGGAACCGTTCTGGGAACCCTGACGCGCTCGCAAATAGCGCCAACCGGGCCCGTTCACACTGTGAATATCCTGTGATGCCGGCTTGCAGAGCCGACACGCGTCACTTCGATCACCTACACTCCGGCGCGATGACGGCAAGCGTGCGCGCTGACGACCGGGGGGTGTCATCTTCGAGCTCCGACCGCTCCCCGTCGGCCTCCAGCTCACTGCGAATAGCCGTGCTGGACCGCGACAGCGGCTTCATCCAGGTCCTGAGCAAGCGCCTGGACCGTCTCGGCTGGGAGCATCGCGTGCTCGCGAGCCCGGTGCCCAGCGACGCCGTCGTCTCGATGCGCCTGAGCGCCCTGATCGTCGACCTCGCCGTCCTCGGCCCGCAGGCATGGTCGTGGCTCGAGCGCCTCTGCGACGCCCTGCCGGAGCTCGGCATCGTGGTGTGCACGGGGCCGTCGACAGTCGCCCAGCGCGTCCGGGGGCTTCGCCTCGGGGCCGACGACTGGATCACCAAGCCCTGCCACCCGGAGGAAGTGATCGCACGAGTGCAGAGCGTCGTGCGCCGGCGCCGGCGCAGCGCCAGCAGGGCCGAGGTCAAGCCGATCGTCGCCGGCGAGGTCGAGATCCGCTCCGACCGCTTCCAGGCCTTCGTGGGCGAGCAGAGCATCGACCTCACGCGCCGCGAGTTCGAGCTGATCGAGCTGCTCGCCGCCGCCGAGGGCCGGGTGCTCGAGCGCGAGGAGATCTACTCGCGGCTGTGGGGCTACACAATGGTCCGCGGCGACCGCTCTGTGGACGTCTTCGTGCGAAAGCTGCGCCAGAAGCTCGAGAAGGCCTCGCCGCAGTGGCGCTACATCCACACCCATTTCGGCATCGGCTACCGCTTCGCGGCCGAATCGCTCGAGCTCGTCGATCCCAACGACGTCCCGTCCTCACTCCCGGCCGGGTGGGACACCCGCGATCAGGGCAAGCTCACGGGCTCGCATGAGGACGATGAGCTCACCGCTCCCGCCGTCTAGCCGCACGGCGGCCACGCCCCCCTTCTTCAGGTCCACTCGCCCGCCCGTCAGTTCAGCCACGACCGTCGACAGGTCCGGCTCGTGACCGACGAGCAGCACGGAGCCTTCGGCGCCGACCTCTGACAGCGCCTCGATCGCCTGGCGCGCGTCGAACCCGCCCGCCAGCGGAGGGTGCTCCCGCAGGCGCTTTCGCTGCCGCGCGCTCCACGCCTCCGCGGCGAGCTCCGCCGTCTGACTGGCCCGCACCTTCGGGCTGTAGAGAACGGCTTCGAACTTGACGCCCATCCGGGCGAGCGCGATGCCGGCCGCGCGCGCCTGGCGCTTTCCGCGCTGGGTCAGCCGACGGTCGGAGTCGCGGCGGGTGCCGTGAGGCTCAGCCTCGGCGTGGCGTAGGAGCCAGAGCTGTCGAGCCATGACCGATCTCCAAGCACCCTAGCGTGCGCGCACGGCACCAGCGCGGCGCAGCCTGTTGGCGCTTCCGCGGTCAGGGTGTAGCGTGGGGGTCATATGGCCCAGGATGTCGAGCACCTTCACGACGGGGCCCCGAGCGCGGGCCCAGCGACCGACGTCGAGCTGCAGGATCCCTCGCTGTACCTCAACCGGGAGCTCTCGTGGCTCGACTTCAACGACCGCGTGCTGCAGCTCGCCGAGGATGAGCGCCTGCCACTGCTCGAGCGGGTCAAGTTCGGCGCGATCTACACGACCAACCTGGACGAGTACTACATGGTCCGCGTCGCCGGGCTGCGCGACCAGATCGACGCCGGGGTCGAGACGCGCAGCCAGGACGGTCGCACGCCCTCGGAGACGATCGCTCTGATCCGCGAGCGCGTGCTCGAGCAGAGCGGGCGGCTGACGGGCGCGTTCGAAGGGAGGCTGCGCCCGGCGCTGGCCGAGCATGGCATCCGGATCGTGGGCGTCGACGACCTGGACGCCGACCGGCGTGCCGAGCTCGCGCGGCACTTCCAGCAGACGATCTTCCCGGCCCTGACTCCGCTCGCGGTCGCGCCCGGCCGTCCGTTCCCCTACATCTCGAACCTCTCCCTCAGCCTCGCCGTGCTCGTACGCGACCCGGTGACCGACCAGACCGTCTTCGCGCGCGTGAAGGTCCCGACGGAGATCCTGCCGCGGTTCGTGACCCTGAAAACCGCGCCTTCAGAGCCGACCATGCTCGTGCCCCTCGAGGACGTGATCGCGCACCACCTGGACGCGCTGTTCCCGGGGATGGTGATCACCGACTACGACGTCTTCCGCGTCACGCGTGACGCCGACCTCGAGGTCTCCGACGACGCCGCCGACCTGCTTCAGGCCGTCGAGGACGAGCTTCGCAGGCGGCGCTTCGGCGAGGTCGTGCGCCTGGAGGTCGGCGCGCACCGCTCCGAGCAGCTGCGCGATGCTCTGGCCGGACTGCTCGGCGTCGAGGACGACGAGGTCTACCCGGTCGACGGGCTGCTCGACATGGGCTCGCTGTGGCAGATCGTCAAACTTCCCGGCCACGCCGAGCTGCGTGACGAGCCGATCATCGGGATCACGCATCCGCGGCTGCTGCGCCACGAGGGCGAGCGCCCGGACGTGCTCGGCGCGATGCGCGAAGGCGATCTGCTCGTCCACCATCCCTACGTGTCCTTCGCCACGTCCGTGGAGCGCTTCGTCGAGCAGGCGGTGGCCGACCCCAACGTGCTGGCGATCAAGCAGACCGTCTACCGGACCAGCGACGACTCGCCGCTCGTCCCCGCCCTGATCGACGCGACCGAACGCGGCAAGCAGGCGGTCGCGCTCGTCGAGCTCCAGGCGCGCTTCGACGAGCGCATGAACATCCACTGGGCCAAGGCGATGGAGGAGGCCGGCGTGCATGTCGTCTACGGGCAGCCGGCGATGAAGACACATGCCAAGTGCGTCCTGGTCGTGCGTCGTGAGGGCGACGGCGTGCGCAACTACGTTCACATCGGCACGGGCAACTACCACTCGGCAACGGCGCGCCTGTATACCGACTTCGGCCTGTTCACCACCGACCCGGAGATCGGCGCGGACGTCGCCGATATCTTCAACTACCTCACGGGCTACGGCCGTCCGCTGCACTACCGCAAGGTGCTGATGGCCCCGAACAACCTCCGCGACGGGCTCATCGCCGAGATCGATCGCGCGATCGAAGCACACTCGCAGGGCTCGCCGGCGCGAATCGCGATGAAGATGAACGCGCTGGTCGACGGGCGCTGCATCAGGGCGCTCTACCGGGCCTCGCAGGCTGGCGTGAAAGTCGACCTCAACGTCCGCGGGATCTGCTGCCTGAGGCCCGGGGTCGAGGGGATCTCCGAGAACATTCGCGTGGTCTCGATCGTCGGGCGCCTGCTCGAGCACTCCCGGGTCTACACCTTCGAGCACGACGGGGAGCACCGCGTCTACATCGCCTCGGCGGACCTGATGCCGCGCAACCTCGACCACCGCGTCGAGCTCGCCGTCCCGATCGAGGCAGACGAACTGAAGGCCGAGCTGCTCGACGTGCTGGAACGCTGCTTCGCCGACAACCAGAACTCATGGGAACTCGACGATGGCGGCATCTGGACCAGACGCGAGCCGGGGCCGGGCGAGCGGCCGCGCAGCGTGCAGCAGGAGCTGGCCGAGCTGTACGCCGCGCGCGCGGCCAGCGAACGCCCCGCGCGCGACAGCGCACCCGACGACCTGCGCCAGGCGGCGGCCGGCGCTCAGACGGTCGGCGCCGGGAGCGCTTCGAGCGCGTCCCTCAGATCGTCGACCGACTGGTAGTCGAGACCGAGCAGGTGGTCGTGTCGATGGCGCACGATCCCCTGCTCATCGATCACGATGACCGCTCGCTTGGTCCCGAGACGAGATGAGAAGGCGCTATATGCCTTGGCAACCGCCTTGTCTGTGTCGGCCAGGAGAGGAACAGTCAGACCGTACTTCTGGCTGAAGCCTTCGTGCGACTCCACGTCCTGAGCGGAGATGCCAACGACTGTCGCGTTGAGCGCTCCGAACTCGTCAGGTCGATCCCGGTACGAGCAGAACTGTTTCGTACAGACAGTCGTGTTGTCCCCCGGATAAAACAGCAGGACCACGCGCTCGCCACGGTGGTCTGAGAGCTTGAACGGGCCGTCGGTGCCCGGTAGCTCGAAGTCCGGTGCCTGCTCGCCTACGCGCGGGGTCCTGGCCATTGTCTCGCGCCTCCCTCGGAGTGGATTGCCCGGCGCGGACCATAGCGGTCCGGATCACCGCGTGATGCCGAGCCGGCTGCTCGTGCGCTAGAAATCCGGAATGGGCGCTCGCCACCTCACGCGCACGGCGCTCGCGTCCTGCGCGTGCCTGCTGGTGGGCGCGTGCGGCAGTAGCGCACCGGCCCAGGTCTCGACACCCACGGCCGGCGCCGCCGCGATCCCGGCACCGGCGGCGACGGCCACCGCGAGGCTGCTGGACTGGCCGGAGTTCGGCCTGGATCCGGGGCGCGGCGACACGAGCGAACGCTCGACCGGGATAACGGCGGCGAACATCGGGCGCCTGCGGAGGATCACCGTCAACGTCGGCGGGACCGTCGATTCCTCGCCCATCTACCTGCATGGCGCGCTCGTCGCGGGTGGCGCCCACAACGTGACGGTGGTAACGACCACGTACGGCAGGACCGTCGCGATCGACGCCGACAACGGCCGGGTGCTATGGAGCTTCACGCCCCCGGGCTACGGCGCATGGGCGGGGAGCTCGCAGCTAACGACGACGAGCCCGATCGCCGATCCCGGCCGGCTGTTCGTCTACGCGGCATCTCCGAACGGCCTGATCCACAAGCTCTCGCTCGCGAACGGCGGCGAGGTCCTGTCGGGTTCCTGGCCGGCGAGGGTCACGCGCGACGCCGGCCACGAGAAGCTCGCGGCGGCGCTGAACATCGACGGGCCCGACGTGGTCGTGACGACCGGCGGCTACTACGGCGACGCCCCGCCCTACCAGGGGCACGTCGTCCTCATCGACCGCGCGAGTGGACGCCGGCGGGCGGTGTTCAACACGCTCTGCGCGGACCGGTCCGAGCTGCTGCAGCCGAGCAGCTGCAACTCGAGCGATTCCGCGATCTGGTCGCGAAGCGGCGCGGTCGTTGAGCCGGGCGGGACGCGGATCATGATCTCGACCGGAAACGGCCCGTGGAACGGGAGAACCGACTTCGGCGACAGCGTCCTCGAGCTCACGTTCCCCGGCCTGCGGCTGGTTCAGTCCTTCACCCCCAGCAACCAGGCCGAGCTGAACGCCACCGACACCGACCTCGGGTCGAGCGCGCCGGCTCTGCTCGGGAGCGACCGCGTCTCGATCGCCGGCAAGGACGGGATCCTCCGGGTACTCGTGCGCTCGCGACTCGACGGCCGCTCGGCGGCGGGCGGCGTCGGCCGACGGCACCGGCTCGGCGGCGAAGCACAGCGTCTGGGCATCCCGGGTGGCGGACAGCTCTTGAGCGCGCCGGCGGTCTGGCGTCGAGCCGGCGTGACCACGATGTTCCTCGCCGACGAAAACGGCACCGCCGCATACGTGCTGCGCGGCGGGCGGCTCCTGAGGGCATGGGAGAACTCGAAGCCCGGGACCAGCCCCCTGCTGGTCGGCGGGCTGCTGTACGTCTACGAACCCTCCGGCGGCGGCATCTACGTCTATCGCCCGGGCTCGCCGCAGCCGATCGCCAAGCTGCCAGGCGAAGCCGGCCACTGGAACAGCCCGATCGTCGTCGACGGCCACCTGATCGAGCCAGAGGGCAACGCCAACGACCACCGGCTCAGCGGCAGGCTGGAGCTGTTCATACCATGACCGAGCACGGCCGCGAAGACGAGCCTCCGGAGGGTGGACGCTTCGACGAGCACGGCGACGCCACCAGGCGCACGAGGCTGGCGAACGAGCGCACGTATCTGGCCTGGTGGCGGACGGGCCTCACGGCCTTCGCGGTCAGCATCGGAGCCGGTCGCCTCGTGCCGGCGGTGGCGGGGGGCCCCGAAGCCCTCTACAGCGTCGCGGGGGTTCTGTTCGCCGTGATCGGCATCCTCGTGATCGTCTACGGGCGCAGGCGGGGCCGCGAGGTCGACGACGCGATCACGCAGGGGCGCTTCCAGCGGGCGGACGAGCGGATGCTCACTCTCGTCGCGGGCCTGGCCGCGGTCGGAGGCCTGCTTCTGATCGCGCTGATCCTCGTCGGTCGCTGAACGGTAGCCTCAGTCTGATCATGGCCGAGTCGCTCGCCGGTCAGCTGCTCCTCGCCTCGCCTGCGATGCAGGACCCCAACTTCATGCGCACGGTCGTCCTGATCAGCCTGCACAGCGACGAGGGGGCGATGGGGCTCGTGCTGAACCGTCCCTCGGCGGTGACAGTGGGAGAGGCCGTGCCGCAACTCGAGGAGGCCGTGACCGAAGCCGAGCACGTGTATGTCGGCGGTCCCGTCCAGCCGACGTCGGTGGTCTTCCTCGCCGAGTTCATCGACCCGTCGCCCGCCGGGCTGCTCGTGCTCGGCCGGATCGGGTTTCCGGCGCCCGACGCTGGGATCGAGGAGCTGATCGAGGCGACCGGCCGCGGCCGCGTGTTCGCCGGCTACGCCGGATGGGGCGAGGGCCAGCTCGACGCCGAGATCGAGCAGGGAGACTGGATCGCCCACAGCGCGCTGGCGGAGGACGTGTTCACCGAGATGCCCGACGAGCTCTGGAGCAGCGTGCTCACGCGCAAGGGCGGAAGCTACGCGCTCGTCGCGAGGATGCCCCTCGACCCGAGCGTCAACTGAGCGCGTCGGTCCGGCTCACCGGAGCCTGCAACGCGCGCTGCAGGATCCGCGCCAGCGCGCCGCAGTCGCGCAGCGCCCCGACGAGGTGATGACGGCCGCGCCCGAAGCGGTAGAGCCGCAGGTTCGGTACTCCGAGCAGCCTCTCGACGTGCTGTCGATCGACGGCCAGGGACTCGTCGAAGTAGACCTCGTAGCGTGACGCGCGATGCGGAGCGGCGGCCAGCGCGGGACCCAGGTCGATCCAGCGCGCGTCCAGCGCACCCTCCTGCACGAGCGGACGCAGGCGATCGTCCCAGCGGTGATCGCCGATCGCCGCGAGCTCGTCGAGGTCGAGCACCGTCTGCGGCGCGAAGGTGAGCACGACGTCGGCGCGCAGGAGCGTGCCGAAGACGAGCGCCCCATAGCCGCCCGCCGAGTTGCCGGTGACGACCAGCCGGTCGACTCGATGAGCGTCGATCAGCTCGCTGAGCGATTCCGCGACGCTCGCGAGGGTGGTGCCGGCGCCCGGCATCCCGCGGTGGTACCACGCCTGATTCAGGTCGCGCACGAACAGCCGTTTGACCGGGATGCTTCCAGCGAGCGAGAAGAACTCGAACGGAGGCATCCCGATCCGCCCGAACATGCCGCCGAAGGCGACCAGCAGCGTGTGCGACTCGACATCCATCTCGGCGCTGATCGCCGGCTCGGCGTCACTCGCCGGCCCCGGACCTCGCCGGCCGAGCCAACGCCGTTTGAGGAACGCGACCCGGTCCGACAGCGGCCGCCCGGGGACGCGGGAGCTCCCTCGCTCGCCGCCCGGCGACCGCCGCTCCGCTGGCTCTGGCTCGATGCTCACGCCCCGGGCATGGTAGAGAAGCGCCCGCGACCCGATCGCTCGCCTTCGGGCTCGTCGTGCTCACCGGAGCTGCGACTAGACTCATCGACGCCGCGAACGTGCACCCCTGCACCGCGACGCGGAGAGTCCATGCTCGAGCCAGCGCCTTCGTCGACCAGCCACCGCGAGACCGAGGGAGCGGAGGCCTGATCCGAGTCCGTCTGGGCGCCGCGATCGCCCTCCTGCTCGGGGTGCTCGCCGTCGGCTGGCCCGCGGGCGCCTCGGCGGCCGCGAACGGTCCCGGACGTGGGGTGCTGGTCGTCTTCCTGCCGGCCGGCACCGCGGGGTCCGGTGAAGCCGCCTTCGAGCAGCAGCTCGCCCAGATCGGCGGGCTGTCCGTCGGGATCATGTCGGCCACGCAGGAGAACTACTCGACGGCGCAGTTCGCGCTCGACATCACACAGGGGGCGCGCATCGCCTCCTCGGCGTACTCCACGCCGCGCCCACCCCCGCTCGCGCTGCGACGCGAAGGAGGCGGAGCCGCGGTCGAGGGCTGGGCCTCCGCGCGCCGGCGAGCCGACGCAGCCCCGCAGCTGCTCCGACCGGGACTGCTGGCGACGTGGGTCGTCGGCGGCGCCGGCTATGCCGGCATCGCTGGAGCCCAGACGGCCGACGGAGCGCTCGCCGCCAACCGTGAAGGCCGCCTCGCCGCCGTCTCGCTCGGGCCGCCCGGCTCACTGCCGGCCAGGATCGCCTCGCTTCGCCGAAGCCTCGCGTTCGTCGTCGCCGATCTTCCGGGCGGCGCGCGGGGGGCGGCGGACCTGCGGGCGCTGGCGTCGCGCAGAGCGCCGGGCGAGCTGCTGATCGTCATTCAGCGCGTGCCCGACAGGCGCGGCGGAGAGCTCTTGTGGGCGGCCGCGGCGGGTCTCCCCGGCGGGGGAGGGCGCGAGCTGAAGTCGCGGACGACGAAAGAGAACGGCCTCGTCGCCGCGATCGACATCGCGCCGACGATCCTCAGATGGCTCGGCGTGCAGCCGATTCCCGCGGGCGTGCGCGGGGCGACACTCGAAACCGGCCCTCAGCTGGACTCCGCGAGCCTGCGCTCGCTGATCGGCCGCCTGCGGGTCATCGGGGGACGGCGCCTGAAGGCGCTCGGCTGGCTGCTGCTCGCGTGGGCGCTGATGCTCGTGCTCGCGGCGAGGTCGCCGGCGGCGCGAGCGCGGGCGATGCGCGTGGGAGCGCTCGGCATCCTGTGGGCGCCCGCCGTCGTCCTCGTTCCCGCGGCGATCGAGCCCGGTGCCGCGGCCGAGTACGCGATGATCGTCGCCGGCTGCCTGCTCGCGGGAGCGCTCACTGACCTGCTGCTGCGATGGCCGCGCGCAGTGTTGGCCCCCGCGATCGTCTCCGTGATCGCGCTGACGGCCGATGCGCTCGGCGGGACGCAGCTTTTGATGCGCTCGCTGCTGGGACCGAACCCGGCGCTCGGCGCCCGTTTCTACGGCATCGGCAACGAGCTCAAGTCCGGTCTCGCCGTCCTCGTCCTGGCCGCCGTCGCGGCGGCGCTGTACCCGGCAGTTCGAGGCCGGCGCGCCGTTGCGGCCGTGGCGCTCGCGGGGGCCGTCCTCGCCGTCGTCGAGGGGTCCGCGCGGATCGGCGCCGGCGTCGGGGGGGTGATCCTCGTCGCCGCGGGCTTCGCGGTGGCGGGCGTACTGGTCGCGGACCTGCCCGCGGGCGGACGCGGCCTGACGCGCCGCCGGGCCCTGGTCGTGCTGATCAGCCCACTGGCCGCGCTGGTGGTGCTCGCGCTGCTCGACCTCGCGACGGCGCACGGGACCGGGCACTTCACAGGCAGCGTCCTGCACGCCCGCTCCGCCGGAGACATCCGTGACCTCATCGTGCGCCGCTACACCGCCGCATGGAACGAGCTCAAGAACCACGCGATGCCGGTGGCCACCGCCGTGGCGCTTCTGTACGCCGCGATCGGGTTGCGCCGGCGCGAGCGGCTGCTCGCCCCCGTGGCCTGCGACCCGGCATGGCTCGCGGCCATGGGCGGCGGCCTGACCGCGGCCGTCGTCGGCGCGATCGTCGAGGACTCGGGTCCCGTGCTGCTCGTCGTCGGCGTCCTCGCGCTCGGCTGCGTCGCGGCTTACCTGTGGGGACGCCCGCGCACGGCGCAGCCACCCCGCAGAGCTCATCCGCTAGAGACGCGGACGCGCCTGCGCCCGGATGACACCGTAGGCCCCGGCGCGGCGCGCGAGGCCGCGCGGGGAGCGCGCTGAGGGACCGCTCCACGCGGCCGGACTCAGGAGCGCACGGCCGACGCCGCGTAGATCGCGAGCGCGACCCCGACCACCGCGGTGCTGGGTGGAAGCGACGGGACCTCATAGGCGAGGATCAGGCCCGCGACCATCGCCAGCACCGCAAGCGCCCCCGCCAGCGCGATCCCGGCGAACGGGCTCGCGGTCAGGCGGTGCGCGGCCGCAGCCGGGGCCGCGAGCAGACCGAGGAGCAGCAATGCGCCAACCGCCTGCGTGGCCTCGGCGGCCACGAGCCCGAGGAGTGCGAGGAAGCCGACGCCGAGCAGTCGCGTGGGTACGCCCCGGGCGGCGGCGACGTCGGGGACGAGCGTCGCGAACAGCAGCGGCCGCGCGATCCCGAGCACGAGCGCGACGATCGCCAGCCCGATCGCCGCTGCCAGGCGCGCTTCCCCGCCGCCGAGCCCGAAGATCGAGCCGAACAGCGTGTGTGCGGCCTGGATTCCCGTCCCGCCCGCGGAGCTGAGGCCGAAGAGGGTCAGAAAGAAGAGGCCGAGGCCGAGGACGAACGTGAAGACGATGCCGATGGCCGTGTCGTCGGCGGGTGTCTGGCCGGCCACCGTGCCGCCGCGGGCGGCGACTGCGCTGCGCCCGAGCAGCGCGATGCCGGCGCCCACCGCGACGGTGGCGATGAACAGGCCCACGCGCTCATCGATGCCCGCGGCGGCCGCTGCGAGCGCGCCTGGAAATGCGACGTGGCTGAGCGCGTCACCCGCGAAGACCTGCCCGCGAAGCACGACGAACCAACCGCACACGCCACAGGCCAAAGCGACGAAGATGCCTGCGAGCAGCGCGTTGCGCATGAATTCGTGAGCGAGCATCAGGCGAGCGGCTCGGCGAGCGCCGGCGGGGTCGACTGCGAGGAGAGCCTGCTCGCCGTCGCCCGGAGCCCGAGCAGGGCTCGCGCGAGCAGGTAGACGGCGAATGCGATCGCCGCGATGAAGAAGCCGGCGGGATAGACGGAGAAGTAGGAGATTCCCATGCCGAGCCAAACGATGGCCTCGCCGATCAGCACCGTCAGCAGGAGACTCAGCGCGGGACGCGCGGTCAGCAGCTGGGCCGTCGCCGGTGGGGCCACGAGCAGAGCGAACACGAGCAGCGGGCCGGTGATCTGGCTCGTGGCCGCGACCGCGACGCCGAGCAGCACCAGGAATCCGGCCGAGAGCCCCCGCACCGGGACGCCACGGGCCCGTGCAACCTCGGGGTCCACCGACGCGAACAGCAGCGGGCGCGCGATCAGGCCAAGCGCCGCGAGCACCGCCACGGCGATGGCGCCCAGGGCGAGGAGCTGTCCGTCGGAGATCGCGAGTATGTCGCCGAACAGGAGACTCTCGAGACTCCCGAGGATGCCCCCATAGAGGCTGACGAAGAGGAAGCCCAGCGCGAGCGCGCCGGCCTGCACCGCGCCGATGGCGGCGCTCTGTTCGCGCAGCGCGGGACGCCTGCCCCCCGTGACGCGCCCGATCGCGAGCGCGCCCGCGCCGCAGAAAAGGAAATAGCCCCAGGCCGCGGGAATCCCGGCCAGCGACGCTCCGCTCGCGCCCGGAAAGGCCATCGTCGAGAGCGTGTGACCGGCGAAGGCCTCGTGGCGCAGCACCATGAGCCAACCCACGAGTCCCGCCATCACGGCCACGATCGTGCCCGCGAGCAGCGCGTTGACCATGAAGTGGTATTCGAGGAGCTCGCCGACGTCGCGTGCGACGTTCCAACCGAGGCTCGGGTTGGCCGTCTCAGGTGGCATGAGCGTGCAGCGAGCCGTGCGCCCCAGACTCGGAATGCCGGTCGGCGTGGTGCGCCGGAGCGTCGGGCTGGCCGACGACGACGAGCCGGCCGTCGGAGGCCTTCAAGACCTCTACCGGCACTCCATGCAGGGCGCTCAGCGTCTCGCTCGTGATCACCTCCTCGACCGGACCCTCGACGGCGTTTCCGCCGGCGAGGTAGACGACCCGGTCGATGTAGGGGAGCAGCGGATTGACGTCGTGGGCGACGAGGACCACCGCGACGCCGGCCTCGCGGCAGACCCTGTCAACGAGGGCGGCCACCGAGCCCTGCGTCGGCAGATCGAGGCTGTCGAGCGGCTCGTCCAGCAGCAGCAGCTCGGGTTCTCGGGCGAGCGCCTGAGCGATCAGCAGTCGCTGCTGCTCTCCGCCCGAGAGCTCCCCGATGGGGCGTCGCGCGTAGGCAGCCGCGCCCACCATCTCGATCAACGCGTCCACGCGAGCCTGGGCGCCCCGTCGGCGAGCGCCCGGCCGTCCCCACGTGAACGGGAGCGGCAGGCCCCAGCGGTCGCCGTCGAGCCCCAGCCGGACGATGTCGCTGCCGCGCAAGCGCGTGCCGGCGTCGAAGGAGCGACGCTGCGGCAGGTATCCGATTGCGCGGCTCGCCGCGCCGGCACGGCGGCCCAACACCGAGACCGTGCCGGAGAAGAGCGGCTGCGCGCCGAGCACCACCCTCAGCAGGGTGGACTTGCCCGAGCCGTTTGCACCCAGCAAAGCAACGAACTCACCTCGCTGCACCGTGATCGACACCTCGCTCCAGATCGGGCGCCTTCCGGCGCGCACGCCGGCCCGATCCAGCTCGATCGCCGGGGACGCAGCCGCTGCGGTGGTTGGCTCGGAGTTGCCGCTCACGACCCCATCATAAGACTGAGTCTCGTTATTGTCGTTCCGAGGCGACCCAATGAGGCGCGAGGGCGATGGACCGCCGGCGCGCGGGCCCGAGCGGGCAGCGGTCAGCAGCGCGCGCAAGCACGCCCGGCGAGCATGCTGAGCCAGCCCTACGCTTCGGCGAGGCGTTTGCGCCGGCGATCGATGAACAGCACCGAGCCGACCACGATCACGACGACGACGAGGATGCCGCCCGCGATGTAGCGCAATTTGTGTTTGACGGGTTTCTTCGGTTCTTTCGCCGCCTGCGCCGGGGTCAGTATCGAAACCGGAACGCCCTTGGCGCGAAGCTCCGCCGCGTATTTGGGTTGTTCGTGGGCGCCGTAGCGGTAGAGCATCTGACGGCCGTCCTTGAGCGTCAGGTGGATCGAGCGCACTTTCTTGTTGAAGGTCGCGGACTGGATTTCACCGGCGGACAACTGGTGTTCGAATTCGGAACGGCTCTCTTTCGTGTAGTGCACGACGGTGGTCGTTGTGCCTTCGGCCGCGGGCGATGGTGCGGCCTGCACCAGCAGGACGAGACAGAGACAGGCGAGGAGCGGAACGATCTTCACGACGGTGGACGGTCTTCTCGGTCGAATCATCCGCGGAACCCTACAGTCGTGCGCCGGGGCTTGCGCTGCGCCTGTGACGCTCCTTAACAGGCAGTTAAACGGGGCGAGTCCCGATCATCTGCGAGCGATCCTGACCGCCTTGTGCCGGTCGACCTTGGAGGGCACCACCTTGCGGATGCGGACCGAGCCGGGCGTCACCTCGACGCACTCGTCCTCGCGCACGAACTCGAGCGCCTCGTCGAGCGTCGGCTTGCTGTGCGTGTCCAGGCGCACCAGAACGTCGGCGGTCGAGGAGCGCATGTTCGTCAGGTGCTTTTCCTTGGTCGGGTTGACGTCGAGGTCCTCCGAGCGCGCGTTCTCGCCGATGATCATCCCCTCGTAGACTTCCTCGCCGGGCCCGACGAACAGGATCCCGCGCTCCTGGAGTGTCATCAACGAGTAGGTCGCGGTCTCGCCGCGCCGGTCCGCCACGAGCGCGCCCGTCTGGCGCGTGAGCAGCTCTCCGGCCCAGGGCTCCCATCGGTCGAAGACGTGGTGCATGATTCCCGTCCCGCGGGTCTCGGTCAGGAACTCGGTGCGAAAGCCGATCAGCCCCCGCGCCGGAACCAGGTACTCCATGCGCACCCATCCCGTGCCGTGGTTGGTCATGTGTTCCATGCGTCCCTTGCGAGCGGCGAGCAGCTGGGTGACCGTCCCGACGTGCTCCTCCGGGACGTCGACCGAGAGCCGCTCGACGGGCTCGTTCCGTCTGCCGTCGATCTCCCGCTCGAGCACGTGTGGCTGCCCGACCGTCATCTCGAAGCCCTCGCGGCGCATCATCTCGACGAGGATCGCCAGCTGCAGCTCGCCGCGGCCCTGAACCTCATAGGTGTCCGGACGATCGGTCTCGCCAACGCGCAGCGACACGTTGCCGACGAGCTCCTGGTCCAGGCGCGCCTTTATCTGGCGGGCAGTGAGCTTGTCTCCGTCTTTGCTCGCGAGGGGCGAGGTGTTCACGCCGATCGTGATCGACATCGCCGGCTCGTCCACGGTGATCACCGGCAGCGGACGCGGGTCCTCGGGGTCGGCCAGGGTCTCGCCGATGGTGACCTCGGCGATTCCGGCCACGGCGATGATTTCACCCGGCCCGGCCTCGCTGGCGTCGACGCGCTTGAGGGCGTCGGTGACGTACAGCTCGGCCACCGTCGCGCGGCGGATCGAGCCGTCGGAGCGGCACCAGGCGATCTGCTGTCCCTTCCGGATCGTGCCCTGGCGCACGCGGCAGATCGCGAGGCGCCCGACGTAGGGCGAGGCATCGAGGTTCGTCACGTACGCCTGCAGCGGGTGCTCCGGGTCGTACGTCGGCGGAGGGATCCGCTCGAGCAGGAGGTCCATCAGCGGCGCAAGGTCTCCCTCCCCGAGGGGTCTGCCCTCCTCGTACTCCCGCGAGGCGATCCCAGCCTTGGCGTTGCAGTACACGATCGGGAACTCGATCTGCTGCTCGTCGGCGTCGAGGTCGAGGAACAGCTCGTAGACCTCGTCGACGACTTCCGTCACCCGCGCGTCCGGCCGGTCCACCTTGTTCACGACGAGGATCACCGGGAGCTTCGCCTCGAGCGCCTTGCGCAGCACGAACCGCGTCTGCGGCAGCGGCCCCTCGGAGGCGTCGACGAGCAGCAGCACGCCATCGACCATCGTCAGCCCCCGCTCCACCTCGCCGCCGAAGTCCGCGTGACCGGGCGTGTCGATGATGTTCAGCTTCACGTCCCTGTAGCGCAGGGACGTGTTCTTGGCGAGGATCGTGATGCCCTTCTCGCGCTCGAGGTCCATCGAGTCGAGCACGCGCGTGGCCACGTCCTGGCCCACGCGGAAGGCGCCTGACTGCCACAGCATGGCGTCCACGAGCGTCGTCTTGCCGTGGTCGACGTGCGCGACGATCGCCACGTTGCGAATGTCATCTCTTACTTTGAGCACGGCTCGACAGGCTAGCGACGCAGCCCCGCCATCCTCAGACCTGTTCGAAAACCGAACCGGGCCAGCGCGGAGGGATAGCGCTCCGCCGCGGCGATCGTCTCCTCGAGCGCCGCCGCGAAGCGCCTTATCTCGGACTCCTCGATCGTCAGCGCCGGCAGCGCCTTGATCACGTTCATGTGGTGGCCGGCGACCTGGCAGAAGATCCTGTGCTCGTGAAACAACGGCACAGTGACGAGCTGGGAGAAGAGCCCCGGCTGGCGTCGCTCGACGTTCTCCCACAGCCTGCGGCCGGCGCCGCCCGAGGGGGGCCCGAATTCGATCGCCCACATGAGACCGAGCCCTCGGACGTCGCGCACGGTCTCGTAGCGCTCGACCAGCGGTCTGGTCAACTCGAGCAGCAGCTCGCCAGAGCGCTCGGCACGGTTCACGAGCTGCTCTTCATCGAGCACCCGGAGCGTGGCGAGCGCCGCGGCCGCGGCGAGGTCGTTGCCGCCGAAGGTCGACCCATGACGCACCGCTCGCTCCATCCCGTCGAAGACCGCGTCGAATGCGGCCCGCGAGACGAGCACCGCGCCGATCGGGACGAGGCCCCCCGAGAGCGCCTTGGACAGGCAGACCATGTCCGGCTCGAGGCCCCAGTGCTCGAGCGCCAGGAAGCGCCCCGTTCGCCCGAGCCCGGTCTGGACCTCGTCGCAGACGAACAGCGCCCCCGCGTCGCGACACAGCTCCTGGGCTGCCTGCAGGTACCCGTCGGGCGGAAGGTTGACGCCCTTACCCTGAACCGGCTCGAGCACGAGCGCCGCGACGCCGCCGGCGGCGAGTTGCGTGCGGAGCGCGTCCAGGTCACCGAAGGGCACCGGATCGCAGGCGGGGAGCAGGGGTCCGAACCCGTCGCGGAACTCCTCGTTGCCGTTGATCGAGAGCGCGCCGAGCGTCAACCCGTGAAACGCATGCTCGGCGAACAGCACGCGCGGGCGGCCGGTCGCCGCCCGGGCGATCTTGATCGCCGCCTCGACCGCCTCGGCGCCCGTGTTCGCCGGCACCATCGCCGCGACGCTCGCCGGTGCGCGCGCGAGCAGCTGCTCGGCGAGCACTCCGCTCAGCAGGGTGACGCCAAGCTGCGGGAGATTGCCCGTGCGAGCGGCCATCACTTCCTCGATCGCCGCGATCGCCTGAGGATGGTTGCGACCGATCGCGAACACGCCGTAGCCGCCGAAGAGGTCGAGATAACGCTCGCCGTCGGAATCGATCAGGTGCGCACCCTCTCCCCCGCGCCAGACCCTGTCGAAGCCGAGCGTCCGCAGGATGCGGCCCATCTGCGGATTCAGGAACGCTTCGTTCAGCGACATCTCCTCGCCGCTGCGCGCGCTGAGGATCTCGCCGACGCGGGGCGGAGTGGTCGCGGACATGAGCTAAGCGTACGTGGCGGCGCGCCACGCGAGCGCGCTCTGAGGCCCCGCAGCGCACTCTGGCCGCCGGGAAGGGACGGTGGGCAAGCCTTTCATCGTCGTTTCATGCAATCCGTCCACGCTGATCGTGCCTCTCTGAAACCGAGGAAAGGAACCCAAATGATCAAGCGTCTCAGCACCGTCACGGCCCTGCTGGCCGCGGCCGCGCTCGCGCTGGGCGCCGTCGCCGTCGCCCACACCGCGCATCACCAGAAGGCGGCCAATCACGCCGCCAACCATGCGGTCAGACACGCCGCCGAGGCCACCGGACCGGACACGGACAGCGTCGAATCCGGTAGCACCACGACGCCCGACAACGGGTCGAGTGCCGCCACCCCGGGTGAGAGCAGCAGCGAGTCCGAACCGAGTGACGGTCCGGGCGGACACGAAGACGAAGCGGGCGGCGAAGTCGACCACCAGTTCGAAGGCGTCGAGTAGGGACGGCGTCTCGCGCGTGAGCTCGCCACCATCCCCCCGATGAGCTCACGAGGCAGGCGGGGCCGCCGGCCCCGCCTGCCGTTGATCGGGGCTTCAACCGCGCGTGACAGATTGGATCCGCTGTGCGTGTTCTGGTCGTAGAGGACAAGATCAAGCTCGCCACCGTGCTCGGTCGAGGGCTGCGCAAGGAAGGCATGTCCGCCGACGTCGCCACGAGTGGTGAGCAGGCGATCTGGATGGCCGGATCGACGCCCTACGACGCCGTGATCCTCGACGTGATGCTCCCGGGCATCGACGGGTTCGAGACCTGCCGGCGCCTGCGCGGCGACAGCGTCTGGGCGCCGATCCTGATGCTGACGGCGCGCGAGAGCGTCGACGACCGCGTCGCCGGCCTTGACAGCGGCGCCGATGACTATCTGACCAAGCCGTTCTCGCTGCGGGAGCTCCTCGCGCGCCTGCGCGCCCTCGTCAGACGCGGCGCGGCGGAGCGCCCGACGGTCATCTGTGTGGGCGAGCTGAGGCTGGACCCGGCCTCGCGCCGCGTCTGGCGCGGCGAGAGCGAGATCATGCTCTCGCACAAGGAGTTCGCGATGCTGGAGGCGCTGATGCGCCGGGCCGGGCAGGTGCTCTCGCGACTGGACCTGCTGGAGGCTGCCTGGGACCAGTCGTATGAGAACCGCTCGAACATCGTCGACGCCTACATCCGCCGGCTGCGCGAGAAGGTCGACCGGCCATTCGGCGTGCAGGCGCTCGAGACGGTGCGGGGAGCCGGCTACCGCCTGCGCGAGGAGGAGGCGTGAGCTTCCGCCCGTTCTCGCGCGTGGGGCTTCGGATGCGGGTGACGCTCGCCTTCGCGGGCGCCATGGCCGTGCTGCTCGCGGCGCTTGGCATGTTCGTGTACGTCCGCTTCGAAGGCAGCCTCGACCGCTCGATCAACCAGAGCCTGCGCTCGCGCGCCGACGATGTGCGAGCGCTGGTCAGCCAGGCCGACTCGGGGCTGCGCCAGTCCGGCCGCAGCTCGCTGGCGGCCCCAGGGGAACGCTTCGCGCAGATCATCGGGCCCAGCGGGACGGTGGTGGACCAGACTCCCGGGCTTCCCTCCCACCCGCTGCTCGGCGCGGGCGAGCGCTCGCGGGTCGCGAGCGGCCCGAAGCTGTTCGGACGTCAGACGGTCGCCGGAGCGGCCGGCTCCTCACGCCTGCTGGCGATGCCCGTACGCGCACAGGACCAGCGGCTGATCGTGATCGTCGGCTCCTCGCTGCACCAGCGCGACGCCGCACTCGCCGAACTGCGCACGGTGCTCGCGATCGGCGGCCCCGTCGCGCTCGTGCTCGCGTCCCTGCTCGGATACGCGGTCGCGGCGCTCGCGCTCGGGAGCGTCGAGTCGATGCGTCGCCGCGCGCTCCAGGTCTCGCTACACGAGCCGGGCCACCGGCTGCCGGTTCCCCCGGGAGGGGATGAGCTCGCCCGCCTGGCCCGCACGCTGAACGAGATGCTCGCGCGAAATGAGACCGCATTCCAGCGCGAGCGGTCGTTCGTGGCCGACGCGAGCCACGAGCTTCGCTCGCCGCTGGCGATCCTCAGGGCGGAGCTCGACGTCGCGCTGATGGGCGAGAGCTCCCACGAGGAGCTTCGCCGCGCCGTCCTCTCGGCCTCCGACGAGGCCGAGCGTCTCTCGGCGCTGGCCGAGGACCTGCTCCTGCTCGCCGAGGCGGATCAGGGCAGGCTGCCGATCGAGCGCCGGCCGATCGAGGTCGGCGAGACACTCGAGCGCCTCCGCGAACGCTTCGCGCGCCGCGCCCGCGACGCCGGCGCCACGATCTCCACGACAGCGTCGCCGGGCCTGAGCGCCGTCGCCGACCGGCTTCGCCTCGAGCAGGCGCTCGGGAACCTGATCGAGAACTCCCTGAGCCACGGCGCCCGGCAGATCGTCGTTCAGTCGAGGCGGCGGGACGACGCGCTGGAGCTACACGTCAGCGACGACGGCCCGGGCTTTCCGCCGGCGTTCCTGCCGCTCGCCTTCGAGCGCTTCGCACGCGCTGAAAGGTCCCGCACCGCCCCCGGTGCCGGGCTGGGGCTCGCGATCGTGCGCAGTATCGCGCGCGCTCATGGAGGCGACGCGCACGTCGCGAACGTCGCCGGCGGCGGCGCGCACGTGTGGCTGTCGATCCCCGAACCGCCCTCCGCGCCGAACGGCCCCGCGCCGCAGCAGCGGCTCGAGCACGCGCCGACCTCCGCCGCGTAGCTCCAGCGGCGGCGCAGGGGCGCCGCCTTCATTCAGGAGCCGTTCAGGTGCGCTGTGGCACTCTGGCGCGCATGCTCAGGAGAACCTCACCCGCCCTACTGCTCGTAGCCCTGCTGCTCGCCGCCGGCTGTGGCGGCAGCTCGAGTAGCACCAGCTCGAGCAGCTCCCCCTCCGCGAGCGCTCCCGCGACGGGCGCAGGCGCGTCGCCCGAAGGGGGCGCCGCCCTCGCCGCCGACGCCAAATCGGCCGCGACCGGCGACATCCCCGACAGCCAGAACTTCCTCACGCTCAAAGCGCCGGGGCTGCGTGTCTCGATGATCTACCCGGAGGGCTGGACCGTCCAGGAAGCCGGCGGCGGCGTATCGATCCGCGACAAGAACAACCTCGTCCGCATCGCCCTCGCGAACGGTCCGGCGCCGACCACGTCGAGCGTCCAGGCGCAGCTCGCGGCGCTGCAGCGCTCGACCCCCGGCCTCACCGCCGGAACGGCGCAGACGATCACGCTCAAGAGCGGGACCGCCATCAAGGCGACCTACACGACGCAGAGCGCGCCGAACCCGGTCACCGGCAAGCAGGTGACGCTCAACGTCGACCGCTACGAGCTCGCGCGCGGCGGCCGCGTCGCGACGGTTGAGCTCGGAAGCCCCGTCGGTGTCGACAACGTCGATGCCTACAAGCGCATGATCGAAAGCTTCAAATGGCAGTGAAGAGCCTCTACGTAGAGCCCGCCGAGGACTCCAGCGAGGTTCGCTGGGGCGCCCTTGAGTGCCACGACGTGTTCAAGATCTACCGCTCGGGACCCGTCGAGACCGTCGCGCTTCGCGGGCTGGACCTGAAGATCGAACCCGGCGAGCTCGTCGCCGTCCTCGGGCCGTCGGGGTGCGGCAAGAGCACGCTGCTCGCGCTGGCGGCCGGACTCGATGAGCCGTCGGCCGGCGAGGTGCGCGTCTGGGGTCGATCACTCGGACGCCTCGACGAGGCCGAGCTCGCCGCCTACAGGGCCCGTGACCTCGCGATCGTCTTCCAGAGCGACAACCTCTGGCCCGCGCTCTCCGCCCAGGAGAATGTGGCGATCTCGCTGCGGCTGTCGGGCCACGCGGAATCCGAGAAGACGGCAGCGCACAGCCTCGCGGCCTTCGGGCTCGGTGAGCGGCGCACGCACCGCGCGGCGGCGCTGTCCGGCGGCGAGCAGCAACGCGTCGCGATCGCCGCCGCGGCGGCGCGCCGTGCGAGGCTCGTGCTCGCCGACGAGCCGACGGGCGAGCTCGACGAGCACAACGAGCGGATCGTGCTGGACGCGCTCGAGCGGCTCAGCCAGGAGTACGACAGCACCGTGATCCTCGTGACGCACTCCGAGAGCGTCGCCGCCCGCGCCGGGCGCGTCATCGAGATGCGCGACGGCAAGGTCGCCGCATGACCGGCGCCGCCGCGGAAGCCGTCAAGGCGACCTCACTGGTCGCCTGCGAGCGCGTGAGCGTCGCCTACGGCGATGGCGAGGCCCGCGTCACCGCCCTCGATCACGTCGACCTCGAGGTCGCCCCAGGCGAGCGCCTGGCGCTGTGGGGGCGTTCGGGGTCGGGCAAGACGACGCTGCTGCACGTGCTGGGCGGACTGGTCGTCCCGACCGATGGCGTCGTCAGGTGGAAGGACCGCGAGCTCTCCTCGCTCGACGAGGCCGCGCGCGTGCGCGCCCGGGCCCGTGGGATCGCCTACATCTTCCAGGGCTCGAACCTGCTCACACACTTCACCGCCTTCGAGAACGTCGCCTTCGCACGCGAAGCGAGCTCCGACGTCCAGGATGGCGACGCCGGCGCCCGCGCCGACTACGAGCCCGAGGACCTGCTCGAGCTCGTGGGCCTCGGCGCCAAGCTCGACTCGCTCCCGAGTGAGCTCTCCGGAGGCGAGGCGCAGCGGGTGGCGATCGCGCGGGCCTTGGCGCAGAGCCCGGAGCTGCTGCTCTGCGACGAGCCGACCGGCCATCTGGACTCCGACACCGCCGAGCGCGTCCTCGACCTCATCGAGGCGCTGCAGAGGGAGTTCGCGTTCGCGCTGGTGACCGCCACGCACGACGCCGGCGTGGCGGCACGCGCCAGCCGCGTGGTCGAGCTCAGCGACGGTCTGATCGCGGGGGCGACGCGCGAGTGAACAGCGCCGCCCGCCTCGCCGTCTCGTGGTTGCTGCGCGCTCCGGGCAGGTCGCTGATCCGCATCCTCGTGCTCGGCGCCTCGGTCGCCCTGCTCGGCGGGATGCTGCTGTTCGTCGGCAACTCGCTGCGGACCGTCGCCGGCAGCGCCGTGCGGAGCGTGCCCCTCGACCTCCAGGGGCCCGTCTCGACGTATGCCGCGGCGCGCTCCGTCGCCGGCGAAGTGGCCGCGCAGCGGGGCGTCCTGCAGGCATCGGCCGTGGCCACCGCGCCGCTGAGCGGCGGCGAACACCAGGGCCCCGCCGGCCTGACCGCCTCGGGCGCCGGTGCGGTGCTCGCCGTGCCGCTCGACTACAGCTCCCACATCCACACCTTCCGCTTCCTCCAGGGCTCGCTCGTGGCTGGTCAGGTCGTCCTCGACCAGCAGATGGCGGCCACCCTGCAGGCTCATATCGGCGACCGCGTCACGCTCCACGCGCCCGGCGGGGGCCCGCCGCAGACGTACACGGTTTCGGGCGTCGCGCTCGTCACCGCTCCGGACAAGCTGTTCCAGCCCCTGAACCCTCAACTCGGCCCCGCCCCCGCCCAGCCGCCGGCCAACGTGGCGATCATGCCCGTCGACACCTTCGCCGCGACGCTTGGCCGGCAGATCCCGACGATCGCGAACGCGAGCATCGGCGCGAGCGCCCAGCCCGGCGCCCAGACCGGGGTGCAGTGGCAGGTTCAGACCCAGCTTGACCCCGTCGCACTGAGCGGCGGCAGCCCCAGCGCTGCGCTCGAACGCGCGACGCAGACCCGCAACCGCATCGAGCGCACGCTTCCGGGACGCGTCCAGTTCGTGGACAACCTGTCCGACTCGCTCAACACCGCCGCGGGCGATGCGCTGTACGCCGAGACGCTCTACATCATGCTCGCCGTGCCCGGCGCCCTGATCGCGCTCGGGCTCGCCTACCTGGCGGCGCTCGGCACCGTCGAGCGTGATCGCCGCGACCTCGCCCTGCTGCGCTCGCGCGGAGCCCGCCGCCGCGACCTGCTGTTCCTCGCGACGCTCGAGAGCGTGATCCTCGGAATCATCGCGGGCGTGCTCGGTACCGCCGCGGCGTTCGCCGCCGTCTCCGCGCTCGTGAGCGGCGGCACGCATGCGACGACCGGGCGCGTGCTGGTGATCGGGGTGGTGTGCATCCTCCTGGCGAGCGCCGGAGCCGCCGCGGCGCGGGTCGGCGCGAGCCTCTCCTCGCTGCGCGAGAGCGTCGCGACCGGCCGCCGCGCCACGCGCCGGGAGGGCAAGCCGCTGTGGCAGCGCCTGTATCTCGACGTGGCCTGCCTCGCGGTGAGCGGGCTGATCTACTGGCTCACCGCCAGCACCGGCTTCTCGGCCGTCGTCAACCCCGACTCGAACCCGACGCTCTCGCTGTCGGTTTACATGTTCTTCGCGCCCGCGCTTCTGTGGATCGGCGCCACGCTGCTGCTCGTCCGCCTGCGCGGTCGTGCCCTCTCGTGGCTGATCGACCGCGTGGTGCGCGGGCGAGCGGACTCGCGCCGCGCATTCCTGCTCGTCAGCGCCGGACGCAGAGGGGCGGCGATCAACCGCGGGCTTGTCGTCGTGGGGCTGCTGCTCGCCTTCGGCGTGAACCTCGGGATCTTCTCGGCCACCTACAACCAGCAGGTGAAGGCCGACGCGCAGCTCACGCTCGGAGCCGACGTGACGGCGACCGCGCCCCCGGGCGTCGCCGCCAGGGCCGAACTCCCGAGGAGGATCGCGGCGGTCTCGGGCGTCGCGGCGGCGACCGGGGTCGAGCACTCCTACGCCTACGTCGGGCCGGACCTGCAGGACACCTACGGGATCGATGCCTCCTCCTTCAACCAGGCGACATCGCTGCGCGACTCCTACTTCCTGCACTCGACCGCGCAGCAGGTGCTCGAACGGTTGCGCTCCACGCCCGACGGGATCGTCGTGAGCAAAGAGACGATCACCGACTTCTCGCTGCGCCTCGGCGACCTGCTGCGGCTGCGCGTGCTCGACCAGGGGACCGGCAAGTTCCACGTCGTCCCGTTCCACGTCGCCGGGATCGTGCAGGAGTTCCCCTCGGCGCCCAAGGACTCGTTCATGGTCGCCAACCTCGCCTACCTCGAGTCCGTGACCCACGCGGGCGGCCCGAACGTCGTGTTCGCGAAGGTCAGCGGCTACCCGCCAGACGTCGCCCGGCGCGTCGCCGCCGCGACCGGCGCCTTCGGCACGAAGGTCGACAACATCACGAACCAGGGCTCGCGGACGAGCAGCTCGATCACCACGGTCGACCTCACCGGGATCAGCCACATCGAGCAGGCGTTCGCGATCGTGCTCGCGGCGGCCGCGATGGCGCTGTTCGTCGCGCTGGGCATCTCCGAGCGCCGCCAGGAGTTCGCGACGATGGCGGCGATCGGCGCACCGCTGTCGCGGATCTCCGCCTTCCTCTGGACGGAGGCGACGATCGTGCTCGCGGTGGGGCTCGCGCTGGCCGTCGGGCTCGGGTTCCTGCTGTCGGAGATGCTCGTCGCGATCCTCCAGCATGTGTTCGATCCGCCGCCGGACGCGCTTGCGGTCCCGTGGGCGTTCCTGGGCGGGCTGGCGGGCGCGGCGATCCTCGCAACGATTCTCGCGACGGCAGCCGCGAGTCGCGGCATACGGCGCCTGCGGCTCGGAGAGATACTGCGCGAGCAGTAGCCATCCCGGGAGCGCCTGCACCTCTGCCCGACGCCCCCGCACGCCCGCTCGGAGATACTTTCGCGGTGGGCGCCGCGGAGATCCTGCTCGTCGAGGACGACGTCGAGTTGCGCGCCGTATTGCGGCGCGGCCTCGAGGAGGAGGGCTTCACGGTGCGCGGCGTGGGCAGCGGCGCCGAGGCGATGGAGCGGGCCTCGGCGCAGACGCCGGACGCGCTGGTCATCGACGTGGGGCTACCCGACGCGGACGGGCGTGACCTGTGCCAGGCGCTACGCGCTCAGGGCATGCAGTCGCCGATCCTGTTCCTCACGGCGCGCGATCTGCTCGCCGACCGGCTGGCCGGCTTCAGCGCCGGCGGCGACGACTATCTCACCAAGCCCTTCTCGCTCGCGGAGCTCACCGCGCGACTGCGCGCCCTCCTCAACCGGGCGGGCCTCAGCGAGACGGTCGAGGCGGCGGGACTGAGCCTCGACCCGACGACCTTCGAGGTCTCCTGCGGCGAGCGACGCGTGCGCGTCACGCCGACCGAGTTCCGGCTGCTGGGAGCGCTGGCCTCGCAGAGCGAGCGCACGGTCGCGCGTCGCGAGCTCGTGCGCGCCGCATGGCCGCAGGGGGCGGTCGTCCACGACAACACGATCGACGTGTATCTCGCGCGGCTTCGACGCAAGCTGCGCGACCTCCCCGGCGCCCCGGCGATCCGCACCGTCCACGGCGTCGGCTACCGCCTGCAATGAGTCCGCGCCGCCTCAGCCTGCGCGCCAGGCTGACGGTCAGCGCCGTGCTCGCCGCCGCGATCGCGCTCGCCGCGCTGATCAGCGCCTTCAACCTGCTGCTCGACGCACGCCTGCACGCCGACGCCGACAACCTCCTGCGCGAGCGTGCGACCACTGTGCTGCGGGGGCTCGGGACGGTGGACGGCCGCCTGTCGGTGATCGAGGCACCCGACCTCGGGGCGGTCGACGCGCAGACGTGGATCTTCGCCGGCGCACGTCCACTCGAGCAGCCCGCGCGCGGCGACGCACGCGACCAGCGCGCGGCGCTGACGCTGGCGCGTTCCGCGGGCGGGTTCACGACGGTCGCAGCGACGGACACCCGCCTGTTCGCCGCCCCGGTCCGCCAGGCCACGCGGCGACTGGGGACGGTCGTCGTCGGCGCTTCGCTGACCCCGTATGAGAGCAGCGCCGCTTCGGCCCTCCTCGGGTCGGTGATCCTGGGAGTGCTGATGCTCGCCGCGCTCGTGGCGCTGTCGCTGTGGCTGATCAGCCATGCACTGCGCCCGGTGGCGCAGATGACCTCGCAGGCGGCCGACTGGGGCGAGCACGACCTGTCGAGGAGGTTCTTCGCGGGCGAGCCACACGACGAGCTGAGCGCCCTCGCATCGGTCCTCGATGGCCTGCTGGCGCGGCTCGCACAGAGCCTCAGGCGCGAGCAGCGTCTGACCGCCGAGGTCTCGCACGAGCTGCGAACGCCACTCGCAAAGATCCTCGCCGAGGCGGAGCTCGCCGGCGGGCGCGAGCGCAGCTCGCAGGAGTACCGGGACTCCCTGCAGCTGATCAAGAGCCACTCGCAGGAGCTCCAGCGCGTGCTCGAGACGCTGCTCGCGTCCGCTCGGGCCGGCGCCACGGAGGGCACGCGCTCGAGCGACGCGCGCGACGCCGCCCGTCACGCGGCGACGCGCGTCGGGGAGCTGCTCGACGAGGAGGGCAAGACGATCGAGCTCGTCTGCACGGCGCCGGTCAGGGTGGCTGTCGAGGCCGACATGGTCGAGCGGATCCTCTCGCCGCTGCTAGAGAACGCCGCACGCTTCGCGCGCCAGCGCATCGTGCTCGACGTTCGCGCCGCCGACGGCGAGGTGCTCTTCGACATCCGCGACGACGGACCCGGTGTCCAGGAGGGCGACCGCGAGCGAATCTTCGACCCGGGCTTCCGCTCCGGAGCGCAGCGCGACCAGGACCACCAGGGGGCCGGGCTCGGCCTGGCGCTCGTCCGGCGCCTCGCACGAGCCGCGGGCGGCGAGGTCGAAGCGCGCACCTCGGGCAGCGGCGGCAGCTTCGTCGTCCGCCTTCCGGCCGGCTGAGGTCCGCCAGCGCCCGACCGTCGCCGGGTCGTCGGTAATGCCCGCCAGCCGACGGATCAGCGGGAGTGACGGCGCGGGCGGGATACGCTGCGGCTCGTGACGGCTGGCTACTCGGGCACGCCCCTTCCCCGCAAGCTCGGCATCAAGCAGGGACAGCGGGTCGCAATCGTGAACGCTCCCGCCGGCTTCGAGGCGACGCTCGGCGAGCTCCCTGAGGCGGTGACAGTCGTCCGGGCCGGCCTTCGCGGACCGCTCGACGTGATCGTCGCCTTCTTCACCGAGCGGCGTGCACTGGAGCGGCGGCTGGCGCGGTTGATGGCCGCGATGGATCGTGCCGGCGGCCTCTGGATCGCGTGGCCGAAGCGCTCCTCGGGCGTCCCGAGCGATCTGACGGAGAACGTCGTGCGGGAGCTCGCGCTCGCGAGCGGCGTCGTCGACAACAAGGTCTGCGCGATCGACGAGACCTGGTCGGGCCTGCGCCTCGTGATCCGGCTCAGCGACCGCTGAGCCTGGACCGCAGGCTCACCCGCTTTCTCGCGCGAGCGCGTGGTAACTCCGTGCGCGACTTCACTGCTCACTTCACTGTTCGAAACCCGCCGGCGCGGGAGCGCCGGATTGACAGTGCAAATGCCGGGTAACCGGCCTAAAGCCTCAAGAAGCATCGTTCGATTCGGCCGCCGCGGGACGCTGGTAGCCGGCCCGCGGCGGTCGAACGGAAAGGCGAGCATGGCGATGAGGACGTGATCGCGACCTACTGGGCTCGCGTGCCGCGGACCGCGCAGGAGGCGGGCACAGCGCCGGTTGAAGCAATCGGGATCGGGTAGCTTGCGCGGCGATGCGAATCGGCTACTTTCTGTCCTCCGAGGAGTTCGGTCCTCAGCAGCTTGTCAGGCAGGCGACACTCGCGGAGGAGGCCGGGTTCGACGGCCTGTGGATCTCCGATCACTTCCACCCCTGGAACG
>DASZIU010000142.1:0-2510 GCA_035948815.1 Solirubrobacteraceae bacterium | reverse complement strand
CGGCCGGCCCTCGCGTCCGGCGCCAGATCAACCAGGCCATCTTCAAGCGCATCCTTGTCTCCTCGGACGGCGATATCGTCGGTGAGCTGCGGTCACCCTTCGATCTACTGCTTCGCGCCAGCGGTAGCGCCGACGAGAACGGCGTCCTGCGCCCGGCCTCCAAAAGCAAACCGCGTGCCCCTGAGAAGGCACGCGGTTTGAGTAAGCAGGATTTGGTGGAGCTAGGCGGGCTCGAACCGCCGACCTCCTGGGTGCGATCCAGGCGCTCTCCCAGCTGAGCTATAGCCCCGCGGATGTCCAGTGTATCGGCTCGTCTTCGCTCTCAGAGCGGTGCGGCTGCGTTCTCGGCCGATGGCGCGCCGCCCGGCACGTCCGAGGCGGGCTCGGCCGGCGGCGCGGGAAGCGCCTTGCGTACCGCCGGGGCGACCTCCGCGCCGTAGAGCTCGATCGCCGCGAGGACGTCCGCGTGGGGGAGGGTGCCGACGCTCAACTGGAGCAGGAAGCGCTTGTGCCCGAAGAGCTCGTGCTGGTAGAGGATCTTCTCGGTCACCTCCGCTGGGCTCCCGACGAACAGCGCCCCGCGCAGCGTTTTCCCGGCGTCGAAGTCCTGCCGGGTGACGGGGCGCCAGCCGCGCTCGAGCCCGATCTTGTTCATCTGCGTCATGAAGGGCGGGAAGGCGACCTCGGCCGCGCGCTGCGAGGTCGCGGCGACGTAGCCGTGCGAGTTGATGCTGACCGGCACGGCCGCCGGGTCGAAACCCGCCCGTCGCGCGGCCTCGCGGTGGAGCTCCGCGAAGGGCGTGAACCGCTCGGGCAGCCCGCCGATGATCGCGAGCGCCATCGGCAGCCCGAGCGAGCCTGCGCGGACGGCCGACTCGGGCGCGCCGCCGACGGCGACCCAGATCGGGAGCGGATCCTGGAGCGGCCGCGGGTAGACGCCCGCGTCGAGCAGCGCCGGGCGGTGGCGTCCGCTCCAGCTCACACGCTCCCCGGCGCGCAGCGCGAGCAGCAGTCCGAGCTTCTCCTCGAAGAGCTCGTCGTAGTCGTGGAGGTCGTAGCCGAACAGCGGAAACGACTCGATGAACGAGCCGCGGCCGTCCATGATCTCGGCCCGCCCCTCGGAGAGCAGGTCGAGCGTGGCGAAGTCCTGGAAGACGCGCACGGGGTCGTCCGAGCTGAGCACGCTGACCGCGCTCGTGAGGCGGATCTGCTTCGTGCGCTCGGCACCCGCGGCGAGCACGACCGCCGGCGCGGAGACGGCGAAGTCGGGCCGGTGGTGCTCCCCGACCCCGAACACTTCGAGCCCGAGCTGGTCTGCGAGCTCGATCTCCTCGAGCAGGTCGGCGAGCCGGCGGGCCGGCGAGACCGTCTGCCCGGTCGCCGGGTCGGGCGTCAGCTCCGCGAAGGTGTAGATGCCGAGCTCCACGGCGGTAGTCTACCGAGGTACTTGCGCGAGCAAGTATCAGCTAGACGCTGAAGAGCGTCAGCTCCGGCTCGCGCTCGCCGCGCAGCACCGCGAGGTCGCAGGCGACGCAGCGGATGCCGCGCGCGGCGGCGAGCGTCACGGCCTGGGGCTTCAGCTGGAGCGCGGCGAGGATGCCCTCGCAGGCGGCCTTGGCCGGATCGAGCCGGATGCGCTCGAGGTAGCGGCTGAGCTGCTCGACCGCGTCGATCGTGCCGATCCGCTTGATCTCGACCGCGACCCAGCCGCCCTGCTCGTCACGGCACATGAGGTCGACCGGGCCGATGTCGGTGGGCCACTCGCGCCGCTCGAGCCGCAGACCGTCGGCGATCGCCTCGGGGCGCGCGGCGAGCTCGTCCTGCAGGTCGCGCTCGACGCCGTCCTTCTCGAGCCCTCCGGCCTCGCCCATCTCGTGCTCGATGTCGGAGAGCACCTCGAGCAGGCGGATCTCGAGCCGCTCCTCGCCGCTGCCGGCCCGCTTGCGCACGACGAGCCGCCCGCCCTCGTCCTCGAGCGCGGTCGGCGGCGTCATCCAGTTCAGCGGCTTCACCTTCTGGCCGCCGGCGTCCGACCAGACCATGAAGGTACCGTCCTCCTTGATCATCAGCAGCCGTACCGCCTCGGGCAGGTGGGTCGCGAGGCGGCCCGAGTAGTCGACGGTGCAGCGGGCCACGATCAGTCGCATCGGCCGACCGTACCGTCCGGAGCGGACAGGTCCCGGCGACCCGGGTGGCGACGCTGCTTGGCCGCGCGCGCGGCCATGGCGGGAGGTCGCCGAGCTGGTGAAGTCCGATCGCCGATCCTGGTGGCCGGACCTGCTTAGCAGGCGGGCGCGGCGCTCAGCTGCGAGCGACCGACGAGCCGCCCACGATCGCGTCCTCGCCGTCGTCGAAGCGCACCCAGGCCTTGCCCTTGCCGTCGTAGTCGGGGCTCCAGACGACGAGCGTCGCGGCGCGCCCCCGCACCGAGACGGGCTCGCGCCCCTCGGGCTCGGCCCCGCGCCAGACGCGTACGAACGGGTTCGACTCCCACTCGCGTCCGATCGTCG
>DASZIU010000141.1:0-4490 GCA_035948815.1 Solirubrobacteraceae bacterium | reverse complement strand
CGGCATCGACAACGTGGTCACATCGACGGCCACCTCGATCGTGCAGAACGTGACCACGGTCGTCGCCGTGGTCGTGGCGATGATCCTGCTCGACTGGCGCCTGGCGGCGTTCTCGCTGTTTCTGCTGCCGTTCTTCGTGTGGCTCACACGGCGGGTCGGCGAGGAGCGCAGACGCATCCAGTCGGTCCGCCAGAGCCGCCTCGCCGACATGTCGACGCTCGTCGAGGAGTCGCTGTCGGTCTCGGGGATCCTGCTCGGCAAGACGATGGGGCGCTCGCCCGAGCTCGTGCGCCGCTTCAGCGGCGAGTCTGGCGAACTCGCCGATCTCGAGGTCCGCGCGCGCATGGCCGGCCGCTGGCGCATGGCCTCGGTGCAGATGAGCTTCGCGATCATGCCCGCGCTCGTCTATCTGTTCGCCGGTCTCTCCGCGCCCAACGTGATCTCGATCGGCACCGTCATCGCCTTCACGACGCTGCAGACGCGGCTGCTCTTCCCGATCCAGTCGCTGCTCTCGGTGGGCCTCGAAGTGCAGACGTCGCTCGCGCTGTTCGGGCGGATCTTCGAGTACCTGGACCTACCGGTCGACATCGTCGAGCGGCCCGGAGCGCGAACCATGCAGGGCGTGCGCGGCGACGTGGGCATCGACGACGTCTGGTTCCGCTACGCGCCCGACTCGCCGTGGACGCTCGCGGAGATCACGGCCGAGATCCCGGCCGGAACGCGCACGGCGCTCGTCGGCGAGACCGGCTCGGGCAAGACGACGCTGGCCTATCTCGTCGCGCGCCTCTACGAGCCCGAGCGAGGCTCGGTGACGATCGACGGAGTCGACCTCCGCGACATGACGCTCCAGTCTCTTGCCGCGACGGTCGGGCTCGTCTCGCAGGAGACCTATCTCTTCCATGCTTCGATCGGAGAGAACCTGCGCTTCGCCTGTCCGGAGGCGACCGACGAGGAAATCGAAGATGCCGCCCGCGCCGCCCAGATCCATGGCCTCATCGCCGGGCTTCCCGAAGGCTACGACACGCCGGTCGGCGAGCGCGGCTACCGGTTCTCGGGCGGAGAGAAGCAGCGCATCGCGATCGCGCGCACGATCCTGCGCAACCCACCCGTGCTCGTCCTCGACGAGGCCACCTCGGCGCTCGACAACGAGACCGAGCGCGCTGTCCAGCAGGCGCTCGACGAGCTCTCGCGCGGGCGCACGACGATCGCCATCGCCCACCGCCTCTCCACGATCCGTGACGCCGACCAGATCCTCGTGCTCGACGAGGGGCGGATCGTCGAGCGCGGCACCCACGATGAGCTCGTTGCGCTCGGCGGGCGCTATACGGCGCTGCTCAGCGGCGCGCAGGACGGCGCCGAAGGCGCCGAGGACGAGCTCCCGGCGCCGGCGCGCGCAAACGGGCGGGGGAACGGGGCGCATCGGCGGGCACCGCGGTCGCGCCTTTAGGCGATGGCGTCGATGTTCAGGCGCACGTAGTCGACGGTCACGGGCTCACCGGTCCGCTCGAGCAGGTCGTCGAGGAAGCGCTCGCGCAGCGTCTCCGGCAGCTGGCGCAGGTGCGGCTGGAAGATGATTTCGCGCAGGAACTCGCGCCCGTGCTCGGGCTGCTGCGGGGAGGGCGTGAGCCAGCACTCCGCGGAGGAGAAGCCCGCCTCGAGCAACCGCCGCCGGGTCTCAACGGGCCCGGCGTAGTTCCACGGCGCCCGCCAGCCGGCGAAGTGCCGCGCGTAGGGCTCGTTCGCGAGCACCGCCCCGCCCTGCGCGCGCAGGCCGTCGATGTTGCCCTCTCCCCCGCACTGGGCCAGCAGCCTCCCGCCGGGGCGCAGGACGGCGCGCATCCGGCGGAAGAGCCGGTCGTGGTCTGAGATCCAGTGGAAGGTCGCGGTCGAGAGCACGGCGTCGACGGGCTCGTCGAGCTCGAGCTCGAGCAGGTCGGCGCAGCGCACATCGGCGTCCGCTCCGAGCCTCGCACGTGCCGAGGCGACCATCGACTCGGATGCATCGACCGCGATCACCCGCCCCCGCGGCAGCCGCTGCACGAGCGCTTCGGTCACGCGCCCGGAGCCGCACCCGGCATCGAGCACGACCTCCTCCCCGCCGAGCTCGAGGCGGGCGAGGACCTCGAGCCCGAGCGCCTCCATCGGAGCCGAGATGCGGTCATATACCTCCCCGTCCCATCTCTGTCGTGGCATACGGGCGTACGCTATCACGTACTGCCGTCAGCTCAGCCCGCGCGCACCTGGTCCGTGAGCTCGGCGATCAGTCTTGACAGAGCGCCTCCCTGCCAGGCGATCGGCGAGCGCGCCGGCGGCCCCGGCTCCTCGACGACGAGCCGGGCCCCGGGGATCGTCCGCGCATACAGTTCCCCCACCGCGAGCGGGTGGCCGGGGTCCGCCTCGTCGCGGCTCGCGACGACGAGCGTCGGCAGATCGATCGCCGCGAGCTGATCGAGCGACTCGAAGGGGGCCGAGCGCGGCACCGCGCGCAGCGCGTCCGCGACCGCGCCGGGATGGTCGTGCGCCGACAGGCGCTGGCGCAGCACGGTGGCGACCGTCTCGCGCCACGCTTCCGGCACGGCCGCGAGGTCGTAGGCGCGGACGAAGCCCTCGACTCCCCCTTCGCGCAGCCCGTCCGAGAGCGCATCCCAGCGCGCGAGCTCGCCGGCGTCGCGCGCGTGGGCGGGATCGAAGGACGGCGTGATCAGGACGAGAGCGGCGACCCTCGCCGGCCTGGAGAGGGCGAGGTGCAGCGCCGTGTGCGCGCCCATCGAGGCGCCCGCCAGCACCGCCCGTGCGGTCCCCGTCGCGTCGAGCACCGCCTCGAGGTCCTCGGCGAGCTCCGGGTAGGTGTAGGCGTCAGGGGCCAGCGCCGGCGCCGAATGCCCGTGGCCACGGGCGTCGTAGGCGATCACGTGGTGCTCCGAGCGCTCCAACGAGCGCGACCCCATGACGACGTACCGGCGCGTCGCCGTGAGCCCGTGGAGCAGGACCACGGGCGTGGCCTGGCGACCGGGCCGTCCCCGACCGCTCTGCTCGCCGGAGATGGTGACGCCGGCGCGCTCGGCGGTGAACGGCGTGGGCTGCTCCGGCACGGCTCGGGTCAGGCGGGCACGGCCGCGTGGGAGCGGACGAGCTCGGCCGAGCGCTCGGGCTGCTCGAACCAGAACATGTGGCCGGTGCCGTCGAGGATCTCGAGGCTCGACCCCGGGATCAGCGACGCGATCAGGCGCCCGTTCTCGACCGGCAGCATCTCGTCCTCGGTCCCGTGGATCACGAGCGTCGGCGCCGCCACTCCTCCGAGGCGTTCCGCGGTGTCGTGTGCCACGCAGGCCTGAAGCTGCGCCATCACGACCGGTACGGCGACGGCACGGCGCTCGGCGATCGCCAGGAAGGCGGTGTAGGCGTCCGCGTTCTCCGCGAACGGTCGTGAGACGTTCGCCTCCCACCCCGTCCGTAGCGCGAGCGGACGGTCGCCGGACATCATCGCCGCACCCAGGCGCTGCAGCACCGCCGGGTCGGTCTGCGTGCTGCTCGGTCCCCCGGCGTAGGTGCATCCGAGCGTCAGCGTCCGCACCTGCTCGGGGTGCGCCAGTGCGAGCTCCTGGGCGATCATCCCGCCCATCGAGACGCCGAGCACGTGCGCCGAGTCCAGCTCGAGCGCCGAGAGCAGCCCCGAGGCGTCCTGCGCGAGCTGCGCGATCGTGACCGGTCCCTCGAGACGACTGCTCTCGCCAACCCCGCGGTGGTCGTAGGCGATGACTTCGAAGTCGCCCCGCAACCGCTCGAGGAACGGCTCGCCCCAGTGCAGCGCCGTGCCGCTCATCCCCATGATCAGCAGCAGCGGCGGCCCAGAGCCGCTGCGCTCACAGTCGAGCTCGATCTGGCCGACGCGCACCCTCGCCATCGGTCGGATCCTATCGCCCGGGCGTCCTCCCCAGCCCCGGCCGTTGCCGCCGGACGGGTTCGGCCGCGCCATCGCCACCGTTAGACGGGAAGCGCGAGCTGGCCCGCTCCGCCGTGCCGGCGAGCGGTGCCGATCCCGCGATCCCCGCCTGGCTCCTCGTCGCCCTCGGCGTCCGCGGCGTCCGCGCGATCGCGGAGGAGTCCGGCCACGCGAACGCCGAGCAGGCGAACGGGGCGCGGAGGCGAGTACTCCCGCAGCAGCGCAAGTGCGACCTCGGTCACGATGCTCGCATCGCAGGTCGCCTCGGACACGGTGCGCGCACGCGTCACGGTCGTGAAGTCGTCGAGGCGCACCTTGATGGCGATCGTCCGCCCGCGACGCCCGTGGGTCGAGAGCCCCTCACACAGCTCGGCCGCCATCCGCGCCAGCGCCCCGCGCTGCTCGTCGGGGTCGCTCACGTCACGGTCGAAGGTGCGCTCCCTCGACTCGGAGGCGACCTTGCGCGGCGCGCCGATCGCGCCGTCGTGTTCGAATCGCGCCCGGCGGCCGATGTCGCGGCCGAGGTTCTCCCCGAACCGTTCGGCCA
>DASZIU010000140.1:0-3106 GCA_035948815.1 Solirubrobacteraceae bacterium | reverse complement strand
GCCGAGAACGATCAGCAGCGCGGCCAGGTCGCCGAGCAGCAGGTGCTCGACCATGTGGGCGAAGAGCAGTTCGTCGGCCGCCGCGTCAAGCGATGTCAGCGAGGCGCCGACGAGCGCCAGGCCCGTGTAGAAGCACGCTCGGCGCCACCCGGGCACGGGATGCCCGCTCGAGGCCAGGCGGCCCGCCCGGCGGGCGTAGAGCAGCGCCAGGATCACGAGCGGGCCGAGCTGAAGGACCGCCGACAGGACGCCGGAGGCTGCGCGCGCGCCGATGATCATCGTCTCCCAGGGTACGCCACGCGGCGGGCCCGGGATTCCACCGGGGAAGCCGGCGGTGGTCGTACATCCGTCCAGTTTTCACACAGACCGGTTTCGATCCCGCACACTGCCCGGACCGAAACACACAACCACTGAAAAAGGGCAAACTCGTCGCAAGGCGAGGGCGCAAAGTCAGGGATCCCCACGGGGACAGCTCGGCCGCCAGTAGACGCCAGGGAGGGCAGCCGTGCTTATAGGTACCCCGCAGGATGGTTCCCGTGATTCCCAGTTTGACTCAGCCTCTGCGCGACCGCTGCTCGGCCGGCACGCGAAGGACGAGAGCGGCTTCATGCTCATGGAGCTGCTCGTCGTCATCCTGATCGTCGGCATCCTCGCCGCGATCGCACTGCCATCCTTCCTCGGCCAGAAGGGCAAGGCCATCGACGCCCAGGCGCAGTCGCTCGTGCGGATCGCGCAGACGGCCGCCGAGACGATCGCGGTCGACAACAACGGCTTCTACGACCGTGTCTCCGGGCCCGAACTGAACAGAGTCGAGCCGTCGATCAAGGTCACCGCGAGCACCACCCAGGCTTACGTGAGCGCCGCCACCGGGAGCAGAGACGAATACGCGGTCACGGCCAGGGCAACCAACGGCGACGAATTGACCGTGCGCCGAGGCGCCCTGGGGGAAGTGACGCGTACGTGCGTGAGCCCGCTCACGAAAACTGGGTGCTCCGGGGGTGAACGAAGCACCTGGTAGGGGAGCGCTCTCCGCTCGCCGCGTGGGAACGGCGAGCGGAAGCGACGGAGGGAACCACGCCCAGGTCAGGGACGACCGGGGCACGGGGGGCGAGAGGCTGCCGGGCGACACGCTCGGCGGCCTCTCGGTGTTTCCGGGGCGCGCACGGTGCAAGCCCACCGCGCCGAGCGCGGTCTCACCACGGCGCGCACCTAGCTCTCGCGCAGAGCGCCGGCGCCGAGCGCGGCCGCCGCGAGCGCGGTGGCGCTGACGAGCACGCTGGTCAGCTTCGGCAGGTAGCCGGCGCGGCCGCCCGCGACGCCCGCGACCGCGTCGCCGACGTCGCATGCCAGGCCCGCGATGAGCCACTGGCGCCGAGCGTCGCCCTCGGAGCCCAGCGCGCCCCACGCGAGCGCCGCGTCGCGCGCGGCGAACAGCCGCGCGAGATAAGGAGCCTGCGGGTTGGCGGCGGAGTCGAGTCCGAACAGCTTCCCGGTTGCCCGTGGCGCCACCCATGCCCCGACGCCGATCGTGAGCCTCAGTCCCGCCAGGGCGTTGATCACGTTCTCGCGCTCCACCGCCGCGACTGTACCGCCAGCGCCTCGCGCGCGCACGGGCGAGCGGACCCGCGCGCGGAGCCGCCCAGACCGCGGCGGCCGCAGGCGGCAGCATTCGAGTCGCCAACTTCAGTACCTTGACGCGCGTGACGCTAGACGAACTCACCGAGGCAGTGGCGCTTGGAACCGTCGACACGGTGGTGCTCGCGATGACCGACATGCAGGGGCGACTTCAGGGCAAGCGCCTGACGGGAACGCACTTCCTCAACGAGGTGGTCGAGCACGGGGCGGAGGGGTGCAATTACCTGCTCGCGGTCGACGTCGACATGAACACGGTCGACGGCTACGCGATGTCCTCGTGGGAGGGCGGCTACGGCGACATGCTGCTGGTCCCAGACCTGACCACGCTGCGGCGCGTGCCATGGCAGGAGGGGACCGCGATATGCCTCGCCGACGTCGCATGGCTCGACGGATCCGATGTCCTGGCCTCGCCGCGCCAGGTGCTCCGGCGTCAGCTCGCGCGCCTCGCCGAGCGCGGGTGGACGGCGAACGCCGGGACCGAGCTCGAGTTCCTCGTGTTCCGCGACACCTACGAGCAGGCCTGGGAGAAGGGCTACCGCGAGCTGGTTCCCGCGAACCTCTACAACGTCGACTACTCGCTGCTCGGCACCGCGCGCGTCGAGCCGCTGATCCGCCGGATCCGCAACAGCATGGCCGAGGCCGGCATGGTCGTGGAGGACTCCAAGGGCGAGTGCAACTACGGCCAGCACGAGATCAACTTCCGCTACGCCGATGCGCTGCGCACGGCCGACGAGCATGCGATCTTCAAGAACGGCGCGAAGGAGATCGCCGCCGACGAGGGAGTGGCGATCACCTTCATGGCGAAGTTCGATCAGCGCGAGGGGAGCTCCTGTCACATCCACTTCTCGCTCGCCGACGAGCACGGCCCGCTGTTCGAGCGCGAGGGCGCCACCTTCGAGTCCTTCCTCGCCGGCCAGCTCGCGTGCCTTCGCGAGATGACCCTGCTGCTCGCGCCGAACGTGAACTCCTACAAGCGCTACGCGTCGACGAGCTTCGCGCCGACGACGGTCGCGTGGGGGCACGACAACCGCACCTGTGCGCTGCGCGTCGTCGGTCACGGGCCCGGAAGGCGCTTTGAGAACCGCGTCGGCGGGGCGGACCTGAATCCCTACCTGGCGCTGAGCGCGATCATCGCCTCCGGGCTGCATGGCCTCGACGCCGGCCTCGAGCTCGAGCCGGCGCTCGAGGGCAACGCCTACGCGGACTCCGACCATCCTCGCGTGCCGAACACGCTCTCGGAGGCGCGCGAGCTGTTCGCCTCGAGCGCGGTCGCACGGGAGGCGTTCGGCGAGGAGGTCGTCGAGCACTACCTCAACGCGGCCGACGTCGAGCTGCAGGCGTTCGGTGCCGCGGTCACCGACTGGGAGCACAGGCGGGGGTTCGAGCGGCTGTGAGATCACCGGAGTCCGGGGGCGCGCTGGGAGATGCCGGGGGACAGGCCGCCGTCGCGCCGGGTATCCTCGCCGCGCCC
>DASZIU010000139.1:0-18910 GCA_035948815.1 Solirubrobacteraceae bacterium | reverse complement strand
GGGGCCTGTCGTGTCGCTCGCGCCCTGGCGCAGTTCGATCGCCGCGGTCGACCACAGCGGGTCCTGCACGCCGCCGGTGTGACCGCGCACGCTCGCTGTCGCGATCGAGAACGGGACGGTCGCGAAGTCGGCTAGCGGGAGCGTCGTGCAGACCCCCTGACCAGAGCACGACGAGGGCGCCTCGACGATCCACTCCGCCGTCGAGCCGTCCGGGTGGGCGTAGTGGCGGGTCGTGCTGAAGCGCGCCCCCGTCGTCAGGTTCCTGATCCTGAGCGTCACGTGGCGCCCGCTCAAGGTCACCGAGGCGGCCAGGAGATCGCCCGGGCTGACTCTCATCTTCACCGCCACGGGGTCGGCGGGCAGCAACTCGAACCAAGATGCGTAGTCGGCGTGGCCGTCGGCCGAGCAGTTGGCGTCGGTGCCGATCTGCTCGAGCGAGGCGACGCCTTCCCCGTATCCGCCGAGGCCGACCCAGACCGCCGCGAAGCTCGGGCGCCCGAGGGTGCAGCTCGCCGCGGGCTGGCGCCAGATGCCCGAGACGCTGCTGAAGCGCGCGCTCGCGCGCGGCGCGGCGACGTATCCCGCCCAGTTGGCGCTGACCGTCGTCGCCGCGCTCGCCGAGGGGGTGAGCAGCGCGGCGTAGATGAGCGTGCAGAGCGCCGTCACGACGAGCGCGAGCACGGCGCTGGTGGGCTTCGGGCCGGCCACGACTCGAGTATCGGGCCGATGCTTCAAGACCTGCTCACGGAATCCTTAAGTTGGCCTGGCGCTCGCCCGGCGCAGCGCGACGGGCGCGGGCGCGATCTTATGGGCTGGCGGCTGGGGCGTGCCACCCGCATGCCGAGCACGGGCGCCTGGGCCGCACGCGAGTGCGCGGGGGATCGCTAGGCAGCGCCGCCGGGCGTGACGCGGTATGCGTCGAAGACCGACTCGGTGTTGCGCAGGCGCGTGATCGCGCCCTTCAGCGTGTGCGTGTCCGCGACCTCGACGACGAACCGGTTCTTGACCATCGGCGGGGTCGACAGGCAACGCGCTTCCACGATGTTCGCGCCGGACTCCGAGAACACCCGCGAGAGGTCCTCGAGCAGGCGGTGCCGATCCCAGGCGTCGACCTGGATCTCGACGATGAAGCCCGTCGACTGGTCGCCCTCCCAGGCGACGCTGGTGAAGCGGTCGGGGTCCTTGCGCAGCAGCGCCGTGTTCGGGCAGTCCTCGCGGTGGATCGTGATGCCCCGCCCCAGGGAGATGTAGCCGACGATCTCATCGCCGGGCACCGGGCGGCAGCACTTGGCCAGCCGCAGCATCACGTCCTCGACGCCTTCGACCCTGATCCCGTACTGGCCGGAGGACTTCGTCGGGCGCCGACGGGCGCGGCCGACGCGGAGCAGGTCGGCGGCGGTCGCCTCGGCGTCGGCGGCCTCGCCCTGCTTCAGGCGCTGCAGCACCTTGTTGACGACGAGCTTCGGCGAGATCTTCGCCGCTCCGAGCGCGATGTAGAAGTCGTCGGCCTTTCGATAGCCGACCTCGCGGATCACGTCGGCCAGGAGCGCCGAGCCGGTGATCTTCTGCGCGGGCAGCCCCGCCTTGCGCAGGTGCTCCTGCAGCAGGTCGCGCCCGACGTGCTCGGTGTCCTGGCGGCTCTCGGCCTTGAACCACTGCTTGATCTTGTTCCGAGCGCGGGTCGTCTTGACCGTCGCCAGCCAGTCGCGCGAGGGACCACGCTCGCGCTTGGCGGTGAGGATCTCGACGATGTCCCCCGAGCGCAGCTCGTAGTGGAGCGGGACGATCTTGCCGTTCACGCGCGCTCCGACGCAGCGGTGTCCGATCTCGGTGTGCACCTCGTAGGCGAAGTCCAGCGGCGTGGCCCCCGCTGCGAGCGACTTGACTTCCCCCTTGGGCGTGAAGACATAGACCTCCTCCTCGAAGAGGTCGGTGCGGAGCGTCTCCATGAACTCGCGCGGGTCCGAGAGCTCCTTCTGCCAGTCGAGCATCGAGCGCAGCCACTTCAGCTTCGCGTCCTCGCCCGGCCCGGCCGACCCGGAGCGCTCGCCATGGTCGGCCTTCGGAAGCGCCTTGTAGACCCAGTGGGCGGCGACCCCGAACTCGGCCATCTCGTGCATGTCCTGCGTGCGGATCTGGATCTCCAGCGGACGCCCCTCGGGACCGATCACGGTCGTGTGCAGCGACTGGTACATGTTGAACTTGGGCATCGCGATGAAGTCCTTGAAGCGGCCCGGCAGCGGCTTCCACAGCGAGTGGATCACGCCGACAGTCCCGTAGCAGTCCTTCACCGACTCGACAATCACCCGCATCGCGGTGAGGTCGTAGATCTCGTTGAACTCCCGGCCCTTCTTGGTCATCTTCGAGTAGATCGAGTAGAAGTGCTTCGCGCGCCCGGCGATCTCCGCGTGGATTCCAAGCTCGGCCAGCTCCCGCGTCAGGTACTCGCCCGCCTGGCTGACGTAGCGCTCCCGCTCGTCGCGCTGCTGGGCGACGAGCCCCTTGATCTCCTGGTACTTGCGCGGGTGCAGCGTCGCGAACGCGAGATCCTCGAGCTCCCACTTGATCGCGTGGATCCCCAGCCGGTGAGCGAGGGGGGCGTAGATGTCGAGCGTCTCGCGTGCCTTCTCGAGCTGCTTCTGCTTGGGCATCGCGTCGAGCGTGCGCATGTTGTGCAGGCGGTCGGCGAGCTTGATCAGGATGACCCTCACGTCGGTGGCCATCGCGACCATCATCTTGCGGTAGTTGTTGGCCTGCGCCTCGTCGCGCGACTGGAAGGTGATCCCGGTGAGCTTCGTGACCCCGTCGACGATTCCCGCGATCTCCTCCCCGAAGCGCTCGCGGACCTCCTCGATCGATGCGCACGTGTCCTCGACGGTGTCGTGGAGCAGTGCCGCGCACAGGGTCTCCGTGTCGAGCCGCATGCTCGCGCAGATCCGCGCCACCCCGACTGGGTGGACGATGAAGTCCTCTCCCGACTTGCGCCGCTGTGCCGCGTGGTGCTCGCACGCGAACACGAACGCGTCCTGGACACGCTCGCGGTCGATCTCGATCGAGCTGTCGGCCCCGTGCTCGGAGACGATCGCGAACAGGTCGCGCAGCAGCCGGCGCTCGGGCTCGCTCAGAGCCAGGCGAGGCGCAGAGTGGGCGCCGTCGCGGCGCTGGCCGGTGCCCGCGGGAGCGGCGGCGTCACGGCCGTCGACCGGCGTCGGGGGCGCCTCGGCGCCCCTGTCCTCGACCACCTCGGTGGCCTGCGCGCTGTTCGGATCCTCTGCGATGGCCATGTCAATAGGGTAGGGGACGGCCTACACGTATCCAAGGCGCCCTCAGGGAAGCGCGAACAGGACGAGCTCCTCGAGCTCCTCCCGGCGTCCGGGCGCCGCCGGCAGCTCGGCGATGCGCTCCACGAGCTCGGCGGGCGCATCCGGGAGCGCGGCGTCCGCTGGACACGCCCGGCGCAGCACCAGGCGGGGCTCGCTCACCCCGTTCCACTCGTTGACCTCCAGCGAGAACGTCGCTTCGGCGGCCTGGCCGTCCTCGACCGGTAGCCGTCCCCCCGTGCCGAAGGCGACGGCGCGCGCGCGGGCCCCCCGCGAGCGCACCGTGAAGCGGACGTGGCGCCCCTCCCCCATCGGCCGCGCATCCTCGAAGGTCGCGTCGGCGACCATCAGCGAGACGGTCGGGTTGGCACGGCCGAACGGGGCCAGCGACTGCAGCTCCTCGGCGAGTCCCATCCCGAGCTCCTCGCCGCCGACGACCGCGTCGACGCGCTCGACGGGGATCGCGTCCTGGGGGCGAAGCGTCCGCTCGGCGTGGGCACAGAAGGCGGTCGCGAACTCCTCGAGGCGGCCGCACTCGATCTCCAGGCCCGCTGCCGCCCGGTGTCCGCCGTAGCGCATTAGGTGCTCGCCGCAGGCCTCGAGGCCGGCCAGCAGGTCGAAGGCCTCGATGCTCCTCCCGGAGCCCTTGCCGCTCTCCTCGCCGAGGGCGACCAGGATCACGGGGGCATGCTGGCGTTCGGCCAGCCGCGAGGCGACGATCCCGATCACCCCGGCGTGCCAGCCCTCCGCCGCGAGGACGTAGGCCGGGCGGGCGCCGAGAGCCCGGATCTGGGCTTCGGCCTCCCAGCGGATGCGCTCCTCGACCTGCCTGCGCTCACGGTTCGCGCCGTCGAGCTCCTCGGCGATCTGGCCCGCGCGGAGCCGGTCCTCCGTGAGCAGCAGCTCCAGCCCGGCGTCGGCCCGGTACAGCCGTCCGGCCGCGTTCAGGCGGGGCGCGAGCGCGAACGCGACGGAGCGCTCGTTCAGCTTCGACGGGTGCACGCGGGCGACTGCCATCAGCGCCCGCAGGCCCGGCTTGCTCGTGGCAGCCAGCGTGCGCAGCCCGCGACGCACGAGCCTGCGGTTCTCGCCCGTCAGCGGGACGACGTCGGCGATCGTTGCGAGCGCCACGACGTCGAGGTCGTCGCCGAGGATGCGAACGGCCTCCTCAGACAGCGCGCCGGGCGAGCCGCCGCCCGGCCCGCCGGCGCTCGCGCCCTGCCAGAGGGCCTGGGCGAGCTTGTGCGCGACGGCCGTCGCGCAGAGGTCCGGGCACGGGTATCCGCACACGGCCGGGTGCACGATCGGCGCATCGGGAAGCGACCCGTCCGTGCGCGGGGCGTGGTGGTCGGTGACGACGACCGCGAGCCCGAGGCCCCGCGCGAGCGCGACCTCCTCCACGGCGGTGATGGCGCAGTCGGTCGTCACCAGGAGCCGCGTTCCGCGCGCCGCCAGGCGGCGGATCGTCTCGGCGTTCAGCCCATAGCCGTCGGTCGCCCGGTCGGGCAGGTACCAGTCGACGTCCGCGCCCAGCCCGCGCAACGAGCGGATGAGCACCGCGGCTGAGCACATCCCGTCGACGTCGTAGTCGCCGTGGACGGTGATCCGCTCGCCGCTCCAGACGTGGGCGAGGATCGTCTGCACGGCGAGCTCGATGCCGCGGAAGTCCGAGGGCGGATGGCGCTCGCGCGCGAGCAGGAAGTCACGCGCGCCGGCCGGGTCACGGTGGCCACGGCGCACGAGAACCTGGGCGAGCGCGCCGCTGACCCCGAGCTCGCGGCGCAGCCGCTGCACCTCCTCATCCGGGCAGGCGGGGACCTCGAAGCGCGTGACCTCCATGACGGCGAGCCTACGGCCCGCCTACGACGGAACTCGCTGTGTCGCGCTAGCTCGTCGCGCCGGCGCGTCGTTCGCGCCTGATGCCCTCGAGGTACACGAGGCCGATGCCGATCAGCGCGCCTGGCACGGCGTACAGGACGACCGCGACGTCCGTCGCCTTTTCCCCGGGGATCTTGAGGTTCGAGACCTTGACGCTGTAGATGATCAGCCCGACGATGATCGCTCCCGCGAGCGAGCCGACGAACGCGCCGACGATCCCGCCCCAGAAGCGGTCTGGCAGGAAGATCGTGAAGTGCCAGATCGCGAGCCCCATCATCACCCAGCCGAGGACGCCCATCAGCGGGACCTGCCGTGTCGTTTGTTTCGGCGCCCGCCGGCCCGGCGGCTCTTCTGGCGGGGCTTGGACGGCTCCTTGAGCACGAGATCCTCGGGCGTCAGGTCAGCCGCCGGGTCCGCCTGGGGCTGGGGCTCTGGCTCGGGGGGCGCCTCCTCGCGCTCGCGCTGGGCGACCTTCGCGCGCCCGGCCGCCGCCTCCTCGCCGCTCGGCTCCGCGTCCACGTCGAGGTCGCGCACGAGCTCCCGGAACTCCTCGCGGGAGAGCTGGGCCCCCGGCTCCTCCGGCGCGATGATGGCCCCGCGTCGCGAGCGCCGGCGCTTCTGCTCGGGCTCGATGTCCTCGGGCGCCCCCGAAGCCGTGGTCGCGTACGCCGGGACCTGTCCCAGTTCCCGGGCGATCCGCTCGCGCCGGTGGCGGTAGGTCGGCTCGCGTTCCTTCCAGTGCGTGAGCACCGGAGAGGCGATGAAGATCGACGAGTAGGCGCCGGAGGCGATCCCGATGATCAGCGCGAACGCGAAGTCCTTCAGCGTTTCACCGCCGAACAGGAACAGCGCGGTCACCGGCAGGAGCGTGCAGAAGGTCGTCGCCAGCGATCGGGTCAGCACCTCGGACATGGAGCGGTTGACGATCTGGCTGAACGCCGCCCGCGGCATCCGCGGGACCGTCTCTCGGACACGATCGAAGACGATGATCGTGTCGTAGAGGGAATACCCGAGGATCGTCAACAGCGCGGCGACCGTCGCGGCCGTGACTTCGCGGCCTGTCAGCGAGTACACGCCGGCGGTGATCAGCAGGTCGTGCATCAGCGCGATCAGCACCGGGACGGCGTACTTCCACTCGAACCTCAGCGCGATGTAGGCGGAGATCACCAGCAGCGACGCGATGATCGCGATCACCGCGCTTTTGGCGACGGTTTTCCCGAACGTAGGCCCGATCGATTTGGAGGAGAAGTTGCGCAGCCCGAAGCGCGAGTTGAGCGACGCTTCGACCTGCTTGAGGTTTTCGGGGCGCAGTCGCCGGGCCGAGATCTGGTAGCCCTGGCCGCCGATGTTCGCGTTCGAGATTTTCTGGATCTTCGCGGCCGGGTCGCCGGCCGACTTCATCACTTCGGAGAGCTGGCCCTCGGTCGCGGGTCGCACGAAGGCGGTCTGGATGCGGGTCCCCGACTTGAAGTCGATCCCGAGATTCAGCCCCTTGGCGCCGATCGCCAGCGCTCCGATGAGGAGGATCGTCCCCGACAGCGAGAAGAACCACTTGGAGGCCCCCATGAAGTCGAACGTCCATCGGCGGTGGCCGCGTCCGGCGCCGAGGGCGGCCGGATGGGAGACCACCCGCGAGCGGCTCATCGCCCCGAGCGCGGCCTGCGTCGCGAGCACGGCCGTGAACAGCGAGACGAGCGTTCCGATCCCGAGCGTGAAGGCGAAGCCCTTGACTTCGGCGGTCGCGAGCGCGAACAGGATGAAGGCGGTCATGAACGTGACCACGTTCGCGTCGACGATCGCCGCGAAGCCGCGTTTGTAGCCCGTCGCGATCCCCGAGATGATCGATCTGCCGCCGCGGATCTCCTCCTTGACGCGCTCGAAGATCACGATGTTCGCGTCCGCCGCGACGCCGATCGTGAGGATCAGGCCGGCGATCCCCGGCAGCGTCAGCGTGATCGGGATCAGCTTGATCAGCGCGAAGAAGTAGACCCCGTAGATGATCAGGCCGCCGACGGCGATCGCGCCGAGCACGCGGTAGAAGGTCAGCAGGAACAGGCAGACGACCGCGAACCCCGCGAGACCGGCGATCAAGCCCTCGTTCAGTGCCTGTTTGCCCAGCGTCGCCGAGACCTGCGAGCGCGAGATCAGCGAGAGCTTGATCGGCAGCGCGCCGGACTGCAGCTCGTCGGCGAGGTTCTGCGCGGAGGTGATCGTGAACCCGCCCGAGATCTGCGAGCCGTTCGTCGCGTCGATGCCTTCGGGGTACTTCGTGTAGTCAATCGAAGGCGTCGTGATCAGCTGGCCGTCGAGGACGACGGCGAAGTGCTGTTGGGCGGCTTCCCTGCCGACGCCCGGCAGCTGCGCTTCCTGGCCGCGCTGGGCGATTTTCTTGGTGACGTTCTGGAACACGCTCTGCCCATGGGAGGTGAAGCCGAAGGTGACGTTCGGGGCGCCTGAGCCGCCGGCGCCTTCGTCGAACTGCTGCTGCGGGTGGGTGATGTCCTTGCCCGCCAGCACGGGGTTGTCGTTCAGCACGAAGAAGCTGTTGGGCGAGAGCTGCGTGACCTTGCCCTTGCTGTTTTCTTCGGGGCGCGCCTGGACGACGATCGTGCCCGGGTTCACACGCACCGCGACCGCGTGCGCTTCGGCGGGTGGTTTGTAGCCTTCGGCGTAGAGGTTCTGTTCGGTTTCCGCCGGCGCGCAGGTCTTGCCGCCGCTCTTGCAGAGCACCTTTTCGTGCTTTGTGTCGAGCAGGTACCAGCTGCCGTAGATGCAGCCGCCGCTCTGCGCCGGCGTGCAGCCCGGGGTCCAGGTCGTGTCGTTGGAGCGAAGGATCGGCGCCCGTTTGGCGGCGCGCTGGATCGCCTGGTACTGGAGCAGCCCGAACTGGGCGGCGCCCGCGTTGGGGCCCCCGGTGGCCGTCGTTTCGGTCGGCGCCGGCTTGCCTTCGGGGCCGATCACGTTCGGCTCCCAGTCGTAGAAGAACAGCTGCGCGGTCTTGCCGACCTGTTCCTGCGCGCGCGTCGTGTTGCTCACGTTCGGCAGGGAGACGGTGATTTCGTCTTCGCCCGAGCGCTGGATTTCAGGCTGTGCGACGCCGATCTGGTCGACGCGCTTGCGCATGATGTCGATCGCCCGGTTCAGCGATTCCGTGTCGACTTTCGACTGCGCCGTGGGCTTGCCCTGGTAGACGAGCTGGACGCCGCCCTTCAGGTCGAGGCCGAGGCGGGTCTTTTTCGCCGTGATCACCGCCACCGAGGCGGCTACCAGGCCCGCGACGATGAGCAGGATCAGGGTGTTGCGGCCGCGATCGGTCATTCGACCGTCCAGACTACTTGTCGGGCGTCAGCACGAGCAAGAGCCCGCCGTCGTCGTCGTAGGCCGGGAAGATGTCGGCCTTCGCGCCGGCGGCGACATCGCGTTCGCCGCTCACCTCCACCGGGACCTCGAGTGCACGGACGCCCCACTCCAGGACTTTCTTGACCGGATCGTCGCCGTTGGAGAACGTCAGCCCGAGCACCTGCTCGACGCGCTGCCCGATCACGTCTTCCTCCTCGAGGCCCGTGAAGGCGAAGGAGTTCTTGCCGCAGCCGACGACGCGTCCCTCGCCGTCGCATACGAAGAACGCGGCGTCGGGCGCGGGGTAGTAGTCGTCCAGGAGTTCGAACAGGAACGCGAAGCCGCACTTCGAGCAGCCCTTGGGCTGGCGCGTGAAGCCGATGTTGCGGTCAAGCTCGCTCGTGCGGTGACCGCAGTTGGGGCAGATGAATGGGTGGGCCATGGGTTCGCTACACAGACTACGCAAGCCCGGGCGCACTCGACCCCGGCTCGGCTCTCGATGCGAGGTCCCGCCCCCGGACATCGCCTGGGCCATCAGAATAGCGACGGGCCGCCTCGCTCCGGGAGGTCCAGCCCGAGGTGCGCGAACGCGCCCGGCGTGGCGGTCCGGCCGCGCGGCGTGCGCTTGATCAGCCCCTCCTTGAGCAGGTAGGGCTCGTAGACGTCCTCGATCGTGTCCTGCTCCTCGCCGACCGCGACTGCCAGCGTCGAGAGGCCGACGGGACCGCCGTCGAACTTGACGCAGATCGTGTGCAGGATCTCGCGGTCGAGGCGGTCGAGCCCGAGCGTGTCGACCTCCAGCAGCTCGAGCGCGGCGTGGGCGGCCTGCACCGTGACGACGCCCTCCATGCGCACCTCGGCGAAGTCGCGCACGCGCTTGAGCAGACGGTTGGCGACCCGCGGGGTGCCGCGGCTTCGCGCGGCGATCGCGATCGCGGCGTCCTCCTCGAGCTCGATCTCGAGGATCCCCGCCGAGCGGCGGACGATCGTCGCGAGCTCCTCGACCGAGTAGGGCTCGAGACGTGCCTGGATGCCGAAGCGGTCGCGCAGCGGCGTCGTCAGCAGCCCCGCGCGGGTCGTCGCCCCGACGAGCGTGAAGGCGGGCAGCTCGAGCGTCACGACGCGCGCTCCCGCGCCCTGGCCGACCGTGATCGGCAGGCGGTGGTCCTCCATCGCCGGGTAGAACGTCTCCTCCAGGGCCCGCGGCAGGCGGTGGATCTCATCGACGAAGAACACGCTGCGGGGCTCGAGCGCGGTCAGGAAGGCGGCCACGTCGCCCTTGCGCTCGAGCGCCGGGCCGGCGGTCTGGACGAACGGGACGTCGAGCTCGGCGGCGACGATCTGGGCGAGCGAGGTCTTGCCGAGCCCCGGCGGTCCCGCGAGCAGCAGGTGGTCCAGCGCCTCGCCGCGCGCCGAGGAGGCCTCGATCGCCACCGCGAGCTGCTCGCGGAGGGACTCCTGGCCGACGAACTCCGCCAGCCGGCGCGGGCGGAGCGAGCGGTCGAGCTCGTCCTCGGGGACGAGATACGGCGTCTGGATGCGCGGGACCGTCTCGCCTGCCTGCCTGCCTGTGTGCCCTTCGGGGTCCGCCCCGACATGGGGTGTGCCCTTCAGGGTGCTCATGAGGACATCGCCCGGGCGTGGCGCAGCGCCTGCGCGATCAGCTCCTCGGCGCTCTCGCCGGCCGCGTCCCTGAGCAGCTCCTCGGCCTCCTGGAGCGAGTATCCGAGCTCGATCAGCCCCTGACGCGCGAGCGCCCGGGGAGGCAGCGCCTCTCCTCGCCGGGCCTGGATGCCGGCATCGGTCGGGAGGTCTTGGCGCCCGTCCACGACCACCTTCTCGCGCAGCTCGACGATGATCCGCTCGGCGGTGCGCTTGCCGATCCCCGGGACTGCCTGGAAGCGCGCCGCATCGCTGCCCGCGAGGGCGCCGATCAGCTCGGTCGGCGTGCCGCCGGAGAGGATCGCGAGCGCAACCTTCGGACCGACGGCCTGAACGGAGAGGAGCATCAGGAACAGGTCGCGCTCCTGCTCGGAGTGGAAGGCGAACAGCGTCAGTGCGTCATCGCGGACGATCAGGTGGGTGTGGAGCGTCACCTGCTCGCCGGCCGCCGGCACGTGGCGCAGCGTCTCGGCCGAGACGGCCGCGCGGTAGCCGACGCTCGCGCACATCACCACGACGTGGTCGGCCCGGCGGACCGCCACCTCGCCTCGCAGCATGGCGATCATGCGCCGACCGCCGCCAGGGCCGCGGAGACCGGCGCGCGGTTGGAGTGGCAGATCGCCACCGCGAGCGCGTCGGCCATATGGTGGGATCGCGGCTCGGCGGTCAGCCCGAGCAGCGCCTTGACCATCCGCGAGACCTGCTCCTTGTCCGCACGTCCGCTTCCGCAGACGGCGCCCTTGACCTGCTGGGGTGTGTAGCTCGAGCAGGGGATCGAGCGCTGGCCGGCCGCGAGCATCACCACGCCGCGGGCCTGCCCGACGTCGAAGGCGGTGCGCGCGTTCTGCCCGAAGTAGAGCTCCTCGAGCGCCATCGCGCCCGGCGCGTGCTTGTCCAGCAGCGCCGCGACCGAACGGTGGATCTCGGCGAGCCGCAGCTCGTGCGTGTGGCTCGCGTGGGTCTGGATCACGCCACCGTCGAGCGCCACCAGCTCGGCCGCACCGCGCGTGCCCGATCCACTGCGCACGACGCCGTATCCGGTGCTGGCCAGGCCCGGGTCGATGCCGAGGACGATCATGCTGGGGGATTCTGCGCCCGCCGCCGGACGCCTGCCTGCGTGCGCCCCAAGGGGTGGCGTACGCTCCCCGGCATGTCCCCGGAGCAGATCGACTTTGCCGCCGAGGGACTGCTCGACGGGCTCGAGGGCCAGCAGCGGGCCGAACGGCTCGCGCTGCTCGAGGAGTTGGCCGCGTCGGGCGTGCCGCTGGCGGAGCTGCGTCGCTCGACAGGCATTGGCGGAGTCGTGCTTCTGCCTGCGGATCGGGTGATCGTGGGCACGAAGCGCTACACGGCGGCCGAGATCGCCGAGCAGGTCGATGTGGAGCCCGAGTTCCTCGTCGAAGTGCGCCGGGCGATGGGGCTGCCGGTCCCCGACCCCGACGAGCCGGCCTACACCGAGATGGAGCTCGAGTCGAGCCGCAACATCAACGTCGCGCGCGAAGCGGGGATCTCCGACGAGGAGATCCTCGAGCTGCTGCGGGTCGTCGGCCGGGGACTCGCGCAGGCCGCCGATACGCTCCGCGCGCTGCCGCTGAAACTCGTCCTGCAGCCGGGGATGACCGAGAGCGAGCTCGCGAACCAGTACGCGGAGGCGGTCTCCCGGCTCTACCCGCTGCTCGACCCGATGCTGCGCAACGTGCTCGCGCTGCATCTGCGCCACAACGCGCAGGCGGAGGTCATCAGCGCGCTCGAGCGCCGGGGCGGACAGCTCCCCGGCACCCGCGAGGTGGCGATCTGCTTCGCCGACCTCGTCGGCTTCACCCGGCTCGGCGAGGAAGTCCCCGCCGATGAGCTGGGACGGCTCGCGTCGCGGCTCGAGACGCTTGCGTTGGACGTGGCGGCTGGGCCGGTCAGGCTCGTGAAGACGATCGGCGACGCGGCGATGCTCGCCTGCGCCGAGCCCGAGCCGCTGCTCGACGCGACGCTCGACCTGATCGAGGCGGCGGACGCGGAGGGAGCAGACTTCCCGCAGCTGCGTGCCGGCGCTGCGCTCGGCATGGCCCTCCCCCGAGCAGGCGACTGGTTCGGGCGCCCGGTCAACCTCGCCAGCCGCATCACGGCGGTCGCTCGCCCCGGGAGCCTGCTGGCCGAGCGCGAGCTGCATGAGGCCGTGGCCGACGGCTACCGGTGGTCGTTCGCCGGCGAGCGCCGCCTGAATGGCATTCGCGGCGCCGTTGCGCTCTACCGCGCGCGCCGGCTGGCCCCGCGGGCCGGCGGCGGAGCCTCGGACTAGCTCGCCGGGAGCGCGAGGTCGCCGGCGGGGGCGGCGCCGGGCGAGACGCCGTGCTCCCACAGCCGCCAGGGCGGGGCGCCCGACGCCCACAGGTCGTTGAGCGCGACGGCATCCTTGTAGGTGTCCATGCAGTCCCAGAAGCCCTCGTGGCGGTGAGCTCGCAGCTCCCCGTCGGCCGCGAGCCGCTCGAGGGGCGCGCGCTCGAGCACGCTGTCGGACTCCAGGTAGTCGAGCACGCGTGCGCCGAAGCAGAAGAAGCCGCCGTTGATCCAGTGCTCGGATCGCGGCTTCTCGCGGAAGCCGAGCACGCGGCCGTCGCCGTCGAGCTCGGTGACGCCGAACTGCAGCTCCGGGCGCACGACGGTCATCGTCGCGAGCGCGCTGTGGCCCTCGTGGAAACGCAGCAGCGCGTCGAGGTCGATGTCGGCGACGCCGTCGGCATAGGTGGCGCAGAACAGCTCCTCGCCCGCGAGCTGCGGCTCGAGCAGCTTGATCCTCCCGCCCGTCTGCGTCGAGAGGCCCGTGTCGAGGCACTGCACGTCCACGCCGGCGGGCCAGCTGTGCGTCGCCACGAAGCGCTCGATCAGCTCGCCCTTGTAGCCCGTGGCGAGCAGCACGCGGCGGAAGCCCTGCACGGCGTAGAGCTGGATCACGTGCCAGAGGATCGGCAGCCCGCCGATCTCCACCAGCGGCTTGGGTATCTCCTGCGTGCGCTCCTGCAGACGGGTTCCGCGTCCTCCGCAGAGGATCACGACTGGAGGGCGGCTCACGCCCTAGCCTGCCACACGCTCGAGCACGTCGGCGGAGACGTCGAAGTTCGCATGCACGGCGCCGACGTCGTCGTTGTCTTCCAGCGCCTCGATCAGTTTCATCAGCCGCGCGGCCTGGGCTTCCTCGATCGGCATGAGGCTCGTCGGACGGTAGGCCATCTCGGCGCTTTCCATCTCGATCCCCGCCTCCTCGAGCGCCTTGCGCACCCGGGTGAAGTCGGCCGGCTCGGCGATCACCTCGAAGACGTCGTCGTCGGCGGTGATGTCCTCGGCGCCCGCCTCGACGGCCGCCATCAGGTCGTCTTCGGAATAGCGGCCCGCGTCGATCACGATGATGCCCTTCTTCTCGAACAGGTAGGAGACCGACCCGGGCTCGCCCAGGCTGCCGCCGTTCTTGGAGAGGATGTGCCTGACATCGGCGCCGGTCCTGTTGCGGTTCTCGGTGACCGCCTCGACGAGCAGCGCGACTCCGCCGGGACCGTAGCCCTCATAGAGCACCGACTCGAGCGCTTCGCCGTCTGCGCCCTCGCCGGTCCCCTTGGCGATCGCGCGCTCGATGTTGTCCTTCGGCATCGACGCTTCGCGCCCCTTGCGGACGGCGTTCTCGAGCGCGGCGTTCCCGTCGGGGTCGCCCCCGCCTTCGCGCGCCGCGACGGTGATCGCGCGCGTGAGCTTGGAGAACTGAGCCCCGCGGCGCGAGTCGACGACCGCCTTCTTGTGCTTGATGCTCGACCACTTGGAGTGCCCAGACATACCTGAAAGTCTACGAATCGCGGCGCTGGGAGCGCCGCGAGGGGCTGATCGGCGCGTGCGCCGTAGGATGCGCATCAGTGTCAGTCGCGCTGTCGCCGGACATCTTCAAGGCATACGACATCCGCGGGCTCTACGGCGAGCAGATCGACGGCGATCTCGCCGAGCGGATCGGCCGCGCCTTCCCGCGGGTGCTCGCGCAGCTGGTCGGCAAGCCCGTATCGGATCTCCGGGTGGCCCTCGGGCACGACATGCGGCTGAGCGCCCCGGAGCTCGCGGCGCGCTACCGGGAGGGGCTGCTGTCGGCGGGCGCGAACGTGCTCGACATCGGGATGGTCGCGACCGAGATGCTCTACTACCTCGTCGGCTCGCGCGAGCTCGATGGCGGGCTGATGTGCACGGCCTCGCACAATCCGAAGGCCTACACCGGGGCCAAGCTGGTCCGCGAGGGTGCGATCGCGCTGTCGGGCGACTCGGGCATCCAAGACGTGCGCCGCGCGGTCGAAGCCGGTGAGGATGCGACGCCCGTGCCGGAGGGCTCGGCAGCACGCGGGGCGCTCGAGCAGATCGACATCTACGGCGAGTTCCAGGCCGCGACGATGCGCTTCGTCGAGCCCGACGTGATCAGGACCGCCGAGCGGCCGCTGAAGGTCGTCGTCGACGGCGCCAACGGGATGGCGGGCCCGATGGTCGGGCCGATCCTCGAGACTCTCGGCCTCGACCTGATCGAGACCTACTTCACGCCCGACGGAAGCTTCCCCGATCACGGGCCCAACCCGCTCCTGCCCGAGAACCGGCAGATGATCATCGACAGGGTCCGCGAGAGCGGCGCCGACCTCGGCATCGCCTGGGATGGAGACGCCGACCGCTGCTTCATCATCGACGAGACGGGGACGTTCGTCCCCGGTGACTTCCTGACCGCGCTGCTCGCCGAGTCGCTGCTGCGCAAGGCCCAGGAACGAGATCCCGCCCATCCGCAGGCGATCCTCTACGACGTGCGCGCCTCGCGCGCGGTTGCCGACACGGTGAAAAGGGCCGGCGGCGTCCCCTTCGTCAACCGTGTCGGCCATGCCTTCTTCAAGACCCGCATGCGCGCCGAGGGCTCCCTGTTCGGAGGCGAGGTCTCCGGCCACTACTACTTCCGGGACTTCTACTGCGCGGACTCGGGCACGATCCCGGCGCTGCTCGTGCTCGAGATGCTGAGCGCGAGCGGGCGGCCGATGTCCGAGCTGCTCGCGCCCTATCGCGACCACTACTTCATCTCCGGTGAGATCAACTCGGAGGTCGCGGACCCGGCGGCGAAGATCGAGGAGATCGCGGCGCGCTACTCCGACGGCCGCCAGGATCGGCTGGACGGCATCTCGATCGACTTCGAGGACTGGCACTTCAACGTGCGTCCCTCGAACACCGAGCCGCTCCTGCGGCTGAACCTGGAGTCCCTGCGCTCGCGCGAGGACATGGACCGGCGCCGCGACGAGGTCCTGTCGCTGATCCGCTCCTGACCGTGGCCCCAGCCGACCAAGCCGAGGTTCGCGAGCGCGAGCGCCAGGCGCTGGCACGCGCCGAGGAGGCCGGCATCTTCCGCCTGGCGATCCCCACGCCGTTTCAGGTCGGGCGCGTCAACGCCTACCTGATCGAGGACTCACCGCTGACGCTCGTGGACTCCGGGCCCAACTCGGGCAAGGCTCTCGACGAGCTCGAGCAGGCGCTCGCCGCGCGCGGCCACCGCGTCGAGGACCTCGAGCTGCTCGTGATCAGCCACCAGCACATGGACCACTTCGGGCTCGCGGGGATCCTCGCGCGGCGCTCGGGCGCCGAGGTCGCGGCGCTCGACCGGCTCGCGCCTTACCTCGCCGACTACAGCGCTCAGACGGACCTCGACGACCGCTTCGCCGAGCGGACGATGCTGCGCCACGGCATCCCGCCGGAAGTCGTGACGGCGCTGCGCGCCGTGTCGGCCGGCTTCCGCGCGTGGGGCTCGAAGGTCGAGGTCAGCCGGCCGCTCGCCGACGGCTCGCTGATCGAGCTTCGCGACCGCTCCCTGAGGGTGCTCCACAGGCCCGGCCACAGCCCATCGGACACGGTCTTCCTCGACGAGGCGCGCTCGATTGCCCTCGCCGCCGACCACCTGATCGCGCACATCTCCTCGAACCCGCTGATCGCGCGGCCGCTCGGCGCCGAAGCCGACTACGAGAGCCCGCCCGCCCCGCGGCCAACGGCGCTGATCAGCTACCTGGCCTCGCTCGAGCAGACCCGCGCGATGGACCTCTCACTCGTGCTTCCGGGACATGGGCGGCCGATCACCGAGCACGTCCACCTGATCGACGAGCGCTTCCGCCTGCACCGGCGCCGCGCCGAGAAGATCCACGGGCTGATCGCCGCCGAGCCCCGCACGGCCCATGAGGTCGCTCAGCAGATGTGGGGCAACGTCGCGGTCACGCAGGCCTACCTCACGCTCTCGGAGGTGCTCGGCCACGTCGACCTGCTGCTCGCGGAGGGCCGCGTTCGCGAGCTCGAGCGGGACGGCGTACTGACCCTGCAGGCCGCCTGAGCCCGGCGTTCACAGGAACTCCCCAGGAACGTAACGCCCGGGATACAAACGGGGACGCCCTGGTGGGCAAGCCTGGTCGTGCACGCCCTCACGCCGACCGCGGCCGAGGGTTCAACCGACCCCGACCACCCTTGGAGGCCCTCGATGCGCAAGCGCGCAGTCATCTCGGCGCCGATCGTGCTCCTCGCCCTCGCCGCGACGATCCTTGCGGCGACCGGCGCGGGCGCCGCGGCACCACACTCCCGCCTCTCCGCAGGCGGCGAGCAGCCCGGCCCCCGTACCCCGATCCGCCATCTCGTCGTGATCTTCCAGGAGAACGTCTCGTTCGACCACTACTTCGGCACGTATCCGCAGGCGGCGAACACCGACGGCCAGAGCTTCCGGGCCGCGGATGGCACGCCGGCCGTCGACGGCCTGCTCCCAGCGCGCTCGCGCTCGCTGCCGCCGAGCCTCAGGCACAGCACGAACCTGCTCGCCGAAAACCCGAACACGGCGCTTCCCCAGCGGCTCGACAGCACCCCCACCGGGGCGCCGCAGGGCGCCGGCGGGCAGCTGACATGCGACCAGGGCCACAACTACAGCGATGAGCAGCGGGCCTTCAACGGCGGCGCGATGGACCGCTTCGTGCAGAGCGTCGGCAACGGCGGCGGGAAAACCCCGTTCGGGACGCCGTGCCAGGCGGGCACGGTGATGGACTACTACGACGGGAACACGGTCACCGGGCTATGGAACTACGCCCAGCAGTACGCGATGAGCGACAACTCCTACGGGACGACGTTCGGTCCCTCCTCCCCGGGCGCGATCAACCTGGTCGCGGGGACGACGGGCGGCGTCGACATGACGCATACGGCGAACAACCCGTCGATCGCGACGGCCACCTCGCCGAACGCGGACCTGGCGCCCGACGGCCAGGGCGGCTACTCGCTGACCGGCGACGCCCAGCCCTACTGGGACGACTGCTCGACCCGCGATGCCGTCGCGCTCAGCGGCAGGAACGTCGGCGACGAACTCAACGCCGCGGGCCTCTCGTGGGGGTGGTTCCAGGGGGGCATGCGCCCGACGACGAGCTACGCGCAGGCGCTGGCGGCGACCAAACATGAAGGGCAGCCGACCAGCACCTTCGTCCCCGACCAGTTCAAGAGCGCCGGCTTCAACGGCTCGGTGCCGCATTCCTCCAACCAGGGGCTGTGCAACGCCGTGCACGCGGTCGGCGGAGCGCTCGGCGGCAGCGGCCAGTACGGCTACAAGGACGACTACATCCCCCACCACGAGCCGCTGAACTACTACGCCTCGACCGCGAATCCGCACCACCTCACGATCCCGACCGACGAAAGCGGCCACGACACGCTCACCGGCCTGAGCACGATCGGGAGCGACACGCAGAGCTACGTGGGCGGCGTGCCGCAGTTCGACAAGCCCAACCACAATTACGACGTGACCGACTTCGACCAGCTCGTCGCGGCGATCTCGAATGGACAGCTGCCGGCCTCGGCGCTTCCGGCGGTCAGCTTCCTCAAGGCTCCCGGCTATCAGGACGGTCACGCCGCATACTCCGATCCCGCGGACGAACAGGCGTTCATCGCGCAAGAGCTGAACGCCCTGATGCGCTCTCCGGACTGGTCGGAAACCGCCGTCGTGATCGCGTATGACGACTCCGACGGGTGGTACGACCATGCCTACAGCGGGGTCAGCAACCCGTCGCTCTCGCCGGCGGAGAACCTGACCAACACGACGTTCAGCGGGCCCACCTCGGGAGAGTGCGGGCCGAGCCCGCAGACGACCGCGCCGCTCGCGGGCGAGCAGGGACGCTGCGGCTTCGGGCCGCGTCTGCCGCTGGTGGTGATCTCGCCGTTCGCGCGTCGCAACTACGTCGATCACAAGCTCTCGAGCCAGTCCTCGATCCTGAACCTGGTCGAGTACAACTGGCGGCTGCCCGCGATCGCAGGCTCCGCCGACCAGCTCGTGAGCGGTCTCTCCGAATCGGCCCAGCCGTTCGACCTCGCGGGCATGTTCAGGTTCCACGGGCGCGAGAACCGCCCGCTGATCCTCGACCCTTCGACCGGCCAGCCGGTGGGAGGCGAACAGCGCTGATGCCGAGGCGCCGGGGCGGCCGGATCGTCGGTCGCCCCGTTCGCGGCCGGCGCCCCAGCGGCGGCGCTATGCGCGCTCGGGCCAGGCGGCGTCGGCGATCGCGCCGTCGCCGCCCTCGGGCCTGGGACCGCCGACGGCGATGATCTCGAGCCCCTCGGGGCCGGCCTCGAAGGCGCGGACGACGTCGGGCGCGACCCGCACCGCATCCCATTGGCGGAGCTCGATGGTGTCTCCGTCGAGGAGCATCCGTCCGGAT
>DASZIU010000138.1:0-10866 GCA_035948815.1 Solirubrobacteraceae bacterium | reverse complement strand
ACGCTCAGCCGCGGGTAGCGCAGCAGGCGGCTGAGGGGACGGTCGAGGAGCGCAAGCGGACGCAGGGGAAGCACGATCAGCCAGCCGCCCACGCGCCCCACGCGCCGCGTGAGCCGGCGCATCATGTTCGTCAGCTGCTGGGAGACGACGCCGCTGACGAAGGCGTCGGACTGGACGCGAAGACCGGCCGCCTCGGCCATCCGGTGAAGCTGCTCCTGCGAGTAGCCGTAGCGAACGTGCGAGCCATCCTCGGCGCCACTCGGGTGGTGTTGCTCGCTGTAGAGCGGACGGTGGCCCTCGAACGGCGTGGTCAGCAACAGCCGCCCGCCCGGTTCGAGCATCGACGCGAGCGTGCCGAGCAGCGCCTGGTCGTCGCTCAGGTGCTCGATCGTCTCGAGACAGATGATCTGGTCGAAGCGGCCGAGCGACTCGCGTTCGCGCTCGAGCTCGCGCAGGTCGAGCCTTCGGAAGTCGATTCCCGTGATGCCGAGCGCCTCCGCGCGCCGCCGGGCATCGCTCTGCTCGCGCTCCGAGAACGACGCCGCGACCACCTCGTTGCCGCAGCGGGCGGCATAGATGCTGAACGCGCCGTTGCCGCAGCCGGCGTCGAAGGTCCTCACGCTCCCCTTGCGGAGGTTTGCTCGGAGCCACAGCCAACGGTCGAGGACACACGGGTCGCCGTGAATGAGCAGGGGCTTCCAGCCGAAGGCCCGAAGCAGCGTGTCCGGCATGGCCGAAACATACACAACCGGCGATCGCCGCCAGGAGGGTCCGAGCACTGGCAGTACGCTTCCACCGCCGCACGGCAGCCGCCCCGCGGCCCGGCCGGGCAGACGTCATGTCAAGCTCAAACCAGGATCAAGGCTCGGAGGCCGAAGGCGATCGACGCGTCGTGCTCGCGCACGATTACCTGCTGGTCATGCGCGGCGCCGAGCGCACGCTCGCCGCGATCGCGCAGCTGTACCCAGCGTCTCCGATATTCACGCTGCTGTACGACGAGGAGGGCACGAACGGACGGTTCCGCGGGCGTTCGATAACCACCTCGCCGCTGCAGCGACTCGGCGTGGGGCAGAGCAACTTCAGGCGCCTGCTGCCCCTTTACCCCTTCGCCGTCGAACGCCTCCGGCTGCCACCGTGCGATGTGGTCGTCTCCAGCAGCAGCGCGTTCGCGCACGGCGTGCGCGCTCCCGCCGGCGCACTCCACCTCTGCTACTGCCACGCACCGTTCCGCTACGCGTGGTACGAGGAACAGCGCGCGCTCGCCGAGACTCCGATCGTACTGCGAGGGCCGCTACGCGCGCAGCTCCGCTGGATGCGCAGATGGGACCGGGCGGCGAGCCGCCGGGTGGATGCCTACGTCGCCAACTCAGAGCTCACGCGTGAACGCATTCGGCGCTTCTACGGCCGCGACGCGCCGATCATCCATCCACCCGTCGAGACCCGCCGCTTCGCCCCGGGCGACCCGGGCGACGCGCTGCTGGTGGTCTCAGAGCTCGTGCGCCACAAGCGGGTGCACCTCGCGCTCGAGGCCGCTCGGATCGCACGGACGCCGATACGGGTCGTGGGCAGCGGGCCCGAGGACGCCGCACTCCGCGCCTCCTACCCCGAGGCCGAGTTCGTGGGACGAGCCGGCGACGAGGAGATCGCGCGGCTGTATGCCGGCGCGCGCGCCGTGCTCGTGCCCGCGGTCGAGGAGTTCGGCATCACGGCCGTCGAGGCGCAGGCCGCGGGGCGGCCGGTGATCGCCGCCGCCGCGGGCGGCGCGCTCGAGACCGTGCTGGACGGCGAGACCGGCATTCTGGCCGAGCCGGACGATGCGAGCTCCTTCGCGCGCGCGATCGAGCGCCTCGACCAGCTCGACTTCCATCCCTCGCGGGCGCTCGCCAATGCCGAGCGCTTCTCGGTCGACGCCTTTCAGCGCCGGCTTCGAGCGGCCGTCACAGCGCTGCTGAGCGCAGGCAGAGCTCGGCCTTAGGCGGGCAACGGCCATGTAGGGTGGCGGCCCGTGACCACGCGAGCACTGCGAATAGCCTGGCTGGGACCCGCACCGGGCGAGGACGGTGGCGTCCCCGGCGTCACCAGCGAGCTGCTCTACGGGCTGAGCGCCCTCGGTCACCGGATCGACTGCTTCTTCCCCTCGACCGGTCAGCCGCTGCCGGCGCGGCTGGCCGGCCTGGAGGACCTCACCTTCAACTGGGGCACCGCCGACTGGAACTGGGGCCGTTGGTACAGCCGCACGCGGATCACCGCCTTCGCGAGTGGCATGCTCGCGCGCGGTCTCGCGTCCGTGCGGCTGCGCCGCGAGATCTCAAGGCGCCACGAGGCCGAGCCCTACGACGTCATCTACCAGTTCTCGAGCATCGAGAGCCTGGCCGTGCCCGCGGGCCTGAGACGCAGCGTGCCGCTCGTGATTCATCCCGAGACGCACAGCGCCGGCGAGCTGCGGGCGCTCGTCTCCGAGCGTCGCCGGGGAATTCGCTGCGGACCCTTTCACAGGTTCGTGACCGTCGCGGCGATCATGCTCGTGCGCTCGATCGTCCAGCGCGCGCGGATCAGGCGCGCTGCTCTGCTCGTGTGCATCAGCAGCGTGTTCCGCGACCATCTCGTGCGCGACTACGGCCTGTCGGCTCCGAACACCGTCGTGGTCCCCAACCCGGTGCGGATCGACCGCTTCTCCGCCGCCGGCCGCGTCCCGGGCGACCCCCCGACCGTGCTCGTGCTCGGCCGAATCGCTGCGCGCAAGGGGATCGACGACGTCGTCTCCGTGGCCAGGGAGCTGCTCGCTCGCGGCGAGCGCGTGCGAGTCCGGGTGGTCGGCGGGCCGAGCCTGTGGTCTGACTACACCCCCCTGCTCGCCGATCTACCGCCGCAGAACGCCGAATACGCGGGGCCGCTTCCAGCGTCTGAGATCCCCGCCGAGCTGGCCCACAGCGACCTTCTGCTCCAGGCCAGCACGTACGAGCCATTCGCCCTCACAGTGGGAGAGGCGCTGGCGTCGGGCGCGCCGGTCCTCGCCACCAGCGAGGTCGGCGCGATCGAGAACGTCGACCGCTCGGTCGCCGCCGAGGTCGCTCCCGGCGACGTGCTCGCCATGGCGGACGCCATCCGCGAGCTGCTCGGGCGTGCCCGGGCAGGTCCCGAGGCGATGAGCGCCAAGGCCCGCTCAGAGGCGGTGCGGCTGTTCGCGCCGGAGGTGGTGTGCCGACAGATCTCCGCGGCGCTCGAGCAGCTCGCCGCGAGCTCCCGCCGCGAGCCGGCCTCGCCGTAGATGCTCGCAGGCGCCCGCGCCGGCACGGATGCCGGTCGGCTCCTGCCGGCGGGGCGTGCGATGTCAGTCGCGGCGGACGCGCACTCGAGCAGTCAGCGCCCCACGCAGGCGCCTCCCCACTCGTCGCGCCAAGGAAGCGCCGGGAGCCCTGCCGCGGGCCGAGTCGACCGAGGCGCCGCCCACCCCCGCGGACGGCTCTGAGCCATGCGAGTACGGCATGCGCTGCTGCTTGAGCTCCACGATCCGCGCCTCGAGGCTGCGGGCGCGCTCGGGACCCGCGTCGACGGGCCGGCTCGGGTCCTTGATCGCAACGAGCGCGATGTCGAACTGACGCACCACGTTGAGCAGGTGTTTGCGAGCCCACACCCTGAACCACCTCGGCGCGAGGCCGAAGCGACCCATGTAGGTGTAGCGAACGCAGACGGTGCGGAACATCACCTCGCCGTCCTCCGCCGCGGAGCCCTTGAGCAGCGTGGGGTCGAAGAAGTCAAAGGAGCGCTCGTTGAAGTTGTGAAGGTGATACGGATTCACCATGTGGTTTTCGGTCAGCGTCGCGTACGGAAGCGAGAGCAGGAGCTCGCCGTCGTGTTCCAGGACGCGATGGATCTCGCCGAGCGCGAAGAGGTAATCCGGGACGTGCTCGAGTGTGTGGTGAGAGACGACAGTCGAGACGCTGTCGTCCGGAAACGGCAGCGTGTCAACGCCGAGGTCGAGGCTTACCTCGGCTGCCTCGTGGATGTCGATGTTGACGAAGCCCGGGATGTACGTCTTCGCCGCGCCGAGATTCAGCCGATAGGGCTCTTGCTGATCCGCGCTTGCCATCTCAGATGAAGTCCCTGACCCAATCCGAGCCTCCGGCGCGGATCTTCTCGTAGACGGTCCTTGACTGCTCCAGGCGGCGGGCCTGTGTTGTGCGTTCCCACGCCCTGTACCGGCGCCTGTTGACGGCCCTGATCAACGCGCCGAGTGGCTCGACGCGTGGCGCGCGCAAGCCCGCGGGCGCGTCCGCGCGGTGAACCCCGCTCGGCGTGCCACCGCGAAAGCCCGCGCCATGGTGATAGATGACGTCGCCGTAGACGCCGAAGTAGACAGGGTCCTCGTCTCTGCGGTTGGAGCGAAGCACCTCCACCCACGGCGTGGGGCCGAGCTGCAGGGCCCGCAGCAGGTTGGCGCCCACATCCGTCCGCGGCCGGCCATTGGGCCCGGCCCATGTCGGGCCGACCGACCAATCGCCGGGGAGCGAGCGCCACAGTCCGACGGTCGTGACGCAGAAGCACGGATGCGGCTGGGGCTCGCCGAGGTTCTCCGCGCGGCGCACGGCAACGAGCGGTGCTTTCGAGAGCGCGTCCGTGATCAGCGGCATCGGGTCGGCGATCGGGAACGCGTCGCCGTCGAGGAACATCAGCAGATCGTCCTCCGACGCCTCGTTCGAGATCTCCATCGCCAGGTGATTGAGCTTCCCGGCGTGTGGGCCGAGCTGACCGACGACCCTGTCGAAGTGAACGGCGTATGAGGAGTCGATTCCCTCGAGCGAGGCCCAGGTCCGGTATGGGAGCGACATGTGCTCCCGCAGGTAGCTGGCCTGGATCTCTATCCATCGAGGCGATTCGTAGTGCACCGTTGCGATGTAGAGCACTAGGATCGAATGACGGGACAGGAGATTTCGCTCGGCGTGCTCGGGCGCGGGCTCGGCGCCTGTTGCACTTGGGGGCATCATAGAGGGCCCTGGCGGTCCAGACCCCGCCGTTACACTTGACAGCCGATGGAGGCCTCGATCGAGAGACGGGACGCTGGACAGGAGCGGGCGCCCGACTTCTTCCTCGTCGGTCACCCGAAGAGCGGCACGACGGCGCTCTACACCATGTTGAGGGACCATCCGCAGGTCTACATGCCGCCCAACAAGGAGCCGTGGTTCTTCTCCACCGAGATCCGCTCGAGCCCGGCATCCAGACCTCCCGGCACCGGCTGGACGCCGCACACGCTCGAGGAGTACCTGTCGATGTTCGCACCGGCCGAGCCCGATCAGCGCGTCGGCGAGGCCTCGGCGCTCTACCTCTGGTCGCGCAGCGCGGCGAGCGCGATCGCCGACGTGGCACCGGACGCGAAGATCATCGCGGTGCTCCGCGAGCCGGCCGATTTCCTGCGCTCTTTGCACCTGCAGTTCGTACAGGTTTATCTCGAGACGGAGAAGGATTTCGGTAAGGCGCTGTCGCTCGAGCAGCTCAGGCGTGAGAAGCGGGTTGGATTCGACTCGTTCTGGCCGCAGGCGACGCTCTACTCCGAGCACGTGCGATACGTCGATCAACTGCGCCGCTACCATGCCGCGTTTCCCAAGGACCGGGTGCTCGTCCTGATCTACGACGATTACCGTCGGGACAACGACGCGGCCGTTCGCGCGGTGCAGCGCTTCCTCGACGTCGACGACACCGTCCCGATCAACGTCCTCGACGCCAATCCCAGCGTCAGCGTGCGATCGCCGCGGCTCCATGGCCTGGTGCACTCCGTCGCGTCCGGCCAGAGCGCCGCGTCACGAATCGTGAAGCGGGGCGCGAGGACGCTGACGCAGGGGCGTGTCAGCCATGGATCGGCGATCGCGATCCGCGACCGGCTCCTGTTCAGCAGCCCGCCGCCTGCCGACGAAGAGCTGATGTCCGAGCTTCGCCGTCGCTTCAGCCCTGAGGTTCACGCGCTCAGCGAGTACCTCGATCGCGACCTCGTCACGCTGTGGGGCTATGACGAGCTCGACTGAACCCAGGATCTCCGCCGTCGTTCCGACATACAACGATGCGGGCCGGCTCGCCGACGCGCTGGAGGCGATCACCAGCCAGACGCTGGCGCCCGTCGAGATCGTCGTCGCGGATGACGGATCCGATGACGGGACCGAGGAGCTCGTGCGCGAGCTGGCCTCCCGGGCGGATCGAACCGTTCCCCTCCGCTATGTGCGCCTCTCCTCTCGCTCCGGCGTCGTCGCCGCGCGCAACGAGGCGATCCGCGTTGCAACGGGAGAGTGGATCGCATGCTGTGACTCCGACGACATCTGGGCGCCGACGAAGCTCGAGCGTCAGGTCGAGTTCATCCGTGCCTGGCAGGGAAGCCAGCGCATCGCGCTGCTCGGCACATACGGCTACAACGTGAACGACGCCAAGCGGATCATCGCGCAGGTCGCGATGGGCCCGACGAGCGAGGAGGACTTCACTTCGCTGCGGGAGCGGGGGGAGGTCATGTTCGTGATTCACTCCTCGGCGCTCTACCGCCGCTCGGACTGCCTCGCGCTCGGCGGCTACAGCACGGAGTATGGCCCCGCCGACGACTACGACTTCTTCTGCCGGATGGCCGACCGCGGCGTGGTCCTGAACCTGCCCGAGCCGCTCGTCTACTACCGCAAGCGTGCAGGATCGGTGCAGCTGGCGCGCTTCTGGGACCAGCGCCAGGGCGTCTGGCGCCTGGCCGAGAATCAAAGGCGGCGCGCCCGCGGCGAGGCGCCGCTCGGCGACGAGGAGTTCACGAGGCAACTCGCCTCGGGCCCGGCGATGCAGCGGCTCGAGCGACGGGTGCGGGTCTGGGGCATGTACTACTACAGGCGCGGGGCGACCGACATGGTCAACGGACACCGCCTTCGCGGCGGCGCCGAGCTCGCGCTCGCCCTGCTGCTCGATCCAAGGCGACTGATCGCCGGTGTCCGCAACGCCACGCGCCACCGCCTCTCAGCCGGCGCCCGCACGGACGGCGGCTGAGCGCCCGCCGTCGATTGCCGCATCTCGGGCCGGCTCGCGCTCGGGGGCTACAGACCGCGTCGGCCGAGGACGTGCGGGACGGTGCGCAGCAGGATCTTGATGTCCTCCCACAGCGACCAGTTCGCCACATACAGGTAGTCGATCGCGACCATCTCGCGAAGCGGGACGCGGGCCGGGCCCAGGATCTGCCACGGACCCGTCATGCCCGGCATCAGCTCGAGACGACGGCGGTGCCAGCCCTCGATGCGCTGGTCCTCCTCGATCACCAGCGGCCGCGGACCGACGAGGCTCATCTCGCCGCGAACGATGTTCAGCAGCTGTGGCAGCTCGTCGAGCGCGGTCCTGCGCAACCAGCGGCCGACTCGAGTCACGCGGGGGTCGGCCGCGATCTTGAACAGGCCCTCCTGCGCCTCGTTGCGGTGGCGCAGCGACTCCTTCATCGCCTCGGCCTCCGGAACCATCGTGCGGAACTTGAGCATGTAGAAGCGGTGTCCGTGGCGCCCGACGCGCAGCTGGCGGAAGAACACCGGACCGCGGCTGTCGATCTTGATCGCGATCGCGATCGCGATCAGCAGCGGGGAGATCGCGAGCAGGCCCAGTGACGCGCCAACGAGGTCGAAGGCGCGTTTGAAGGCTGCTGAGGATCGCGTGAGGTCGAAGCGCCTGACGCCCATCACCGTCACCCCATGCACGTCGTCGAACTCGACCGACGAGCCAACGACCTCCAAGAGGCGCGGCACGACGCTCACTCTCACGCCCACGGCCTTGAGCGTGCGCACGAGGTTGAGCATCTCACCGGCGTCGACGCTGCGAGGGGCGATGATTGCGCGGTGCACGTCCAGGGTCTGAGCGAGGTCGCGGATCTCGGCGAGCCTCGGCTCGGAGAAGGTGTCGGTAGACCAGGGCTCAACCTTGTCGAGGTCGAGGTGCGCGACGACCTTCGCGTTGATCCCGCCGCGGGCGCCGAGCTTCGCGCGGATCGTCTCGGCGGAGAGCTCGTCGCCGATGAAGAGACATCGCTCGGCAGGCGCGATCCGCAGCGCGAGGGCTCGAGCGCCGGCGCGGCACAGGATCAGCAGCGCGGCGAGCGCCAGCCACAGGAACGTGGCCTCATGGCGATCGAGCGTCCCGCTGACGAGCAGTCCCCCCGTCAGCCATGCGATCAGGGCGCAGAGCGTCGCGAGCTGGAAGAGCTTCGGCGCCTCGTCGAGCGTCGTCTTGCGCAGGAGCGTCTCGTCGCGGTCGTATAAGCCCGTGATCTTGGCCCCGATCACGAGGATCGGGACGGCGGCGACGGCGACCCAGGTCAGCTGCAGCGACCGGCGTGACAGCGCGACCGTGAGCACGAAGGCCCCGACGATCGCGACGACGTCGGCGACGACCAGCATCCGACGAAACAGCGCATCCCGGCGCATGCACGCCGCGGGCCCCCGAACCTCCGCGATGCCCGGCGTGGTCAGGCGCAACCGCTCCGCCAGCCGTAGGATCCCCCGCGAACCCGACCGCGGTGGCGCCCAGCTAACCCCGGATTCGCTCCTCCTCCCCGTCTCCACGCTCATAGCGTCTACCGCCTCCTTGCTCGTCATCCCCGGGGCCCAGGCAATCGGGGCCGAATGCCCCAAGCTGACCGGGGCTCCGTGACCCACCGCGAACGCTGGATCGGGATCATAAACATCGGGCAAAGCTAAAGCAACCCCCGCGCCTAAATGTTGCCGTGGCGTGGCTCACGGCAACAAAAAACGCGCCTGCCAGGGCCCATCCGGCCGCCGCCGCGAGCCGGCGGCGCAGATTTTCGTCGAGGGGTCGCGAGGGAAGTTCAAGCGCTCGTCGGCGTCTTCCGATACAGACCGCGAGAACCCTCGTCGAAGCCGCTCAAAAGCGTTCAGTGCTCATCATCCTTCTCCCCACGGCCTGGCTCGCGATCGTCACGTTCTTCGTCGCGATCTGCCAGATCGCCGCTCGCGGCGACGCCATCGTCGCACCGTCCGCGACACGCAAGGACGGACGGCTGCTTCGCGCCGGCGTGCGGGTCTGGGACGACGCTCTGGCAGGTCGTGACGCGATCACGACGGCCTGCGTGTCCTCGCGCGCGACAACGACCCGCTCCGCGGCCCGCGCAAACGCGCTCCATCGCCGCCGGCCGCGCTCCCGCGCCGGCTCCTGACTCCGCAGGCGCCACCCCGCTTGGCCGTGACCCGCAGGCGGCGACCCGCTCGAGCTTTAGGGCGCACTCGCGCTGTCGCGCTGCCCCTTAACCGATCGGGCCGCCCCATCCCTGGAGCGGCCCGATCCTGCACTACATCCTGTGTGCATCCGCCATTCGAACTTCCGTTCGGGCGGAGGTCTGGTGCGTCTTTAGAATTTGACCAGTTTCGCTCCGGCCGTCGCCTCTTTCACAAGAGAGCTCGGGACGGGTTCGAAATCGTGGTTTTTGATGAGCTGCTGACCGCCACCCGCTTTGGGTTCAAGCGCCCACACGAGGTAGTTTTCCTCGGTCGTGGCGACGCCTGAGGTTGTGCCCGGGTACGCGCTGAACGCGCTCAGGCCCAATCCGAACGTCAGACCACAGATGGTGTACTTGCTCTCTTTGGTTTCGGTCGTCACTTCGTTCCACAGCGCCGCCGTGCTTGCCGGCGGGAACCGCGTCCCTTTGCCGTTGGTGTATTTCTCCTTGAGGCAGTTGGCGTTCGCAAGCGCTTCCGCGTCACCGTTGGTCGATGGGTCGGCGTAGGTCGGTTTTGTGCTCGACAGGCCGCTGTGCTGGACCTCGGCCCAGAATTTTTCGGTGCCGGGGCCGCCGACGCCGGTTTTGCTGAAGCCGCCGTTTTTACGGGCGTCAGCAAGCGCGACGTAGCCGATGCTGCTCGGCGCACCTGCGACGGCAGACGCAAGAGCGCCACCGCCGTTGGCCGTTGGCCGTTCGACGGCGGTCGCCGTCGGCCAGCTCGTGTTGTTGGGTTTGCCTTCGGAGAGTTCGGGCCACGTTGCGTTGAGGCCGCCTTCGGCTGCAAGCACGCCGCCGTCGATCAGACCGAGGTATTTCTTGATGATGTGCGTCGTGCCCGACTCGTCCTTGCGGACGAACACTTTGAAGGGTGTTTCGGCATTGCACGAGCCGCCTTCGAGTTTGTCGCCGCTCTCTTTGATTTCACTCCACTTTTTGATCCCACCTTTGAAGATGGACTCGAGCGTCGTGTTGTTGAGGACGAGGCGGCCAGCGGCGCCAGGAGCCGTGCTCGTTGCGGTGCAGCCTGTCGGCAGGTGCATGATGATCGTGATCGCGACCTGCGCGACCGGGATGCTCTGCACCGATTCCGGGGCCGAACCTTTGACGGTCTCGTTGCCTTCGATTTCTTCTTTCTGTTTTTTGTTCGGGGCTTCGTCCGTGCCGACGTACGAGAACGTGCCGGCTTCGAAGGCGTGGCCATTGACGCCATACTTTTCAAGCCCGAACCCGCTGCCTTCCGGCTGATATTCGGTCAGCGCCGGTTTGCCTTTCGAGCCCTGGGTGCCGCTGCAGGCCTTTTTGTTGGTCGACGTGTTGAACTGCACTTTCCACAGTTCGTGGAGCAGCTTCTGCGTCGACGCGCCCGCTCCCTTGATGTTTTCTCCCGAGCACTGCTGGGCGGCGCTCGCGGCGCCAGGCGCCACGAACATCGCGGCCGCAGCCGCTGGGAGGACGCACGCCGTGATGATGCGGCGCGCAGAGACGAGACTCATTATCTGACTACCTCCATGAGTAGTTGCAGGTGTCCTGCATTGCGGGGACCCCGTGTCCCTCGCCGAAGAGGCTCTCAGACGTCCGCGTCGCTGACGTTACGCTCGTGTTCTGCACTTGTTACGATCCTGCTAACGGGCTCGGAG
>DASZIU010000137.1:0-22830 GCA_035948815.1 Solirubrobacteraceae bacterium | reverse complement strand
CCGCTCAGCGCCGCGTCGACGGCCTCGAGCTCGCGCCGCATCTGGGCGCTCGGCGTTATCTGCTCATGCCTGCTCATCACATGCCTTCCTCAGCTTGGTAATCGTTCGGTGCAGCAGCGTGCCCGCGTTCGACTCGCTCACGCCGAGCACGCGTGCGATCTCCGGATTGCTCAGCCCTGCGTGGAACTTCAGCGCGATCAGCTCCCGCTCCCGCGGCGTGAGGCGAGCGACAGCGGCGCGCACCGTCGCCCGACGCACGACGGCATCGAGCTCGCTGTCCTCGTCCCACGGGTCGGTCGGCAGATCCCCCACGATCGCGCTCGTGCGCTTGCGCCGGCGCAGCTCGTCGAGCGCCGCGTTGCGTGCGATCCCGAACAGCCACGCGCGTTCGCTTCCGCGCCGTGCGTTGAAGAGGCGGCGCCTGCGAAACGCTCGTTCGAAGGCCAGCGCCGTCACGTCCTCGGCGAGGCCGCGATCGCCCAGCAGCGAGGCAAGATAGGCGTAGAGATCATCGCGGCAGCCGGCATAGAGGCGCTCCAGACGCTCCTGCGGCGTCTCGGTCCCGACCGGGGCGGCCAGCGTTGCGCTCAAGGTTCCCGCCATGTCTTAACTACGAACATCGGCGAGGGTTATCACGCGCGGTGAGCCCGCGCGACCATTCGGCCAGGGCTGTGGTCGGCGGGTCCCGGGCGGTCGCGCTCGGGTGGCGCGTGCCTGCGCGAGTGGGCCGTGCCTACGCGAGTGGGCCGTGCCTGCGCGAGTGGGCCGTGCCTACGCCGACGCGCCCACGACCGAGGTCGACCAGTCGATCACGGTCGTGGGACGGACGACGTGGCGGTTCATCCCGAGCTCCTTCGGCTCGAGGCCGAGCGCCAGCCCGACGAGCTGTGGCAGGTGGAGGACGGGCATGTCGAGCTCTCTCCCGACGACGCCTTCGGCGAGCGGTTGCTGGAGATCGAGGTTCAGATGGCAGAGGGGGCAGGGAGTGACGAGGCAGTCGGCCTCGGCGTCCACGGCGTCGCCGAGGTGACGCCCGGCCTGCTTGAGCGAGGCCTCCTTGTTCATCGTGATGATCGGGAAGCCGCAGCACTTGCGCATGCCGGCGTACTCGATCACGGTGCCGCCGAGAGCGTCGATGACCTGGTGAAGGTAGTTGTCGCGAGGGTGCTCGTCGTCGATCCCCAGGCGCCGGCGCGGGCGCACGATGTAGCAGCCGTAGAAGGGCCCGACGCGCAGGTTCGTCAGCGGACGCCGGACGCGCGAGCGCAGCTCGTCCAGACCGATCTCCTCGACCAGCAGCCAGAGGAAGTTCTTGTTTGTAAAGGGCCCGCCCGGGTCCTTCTCGTAGCTCAGGCCCTCGGCGGAAAGGGTGCCGTTGATCCGCTCGCGGTACTCGGCGCTCGCGTCGAGGCGTTCCTGGCACTCGCTCTGGGCTCCCTGGCATGTGGAGCAGATGTTCATCATCAGCTCGGCACCCTGCACCTGCTGGGCGAGCGCGAACGTGCGCGCGTTCAGCGTGTCCGCGAGCTCCGTGTTGTGCTCGGCGATCACGCCGGCGCCCGTGCAGCACGCGCGGTCGAGCTCGACGAGCTCGATGTCGAGCAGCGGGGCGATCTTCGCCATCGACCCGTGCAGCTCGGGGGTGAAGCCGCGGCTCACGCAGCCTGGCCAGTATGCGACCTTCATGGGCTCGTGCTCCCTTCCGGTCCGGGTCTGTCGGGGCTCTCGCCGTCGCCCGCCGGCTCGGAGGCCGGGTCGCCCGTCACGACCTCGGCGATCGGCTCCTCGTCCTCTCCGACGATGTAGAGGTTCAGCTCGTAGCGCTCCTCGCGGCCCTCGATCCTGTCGAAGATCGCCTGGACGCCCTTCAGGTCCTGCTTGGGGATCCGGTGCGGTTTCAGGGCGCCCATCGGCGTGACCTTGCCGCGCAGCAGCGCCTTGATGATCGACGGCAGCGCGCTCAGCAGCTCCTTGCCGGCCGCCGGGTGGAATTTGCCCAACCACGAGTTACCGCCGTAGGAGCGGGGAAGCAGCTCGGCCTCCCACAGCAGGCCGTTGTCACGGATCAGGCTCGTGAAAGCGGCCTCGTGGCGCTCGCCGTTGTTGTGGTCGACGATGTGGTGGTCGGAGATCGCGATCCGCCGCAGGCGCATGATCTGTCCCATCGGGTTGACGTCCTTCGGGCAGGCGTCGACGCACTTGAAGCAGTGGGTGCAGTCGAACATCCCGTGGGCGTCCTGGGCGAGGTCGTTGAGCCGCTCGAAGTGCTGGTCGTCACGGGGGTCGCCGACGAACCGGTAGGCCTTCGCGAGCGCCGCCGGGCCCACGAACAGCGGATCAACCTCCATCGCCAGGCAGTCCGAGACGCACGCGCCGCACTGGATACAGGCCATCGTCTGCGTCACGTCGACCATGCTCTCTTTGTCGACCAGGTACTCCCGCTCGGGCACGGGCGTCTTTGGTATCAGCCATGGCGTCACCCGCTGCACCTTCTTCCAATGGACCTCGTCCATGTCCACGATCAGGTCCTTGAGCACGGGCATGTTGCCCATCGGCTCGATCTCGATCACGCCCTCGCGCGCCGAGTGCTTGGCGGCGCCGAGATGCGTGTGACAGGCAAGCGCGGGCTCGCCGTTGACCCGCACGCCGCAGGAGCCGCAGATCGCCTGCCGGCACGAGCAGCGGATGCCGATCGACCCGTCGAAGCGGTCGCGGGCCTGGAGGATGCCCTCGAGGACCGATCGGTGCGGTGCGAGCTCGATCGTGTGCTCGTCCCAGTAGGGGGCCCCGCCGGACTCCGGGTCATAGCGGCGCAGGCGCAGCGTGAACGGCTCCGGCGGCCTGTGGAAGTCCTCGGCCATCAGCTTGGCCGCCCCTCTGTCGGGTTCTCGAATCGCACGCGTACGCCGTTCGTTCTCATCAGTAGCTGCGCACCTCCGGCTGCCATTGTGTGATCGTGACCGGCGAGTAGCTGACCTGCGGCCCGTCGTCGGTGAGCGTGACGTCGATGTGCTTGAGCCACTCGTCGTCGTTTCGCTCGGGGTAGTCGGTGCGGAACTGCGCCCCGCGCGACTCCTTGCGCTCGATCGCCGAGATCACGATCGTCTCTGCGCAGTCGACCATGAAGCCGAGCTCGAGCGCTCCGAGCACATCCTGGTTGAAGACCGTTCCGCGATCGTCGATCCAGGCCTTCCCGGCCTCCTCCTTCAGGCGTCCGATCGTCTCGAGCGCCGTCTCGAGGCCCTCCTCGTCCCGGAACACGGCCGCGTAGCGGTTCATCAGCTCGCCGAGCTCGTTCTTGACCTCCGATACCCGCCGGCCATCGCGCGGGCGGGCCATGATCGACTCGATCTCCGCCGCGTCCCTGCGCAGCTCGTCGTTGCCGCGCAGCTCGGGCATCCCCATGTGCGCGGCCCGGTCGGCCGCGTGCTCGCCCGCGCGGCGACCGAAGACGAGGGTGTCGAGCAGCGAGTTGGCGCCGAGGCGGTTGCCACCGTGAACCGAGACGCACGCCACCTCACCAGCCGCGTACAGGCCGTCGATCGAGGTGCGTCCGTCCACGTCGGTCTTGACGCCGCCCATGATGTAGTGCTGGCCGGGGCGGATCATGATCGGTTCGCGGGTGATGTCCACGCCGGCGAAGTCGCGGCCGAGGTTGACGATCTCGCGCAGCGCCTCGAGGGTCCGTTTGCGCGGCACGACGGTGACGTCGAGGTAGATGCCCTCGCCGTTCGGCCCCACGCCGCGACCCTCGTCGATCTCGATCTGCTCGGCTCGCGAGACGACGTCGCGCGAGGCGAGCTCCATCTTGTTGGGCGCCGACTTCTCCATGAAGCGTTCACCGTTTGCGTTTAGCAGGTGAGCCCCCTCGCCACGGGCGCCCTCGGTGATCAGGATGCCGGTCTCCACCAGGCACGTCGGGTGGTACTGGACCATCTCCATGTCCATCAGTGGCGCGCCCGCCCGGTAGGCCATCGCGATGCCGTCGCCGGTCACGATCAGGCCGTTGGTCGTCGGCTTGTACACCTGGCCCGCGCCGCCGCAGGCGAGGATCACGTTCTTCGCCTGGAACGCCTCGAGCCGGCCCGTGCGCACGTCGCGCGCGATCACGCCGCAGCAGCGACCCGAGTCGTCGGTGAGCAGCGAGGTCGTGAACCACTCCTCGAAGCGCTCGACCGTCTCGTGATGCTTCATCAGCTGCTCGTAGAGCACGTGAAGCATCGCCTGGCCGGTGATGTCCGCGACGTAGGCTGTCCGCTTCACCGACGCCCCCCCGAACGCCCGCAGGTCCATTTCGCCCTTCTCGTTGCGGTGAAAGGTGACCCCCATGTGCTCGAGCTCCATCACCTCGCCGGGCGCCTCCGAGCACATGACTTCGATCGCGTCCTGGTCTCCCAGGTAGTCGGAGCCCTTGACCGTGTCGTAGGCGTGCGAGCGCCAGTCGTCATCGACGCTGATCGCGGCGTTGATGCCTCCGGCGGCGGCCACCGAATGCGAGCGCACCGGATGGACCTTGCTCATCACCGCCACGCTGGCCCCCCTCCGGGCGGCCGCCAGCGCCGCCCGCTGGCCGGCTAGGCCGGCCCCGATGATCAATACGTCGTGTGCTGGCCTGGCTCCTGGGGTCCTCGCGGAGGGGGGGATGCGGGCGGGGGACTCTATAACGAGCGGCGCGCCAAGCCCTAGGTCGCCGGCCGCAGGGCCTGGCGCACCTGCGCCAGCGTGACCACGCCCCTGAGCACGCCGTCGCTGTCGACCGCGACCATCGCGCCGAGGCGCCCCAGCCCTTCTGAACCGAGCAGCGACTCGAGGGGGGCCTCCTCCTTGATGCGCACCGGCATGTCCTCCTCGAGCACCTCGACGACCGGCAGCGCGGGGCGGCCCGCCTCGATCTCGCTGTCGACCCGCTGCTGGCGCACGACCCCGAGGAAGTGTCGCGCGGGGTCCACGACCGCGAACCACGGCCAGCGATAGCGCAGGAAATACTGCTCCTGTGCGTCCAGGAGGGATAGGTCGGCCGGGATCGTGACCGGCTCGCGATCCATGATGTCGGCCACGGTGATGTTCTGAATCCGGCGCCCGAGGACGCCCTGGAGCACCGCCCCGCCCGCGGACTGGTAGAGGATGAATGCCAGCACGATCGTCACCAGGCCCAGCGTCGAGCCACTGATGAACGCCCACAGCCCGAACACCCCGAGGGCGACGGCGAACGCCTGCCCGGAACGCCCCGTCAGGTGAGTCGCCCGGTTGCGATCGCCCGTTCGCCACCAGATCACGGCGCGGGCGATGCGCCCGCCGTCGAGCGGGAACGCCGGCACGACGTTGAACAGCAGCAGGATCCCGTTGATGAACGCCAGCCAGCCGAAGAGAGCGAGCGCAGGCGTCGTCTTGAAGCCTTCTTTTGAGAGTGCGACGTCGGTCACGTGACTCCCGCTCGCCAACAGCTCGCCCACAACCAGGCAGAGCGCGAACAGCACGAACGTCACAGCCGGTCCCGCCACGGCGACCTTGAACTCCTCGGCGGCGGTCTGGGGCTCGCGACGCATCTGGGAGAGCCCGCCGAAGAACCACAGGTCGATCCCGGCGATCGGGATGCCGAGGCGGCGGGCAACCAGCGCATGCCCGAGCTCATGAAGGATCAGCGACGCGAAGTACCCGAGAGCGGCGCCCACCGCGATCAGGTAGGTGGTCGTGGACGATGCGTTGAGGATCCTCGGGAAGTATTGGGAGCCGAGGTAGTAGATCAGCACGAACAGCACCAGGAACCAGCTGAAGCTGACCCCGATGCGAATCCCGAAGATGCGCGCCAGCTGAAAGTTCGTGCGCGGCCTCATGACCCTATGTTAGGCGCGGCGCGCGACTCTAAAGACTCGGGCGGTGGCGCTCGATGATGCCCTCGAAGTCCAAGCCGGCCGGCAGCGTGCCGTACTCGAGCCCGGCGTCTCCCGCGAGTCGCGAGGCGCAGAACGCGTCAGCGACCGCCGCCGGGGCGTGTCGCACGAGCAGCGACCCCTGCAGGCAGAGCGCCATCCCTTCGACGACGCGGCGCGCTCGCACCTCGAGCGTCTCCGGGTCCGCGAACTGTCCCTTGAGCTGCTGCACTCGCGCGTCGAGCCGGGCGTCGGCTCCGCGCGCCTGCTCGACCTCGTGGAAGAAGACCTCGAGCGAGCGCGGCGAGCGCGTCAACGCGCGGAGCACGTCCAGGCTCATGACGTTGCCGGATCCCTCCCAGATCGAGGCGAGCGGCGCCTCGCGGTACAGGCGCGGCATCCCCGACTCCTCGACATAGCCGTTGCCGCCGAGGCACTCGAGCGCCTCGAAGGCGTGGTTCGGGGCGCGCTTGCACGTCCAGTACTTGCCCACGGCTGTCGCGAGGCGCTTGAAGAGCTGCGCGTCGCTCGAGTCCTCGCCCGCGTCGGCGTCCGCATGAGCCTCGTCGTAGGCGCGCGCCAGGCGCATGGCCAGAACGGTGCTCGCCTCCGACTCGACGCACAGGTCGGCGAGGACGTTGCGCATCAGCGGCTGGTCGATCAGCTTCTTGCCGAAGGCGCTGCGGTGGGCAGCGTGATGGATGGCGTTCACGACCGCGACCCGCATCCCTGCGGCCGTGCCGATCACGCAGTCCAGGCGCGTGTGCCCGACCATCTCGATGATCGTGGGCACGCCGCGCCCCGGCTCGCCGACCATCCGCGCCCACGCCGCGTGCAGCTCGATCTCCGACGACGCGTTCGAGTGGTTTCCGAGCTTGTCCTTCAGGCGCTGGATGTGAAACGCGTTGCGGCTGCCGTCGGGCAGGATCCGCGGCAGAAGGAAGCACGAGAGGCCCTCGTCGGTCTGCGCGAGCACGAGAAACATGTCCGACATCGGTGCCGAGCAGAACCACTTGTGTCCCTGCAGCTCGTACTCGGCGCCGGCTCCGCCTCCGTTGAGCGGCGTCGCGAAGGTGGTGTTGGCGCGCACGTCCGAGCCACCCTGCTTCTCGGTCATCGCCATGCCGGTGATCGCCGAGCCCTTCTCGCCGACGGGAACCAGTCGCGGGTCGTATGTGGTCGCGGTCACGAGCGGCTCCCACTCGGCGGCGATCTCGGGCTGGGCCCGCAGGGCCGGCACGACCGCGAACGTCATCGTGATCGGACACGCGAAGCCCGCCTCCGCCTGCATCGCGGTCATGTACAAAGCCGCCCGCGCGGTGTGGGCGGACGGCTCGTCGCTCGTCCATGGCAACGAGTGCAGCTCATGCTCCACGCCGAGCTTCATCAGTTTGTGCCACGCCGGGTGAAACTCGACCTCGTCGATGCGGTTGCCGTAGCGGTCGTGCGTGCGGAGAACCGGCTTGTTCTCGTTCGCCAGGCGTCCCCACTGCTGCTGAGGCTCTCCTCCGATCAGCAGGCCCAGCGCGGAGGCCCGCTCGCGCACCCACCCGCCACCCTCGCGCTCGAGCGCCTCGACGAGCGGCACGTTGCTCGAGAAGACGTCGATTCCCTCCAGCGGCGGCACCTGATTGAAGACCGTGTGCGTCTGCCACGGCGCGGCGTGCTCGCGCTGTGATTGCGAGGCCGTTGCCATATCACCAAGTCAAGCAGATGGGGAGGCCCGCCGCTCCTCGCGCGGTCGATAGCATCGGCCGCCGTTGCGCGCGTGCCAGTCGGGCCGCGCGAAGACCCAGGACAGAGAACAGGAACGACCGCATGGCCAAGATCAAGGTTGCCAGCCCCGTCGTGGAGCTCGACGGAGACGAGATGACGCGCATCATCTGGTCGTTCATCAAGGAGCAGCTGATCCTGCCCTACCTCGACATCGACCTGAAGTACTACGACCTCGGCATCGAGAGCCGCGACGCGACCGGCGATCGGGTGACCGTCGAAGCCGCCGAGGCGATCAAGCGCTACGGGGTCGGCGTCAAGTGCGCGACGATCACCCCGGACGAGGCGAGGGTGAAGGAGTTCGGGCTCAAGGAGATGTACCGCTCGCCCAACGGCACGATCCGAAACATCCTCGGAGGCGTCATCTTCCGCGAGCCGATCGTGATCTCGAACATCCCGCGCCTGGTCCCCGGGTGGACCAAGCCGATCGTGATCGGCCGTCACGCGTTCGGCGACCAGTACCGAGCGACCGACATGGTCGTGCCCGGCGAGGGCAGGCTCGCTCTCACATACACCCCGACGAACGGCGGGGACCCGGTCGAGCTCGAGGTCTACGACTTCCAGGGCGCAGGGGTGGCGCTGGCGATGTACAACGTCGACGATTCGATCCGCGACTTCGCCCGGGCCTCGATGCGCTACGGACTGCAGCGCGGCTACCCCGTGTACCTGTCCACGAAGAACACGATCCTCAAGCGCTACGACGGCCGCTTCAAGGACATCTTCCAGGAGACCTACGATTCCGAGTTCAAGTCCGACTTCGAACAGGCGGGCCTGACCTATGAACATCGCCTGATCGACGACATGGTCGCCGCCTCGCTGAAGTGGGAAGGCGGGTACGTCTGGGCATGCAAGAACTACGACGGCGACGTGCAGTCGGACACGGTGGCCCAGGGCTTCGGCTCGCTCGGCCTGATGACGAGCGTGCTGATGAGCGCCGACGGGAAGACCGTCGAGGCGGAGGCCGCGCACGGCACCGTCACGCGCCACTACCGCCAGCACCAGCAGGGCAAGCCCACCTCCACCAACCCGATCGCGTCGATCTTCGCGTGGACGCGCGGTCTGGCGGCTCGCGGACGCATGGACGGGACCCCGGAGGTGAGCGCCTTCGCCGAGACGCTCGAGCGCGTGTGCGTCCAGACCGTCGAAGGCGGAAGCATGACCAAGGACCTGGCGCTGCTCGTCGGCCCCGAGGAGCCATGGCTGACGACGCAGGAGTTCCTGGCGGCGATCGACGAGAACCTGCAGAGCGCGATGGCCTGATCGGAGCCGCTTGCGCGCCGAGCACCAACACCCCAAACCGTTAATCGAGGAGATGAAGCTTTGAGCAACCCTGTACGAGTAACCGTGACCGGCGCCGCCGGGCAGATCGGATACAGCATCGTCTTCCGCATCGCCTCAGGTCAGCTGCTCGGGCCCGATCAGCCGATCGACCTGCGGCTGCTCGAGGTCCCGCAGGCGATGGGCGCGCTCGAGGGAGTCGCGATGGAGCTCGTCGACTGCGCCTTTCCGCTGCTCGCGGGCCTGGACCTGCACGACGACGCGGACGCGGGCTTCGACGGCACGAACATCGCGCTGCTCGTCGGCTCGCGACCCCGCACGAAGGGCATGGAGCGCGCCGAGCTCCTGACCGCGAACGGCAAGATCTTCACCGTCCAGGGCAAGGCGCTGGGCGAGCACGCTGCCGACGACGTGAAGGTGCTAGTCGTCGGCAACCCCGCGAACACCAACTGCCTGATCGCGATGAACAACGCGCCGGACATCCCGCGCGAGCGTTTCACGTCGATGATGCGCCTCGACCACAACCGCGCGGTGGCGCAGCTCGCGAACAAGCTCGCGACACCGGTCGGCGACATCACCTACATGGGCGTGTGGGGCAACCATTCGCCGACGATGTACCCGAACCTGTTCCACGCGCATGTCCGCGGCCGTCGCGCCGTGGACGTGGTCGACGACATGGAATGGGTGGAACAGGAGTTCCTCCCCGGGGTCGGTCAGCGCGGCGCGGCGATCATCGAGGCGCGCGGCGCCTCGAGTGCCGCATCCGCGGCGAGCGCGGCGATCGACCATGTCAGCGACTGGCTGTCGGGCACCGACGGCGGGTGGGTCTCGATGGGGGTCGCGTCCGACGGCTCATATGGGATCCCCGAGGGCCTGATCTGCGGATTTCCATGCACCTGCGCGAATGGCGAGTACACGGTCGTCGAGGGTCTTGAGATCGACGAGTTCTCGCGAGCGAAGATCGACGCGTCCGTCGCCGAGCTCGTCGGCGAGCGGGACACCGTCGCCGGCGAGGGGATGATCTAGAGGACGCGCCGGCTGCCGTGAACGCCACCCCCACAGGTGGCGTTCACCAAACAGAAAGGGCGTGGTCCTCAAGACCACGCCCTCCCGGAACGACGCAGGCTCCCGACCAGCGGCCGGGTTGGCAGGCTAGCCCTTCGGGTACCAGCCGCGCCCTTTCTTAGTCACCTTGTTTTCCTGTTCCAGTCCGGGAAGGACGCGATACAGGTAGTTCTGCTTGATCCCCATCTTCGCCGCCAGCTCGGGGATCGTGATGCCGGGCTGTCCCTGCACGAATGACAGCGCCTGTGCGGCGCGGGTTCCGCTTCCTTTGCGGCGTCCCGCGCGGCGGCGTCCGGCCGGACGACCCGGTTTTTTGCGTGCGGGTTTCGCGACGGTCCGTGTGGCAGCGGCCGCTTTCGTGCGGCTCGAGGATCCTTTCGGACGTCCCGGTCCGCGGCGTCGGGTGGTCGTGGCCGCGGGGGACGATCCCCTCACTCCGTCGAGAGCCGCGGCCGCAGCCTCCAGGCGGCCGTACTCATCGACGAGGGGCTTCAGCTCTTTGAGTCGATCGGTGATCTCTCTGCGCTTCTCGTCAAGGAAGTCGTTCACGATTTCATCCTCACTGGTAATTGATGCGCTCAGCCACACATCGTTTCTAGCGTGACTTTACACCAGTTGGCTGAGAGCGCTCAGTCTCCAAATGCGCGCGCAGGCGGTCGAGCGTGCGCCTTGCCTCCCGCTCCGGCATTCCCCCAACGAGCGCGCGGCTCACTATCGCTCCGACAGGTCCCAGGGGCGGACGAAATTCATTGCGGTAATCGAAACGCGTTCCACCGTTCTCCTCGCTGAGGATGTACTCGGTCCGCGCACGCGAGCGCGCCGGCCCGCGTCCCTCCCACACCGCCAGCTCACCGGGCCGGCACTCGACGAGCTTCCAGTGAACCTCGAGGTGCACGCCGCGCATCTGTATCTGCTGGTCCATCTCGTATCCCACACGCGGCGGCCCACTGTCGGCGTGTACGAGGCGTCGGTGAATCGTGACCCAGTCGGCGAGATGATCCGCGTCCATCACCATCTTCCACACCTCGGCGGGTGGCACGGCGATCCTGATCGAGGCTGTGACGAGCGTCATGGCGACTGCCGTGCCCGTGGGGCAGGCCGTCAAACCGTATCTCCTGGGGACCGCAGGCGATCAGCGCGCCCTCAGCGGCTCCAGTTCCTCCCATTCGCCGAGCGCGTGCTCGACCGCTGAGGCGAATGAGTGCAGGCTGACACCGAGAAGCTCGGCGGCGTCGTCGCGCGCCGGGAGCAGGTCTCCCTGCAGCCCCTCCATGAGCGGCAGCACGAGCTCCGGATCCTCGCTTGCGATCGCCGCGGCGACGCGGGCCGTCACAGCGGTCGCCGACACGCGCAGCCGCAACGATGGACGCCGGACGAGGAGCGCCTCGGCGATCGTCGTGATCATCTCGCCGTAGGTGAGAACGTCAGGTCCGGCGATCTCGAGGATGGGGCGGGGGAGCTCTGCCGTGGCGCTCGCCACGAGCATCTCGTTGACGTCGCGCGCATCGATCGGCTGGGTGGCGAACCTGTACCAAGCCGGAAGCGTGAGCACCGGCATGCGCTCGACGAGGCGTACGAGAAAGCGAAACGAGCGCGAGCGCTCGCCGATCACGATCGACGCACGTAGCGCCACCGGGTCGGGGGATGCAGCGAGCAGGATCCGCTCGACCTGCTCGCGACTGGCGAGGTGACGAGAGCTCTGAGCGATTCCGTCACCGGGCACCGGGCGCGGCACGAGACCACCGAGATAGACGATCCGCGGCACGCCCGCGCGCTCGGCCGCCGCGGCGAAGTTCTCCGCCGCCAGGCGGTCGCGCTCGGCGAACGGTGAGGCTCCCAGGGCGGTGCGCTCCATCGAGTGGATCAGGTAATAGGCAACGTCGATCCCGTCCAATGCGCGGTCCAGGCCGACGCCGCTGAGCGCGTCGCCGGACACGATCTCCACTTCCTCCGCCTCGGCCTCCGGCAGCAGCGCGGCGAGTGCCTCGTCGATCCGCTCTGCGTCGCGGCCGAAGGTCCGGACAGAGTGCCCGGCCAGCGCCAGGCGCGGGGCCAGCAGCGACCCGACCCCGCCGCTCGCGCCAGTCACGAGCACGCGCAGCGGCGCGAGCCGCGCGGTAGGCCGACCCTGGCTCAGAAGGCTCGGAAACTGCGCGCACATCGGACCGATTGTCACAGGAAAGTGACTCGTTGCCGGGTATTTCCTCCTAAGCATCGTTTTCTCTGCGATTTGCGAGGTGGCCCGGGACCGGCCCTTGAGTGGGGCGCCCGATGGTGCTTTGATCGCCATCGTCCCAATCCAAACCGAATCGCAGCAGAGGGGGGAGAGGCAGTGCAAGGAGGAGCGCAGGTGAGGCGGTCGGCCAAGCGCACGGCGCCGCAGGTCAAGTGCGAGGAATGCTTCTTCCGGGTCAACCTCCTCTGTGCCCTGGACCTCCCCGAGCCGTGCGCCACGTTTCGTCCCAGCGAGGCGCAGCTCAGGCCGCCCCAGCAGCTGCGATTCGTCTTCAGGCAGGAGCGCCGCTCGCGCGCCGCCTGGGCGTTTCCCTCCGCCCAGGAGCAGGCGGCGCTCCACGCCTAGCCTCGCGCGCTCCGGGACAGCGGCCCCACGAGCGTCCATCGCGGCCGCGCAACCGCGCAGCCGTCGCTGCCCGGCGGGTATATTGACCGAGATCGGCAAAGCTCTCAGCAGAGGCGGTGGCGAAGATGGCAGCGAAGGACATACCGGGCAAAGTTGGCGAAGCGGAGCTCAGGGGATACGTGAAACGGTTCCTCGAAGACGAGCAGCTTCGCGCCAACCTCACTTCTGCCTACGGCGCGGCGGTCAGCGCCTACGGGCGGATGACGAATGGAAAGTCGGCGACGAAGGCGCTGTTCGAGGATCGCAAGCTCCAGCGTGACCTCACAGAGATCGCGCAAACCCTGCGGAGCGCGTCGGGCGCGCTGCGCGAACCTCCGAAGCGCGCTCGCAGGCGTCGGCGCGGGCGCGGGCTCATGCTCCTGCTCGTGGGCGGCGTGCTCGCGATCGCGCTGAACCAGGGTCTGCGTACAAAGGTGCTCGACCTGCTGTTCGGGGCCGAGGAGGAGTTCGACTACAGCTCGACGACCGCTCCGGCGGAGCCGGCGCCCCCGGTCGGCGAACCGGCGGCTTCGGCCTGACGACGGGAAGCTGATGGACCCCGCCATGGATAGCACCACGGTGGAAGACCTCGAGGTGGAGGGCGCGAGCTCTCCACCTTCGGAGGTCGCGGTGCGGCCGCTGTCAAGCGAAAAGGCGCTTCGCATCGTCGAGGCGATGCGCAAGAGCGTCGCGCGCCGCGGGACCGCCGGCTCGACGTTCGACCACGTCTCCCGCGAAGCGGGCGTGTCGCGCGGGCTGTTGCACTACTACTTCGGCACCAAGGAGCAGCTGCTCGTCGAGGCCGTGCGCCGTGACTGCGAGCTCCGTATGGAGCTGCTCGAGCGCCAGCTCTCGACCGCGAAGACGGCCGACGACTTCATCAACCTGATGGCACAGAACCTCAAGGACATGGTCCGTGAGGATCCCGACTTCGTCACCCTCCTGTTCGAGCTCTTCACGCTCTCACGGCGCAACGCGGACATCGCCGCCGAGTATGCGGCCTTGATCCGTCGCACGCGCAAACAGGTCGGCGACCTGCTGGCGAAGGCCCAGCAGGAGAAGATCCTTCACCTGCATGCCCAGCCGGAAGAGGTCGCCGAGGTTCTCTTCTCGATCGCGGACGGCTTCGCGTTGCGGATGCTCACCGAGCCCGATCGGGATTTCACGCCGACGATGCAGGCTGGCATCGCTTGCGCGCGGTCGCTGTTGACCGATTAGCGGTTTCACATGCCGATCTACGAGTACAGGCGCCCGGACGGCACCACGTTCGAGATCCAGCAGTCATTCAGCGACGAGGCGCTGACGGTCGATCCCGAGACGGGCGTTCCCGTGGAACGCGTTCTGCATCCTCCCGCCGTGCATTTCAAGGGGAAGGGCTTCTACAACACCGACTACGGCACACGTAAGCGCCAGCGCGAGACGGCGGCGTCGGAGAAGTCCTCCTCAGACGGATCGGCGTCCACCGGGGATTCCTCGAAGTCCTCCGGCTCGGATGCCAAGAGCGGGTCCCCGGGCACGGACTCGGGCAAGGGTTCGGGCAAGGATTCGGGCAAGGACTCGGGCAAGGGATCAGGTGCGGCGAAGGACTCGAAAGCTGTCGCGTCCGGCTGAGCCTGCTAGCCGGAGAGGAACCTCGCGACGGCCGCGTGCTTTTCACCTTCTGAGACCGTCAGACCCTGACTGCCGTCCGGCAGCGTCGTCGCGCCTGATGGCTCGAGCACCCGCGTAGGAGGAGTACCGCCCACGGCGAGCGCGCCGAACAGGCCGAGCAGCGACGGGCCGCTCATATCCGAGATGATCGCCGGGGGTGCGTTCCACGCGATCCAGGGCAGGCGGAAGAAGCTCGAAGGAGAGGTGAGCCGGCTCTTCATCGCGTTGAACAGCGCCTGCTGGTGTTCCTGGCGCGTAAGGTCGTTCTGGCTCGGGACGCACAGGTTCTCCCGCGTCCTTGCCAGCGCGAGCGCCTGCTTTCCGTCGAGGTGGTGGGTGCCAGGGCTCAGGCGCAGCGTGTAGCCGCCCTGGCTGAAGCCGCCGTCGAGCCGCGAGACGATGCAGCCGCCCGTGTAGTCCACGCCGCCCATCGAGTCGATCAGCTGTGGGAAGTTTTCGAAGTTGACTTCTACGACGTGGTTGATCGGGATGCCGAGCCAATGCTTGATCACGGATACCGACTCGGCCGGGCCGCCGTACGCGTGAGCCGCGTTGATCTTCTGCAGGCCGTGCCCCGGGATTTCGATCACCGTGTCGCGCGGGATCGACAGGCGTGCCGCGTGTCCGCCCCCGGTCCGGATCAGCATGATCGTGTCCGACCGGCCCGGCCCGGTCGTTTCCGCGTGCGGTTCCTTGCTGTTCTTCTGGCGGCGATCTGATCCGAGCACGAGGATGTTGTTGGCCGACGTCAGCGGATAGCCGGCGGGGTCCAGCACCGCTGAGACGTCGCTCGGCATCGGCGTGCGTTCGAAGTGCGAGCTGATCAGGAAAAGCAGCAGCGAGAGCGCGACCCAGCCGACCGCCAGCGCGAGCAATCCGAGGATCAGGCGTTTGGGCCTCGTCCAGGCACGCCAGTCGAAGCGCCCGGGGCGCGGCCCCTCGGGGCCCGTGCGGCGCCCGTTCGCCGGCGAGCCCGGCCCGCCGAGGAAGGCGCCGAGCTGCTCCTCTTCCCTGTCGGGGAGCAGACGGCGGCCGGCGCGATAGCGGGTGTACTGAGGGGGCTGCTTGGGATCGGCGGGCATTGAGGACCGTATATTTGCGAGATGACTCCAGGCGGCGCGTCAGTCGGGCGGCTGCTTGTGTGTCCGACCCCGATCGGCAATCTCGAGGACGTCACCCTGCGCGTGCTGGCCGGCCTGCGCGACGCGGACGTCATCGCGTGTGAGGACACGCGTCACACGAGGGTACTGCTGGATCGCCACGCGATCCGCACGCCGCTTGTCAGCCTGCACGAGCACAACGAACGCGCGCGGGCCCCCGAGCTCACGCGGCGCATCGGCTCCGGCGAGCTCGTCGCGCTCGTCTCCGATGCCGGCACCCCGCTCATCTCAGACCCTGGCTTCGCGCTTGTGCGGGCGTGCATCGAGGCCGGTCTGGAGGTCGAGGTGCTCCCGGGGCCGAGCGCCGTCACGACCGCGCTCGTCGCCTCGGGCCTGCCGGCCGATCGCTGGCGTTTCGTCGGCTTTCTGCCGCGCCGCAGAGGCGAGCTCGCGGAGCTTCTGGCCGGCGCCCGGGAGACGCTCGTCGCGTTCGAGTCACCGCGCCGCCTCGCGAGCACCCTGGCGCTGATCGCGGGGCGCGACCCGCCCCGGGCCGCGGCGGTCTGCCGCGAGCTGACGAAGCTGCACGAGGAAGTCCGCCGCGGCACCGCCGAGGAGCTCGCGGACCACTACCGCGAGCACCCGCCACGCGGGGAGGTCGTGCTCGTGGTGGGCGCGTCGGCCGCGTCGCAGATGCCGGTGTCGGAGGCCGTCGGCGCCCTGCGCGAGCTCGTCGACGCCGGTGCGCGAGCCCGTCCAGCGGCCGGCGCCCTCGCTCGCGTCACGGGAATCTCCGCGAACGAGCTCTACCGCGAGCTGACGCGCACGGAACAGTAGCCTGGGGCGCGCATGTCCTTTTATGTGACAACGCCGATCTACTACGTGAACGCGGCTCCGCACCTGGGGCACGCCTACACGACGATCGCCGCCGACGTGATGGCTCGCCATCACCGCCAGCGCGGCGAGCAGGTGTTCTTCCTCACCGGCACCGACGAGCACGGTGAGCCGGTCGCCGACGCCGCCCACGCGCTCGGCATCGAGCCCCAGCAGCTGGCAGACGCGAACGCCGAGCGCTTCAAGGCGCTCGCGCCGCAGCTCGAGGTGACCAACGACTTCTTCATCCGCACGACCGACCCGCAGCACGAAGCGAAGGTGCAGGAGGTCCTCTCCCGCGTACGCGACAACGGCTACGTGTACATGGGGACCTACGAGGGCTGGTACTGCCCGAGATGCGCCGACTTCAAGGCGGAGAACGAGATCGAGGCGGGCAACCGCTGCCCGATTCACCACATCGAGCTGACGCGCGAGCAGGAGGACAACTACTTCTTCAGGCTCTCGGACTTCCAGGAGCGCCTCGAGCGTCTGTATGCCGAGCGCCCGGAGTGGGTGGCTCCCCGCACCCGCTACAACGAGGCGCTCTCCTTCATCCGCTCGGGCCTGCGCGACGTGCCCCTCACGCGCCACAAGCTCACCTGGGGCGTGCCGGTTCCGTGGGATGAAGAGCACGTCTTCTACGTCTGGTTCGACGCGCTTCTGAACTACTACAGCGCGCTCTCATACGCGCCTGCGCCTGCCGGTGTCTCTGCCCCCGACAGCGACCTGGTGAAGACCTTCTGGCCGCCCAGCTATCACCTGATCGCGAAGGACATCCTGCGCTTCCACACCGTCTACTGGCCCGCCCTGCTGATGGCCGCGGGGCTGGAGCTGCCCGAGCACATCTTCGTCCACGGGTATCTGCTGATGCAGGGCGAGAAGATGAGCAAGTCGCTCGGCAACGTGCTCGACCCGTTCGCGGTCATCGATCGCTTCGGCGCCGATGCACTGCGCTTCTATCTGCTGCGCGACGTGCCCTTCGGGCAGGACGGTTCGGTCTCCACCACATCCTTCGAGCTGCGCTATGAGAGCGAGCTCGCGAACGAGCTCGGCAACCTCGCAAGCCGCACGATCGCGATGATCTCCCAGTTCCGCGGCGGCGCGGTACCGGCGGGGGAGCTGGACCCGGGCCTCGCGCGCGACTTCGAGGGGCTCGCGGCGCGGGTTGCGGAGGACATCGACCGCGCCGAGCTGACCGTCGCCCTGGATGAGATCTGGCAGCGCGTGCGGCGGCTGAACCGCTACGTCGAGGAGCAGGCGCCGTGGCGCCTGGCAAAGGAGGAGTCGAGCGCGGCCGACCTCGACCGCGTCCTGCGTACGCTCGCCGAGGGGCTTCGGGTGGTCGCGGTACTGCTCTGGCCCTACCTGCCGAGCAGCGCCGAACGACTGCTCGCGGGCCTCGGTGCGGGCGAGCTGTCGCTGGCTGCGGCGGAGCTGGGCGCGGGGTCCGTCGAGCGGGTGACGCCGATCGAGTCGCTCTTCCCCAAGGAGGCCCAGAGCGCCTCGTGATCGACTCGCACACGCATCTGGACATGTGCGAGCCACCCGACGCGGAGCTCGTCGCGGCGGCGGACGCGGCCGGCGTTCGCCGCATGCTCACCGTGGGTATCGATGCCGGCTCCTGCAGGGCGGCCCTCGCGGCGGCCGAGGCGTTCCCCCAGGTGTTCGCGGCAATCGGGCGCCATCCGAACTCGGCCAAGGGCTTCGATGACGCGGACCTCGCCGACCTGCGCGCGCTGTCCGCCCACGAGCGCTGCCTTGCGATCGGCGAGACGGGCCTCGACTTCTATCGCGAGGGCGCTCCGCGGGCCGACCAGGAGCGCGCCTTCGCCGCGCAGATCGAGCTCGCGCGCCAGTCACGCAAGCCGCTCGTGATCCACACACGCGCGGCCGACCGCGAGACGCTCGACCAGCTCGCCGTCGAAGCGGCCGACCTGACCGTGGTGATGCACTGCTTCTCGATGCCGGCGCACCTCGACGAGTGCGTCGATCGCGGCTATGCGATCTCGTTCGCGGGCAACGTCACATACCGGAGCGCCACGGATCTCGCGGACGGCGCCCGCCGCGTCCCCGACGACCAGCTGCTCGTGGAGACCGACGCCCCGTACCTGACCGCGCAGGCCGTGCGCAAGGAGCCCAACCAGCCCGCCTACGTGGCCCACACCGCAGCATTTCTCGCCGAGCTTCGCGGCGTCGCGCTCGAGCAGCTCGACGCGACCCTCGAGCGCAATGCCGAGCGCCTCTTCGGATGGTGACGCGCGCCGTGGCCGAAGCCCCGGTCCAGCCCAGCGTGCGACGGATGCGTCAGTTCGCCGTGCGCCCCGACCGCGACCTGGGTCAGAACTTCCTCGTTGATTCGAACATCCTCGGCGTGATCGGGCGGGCCGCCGAACTCGATCCGGCCGACGTCGTGCTCGAGATCGGGGGCGGCGTGGGCGTGCTCTCCGAGTATCTCGCCGAGCGCGCTCGCCACGTGCATGTGGTCGAGGTCGACGAGCGCCTGCGCGAGGCCCTGCTCGACGCGACGGGCGCCCACGCGAACGTCGCCGTCCACTGGGGTGACGCGATGCGTATCGAGCTCGGCGCGCTCGATCCACCGCCGACGGTCATGGTCGCGAACCTGCCCTACGGGATCGCGGGCGGGGTGCTGCTTCGCACGATCGAGGAGCTGCCCGGGATCAGCCGCTGGGTGGCGATGGTCCAGCGCGAGGTCGGCGAGCGGTTTGCGGCCGCGCCCGGCACGGCCGCCTATGGCGTCCCTTCGGTGCTCGCCCAGCTCGCCTGCGAGGTCAGGGTCCTGCGCGCGATACCGAGGACCGTCTTCCAGCCCGTGCCCAACGTCGACTCGGTGCTCCTCGGGATGCGTCGCCGCGCGGCGCCCGCCGAGGACTCCGCGGCGAGCGCCGATCGACTCTCCCCGCAGGTGCGCGAGCTCGTCGGCGCCGCCTTCGCGCACCGGCGCAAGACCCTCGCCCGATCCCTGGCACTCTCCGGCGATCGACGCTGGCAGGAGCGGGCACGGGTGCGCGATGCGCTGGAGCACCTCGGGTATCCCCCGGATGCGCGCGCCGAGCGCCTCTCGCCCGATGACTTCAGCGCGCTCGCCGCGCTGCTCGAGGCATGAGCGCCTACCGCGTGCTCGCCCCGGCGAAGGTGAACCTCGGCCTGTTCGTGGGCCCGCCGCGCGAGCACGACGGCAGGCATGAGCTCGCCACCGTGATGCAGTCGATCTCACTCGCGGACGAGCTGACGCTCGGCCCGGCGCCGGCGGGCGCCGAGCGTGACGAGCTCGTCTGCCCCGGCGTCCCGAGCCTCGAGGAGGAGAACCTCGCGGCCGTCGCGCTGCGTGCCTTCCGGGCGCGAACAGGATGGGATGCCCCGCCGCAGCGCCTGACGATCCGCAAGCGGATCCCCGTCGCCGCCGGCCTTGGGGGAGGCTCGGCCGATGCCGCCGGCGCTCTACGCCTGGCCGGGCACGCCTCGGGCCTGCGGGACAGGGGTGTCCTGTACGAGCTGGCTCGCGAGCTCGGCGCGGATGTCCCCGCCCAGGTCTCACCGGGCCGCTGGCTGGCCTCGGGCGCCGGCGAGGAGCTCAGCGAGCTGCAGCCCCCGGCGGGCTCGCTCGGCGTGCTCGTGCTGGCGAGCGAGGGCCAGCTCTCGACGGCCGCTGTCTATCGCAGGGCCGACACGTTGGGGATCGCGCGCGAGCCCGCCGAGCTGAAGCAGCGCCTGCTCGCGTTGCGCGCCGCCCTGGCCGGCGAAGAGCCGCTCCCGGACGACGCCGAGCTGCTCGTCAACGACCTGCAGCCGGCGGCCCTCGACCTGCTGCCGCAGATCGCCTCAGCGCTCGAGGAGGCACGAGCCGCGGGGGCCGCGCACGCGCTCGTGAGCGGCTCGGGCCCGACCGTGATCGGGCTGTTCGGCGGGGGTCACGGGACCGACGAGGACGGGTTCGCGCTGGCGCGCAGCGCGGCGCAGCGGCTTCACCGTAGGGTCCCGGCCGCATATGCTGCGCGGCCGGTCGGGGCAGCGTTCGCCCGGGTCGTCCGTCACAATCCAGCCGAAATGGCGAATCGGGGAAGTGCATGAGCAGGACTGCGATAAACGATCTGGTTGCGGTGTTCGCGGGGACGTTCGGCCTCGCGCTCTTCGCCGGGCTGATCCTCGTGCCCGCCTGGAACTCCTACTCCCGGCTCTGGGAGAGGTTGGCGGCCACGCTGCTGTCGCTGTACGTGCTCGCCGTACTGGTGGGCATCGGGGTGGTCGCCGCGCTCGCCGCCGTCTACTTCTGGGGCTGAGCGGGGTGTCAGACCTCGCGGCGCTGGACGCGATCACCGAGGCGGTCGAGTCGGGGGCGGGGCTGCCCGAGGTGGTGCGAGCGGCCGCCAAGGCGCTCGACGCGAGCCTCGCGGTGACGGACGCGTGGGGTGCGACGCTCGCCGTGGCGGCACGCTCGCCCGCCGAGGAGCGCTCGCTGCTGTCGCAGGGCAAGGGCGTCACGAGCCTTCCCCTGCGCGTAGCCGACACGATCGTCGGCACGTTGCACATGCACGCCAAGAGCGAGCCGAGTGCCTCGATGCAACGGCTGCTCGTGACGATGATCGCGTCGGAGGTCGAGCGCGTGCGCGCCCCCGAACGTGCCTCCGAGTCGGCCGCCGCCGATTTCCTGCGCTCGGTCCTGCACCGCGAGCTGACAGGCCGTGACGAGCTCGTCGGGCGGGCGAGGGAGCTGGCGCTCGACGTCCAGGAGGGAGCCAGCATGATCGTGGCCCGCGCCCACGCCCAGACGCCGACCGACGAGGGCTGGCGCGGGCGTGTGCGGGCGGTGGCAGAGCGCGGCGCGCGGGCCGTCGTCAGCCGCTCGATCGCGGCGCTGTCCGAGCGCGACGGCATCGCGGGCGCCGAGGTGCTCGTGCTGGTTCCCGGTGGCGAGGAGGCGACGGCGGCGCGTGCGGCCGAAGGCATCCTGCGCGAGATGGAGGCCGGGCTCGCGGGTTACACGTTCGCGCTCGGGCGTAGCCGGATCGCCGAGGATCCAGCCGAGCTGCCGCGCGCCGCCAGCGAGGCGCTGCTGGCGGCCAACGTCGCCGAGGGGGCCGGAGACGGCGTCGCGCTCGCGTTCGAGCAGACCGGTGCCTACCGCTTGTTGCTCTCGACGATGAGCGAGAACCCCGCCGAGCTCCAGCGCTTCTACGCCGAGACGGTCGAGCCCCTCGTCGCCTACGACGAGCAGTACGAGACCGAGCTCGTCCGCACGCTGGAGACGTTCCTGGAGGCTGACGGCAACGTCGCGGGGACGGCGCAGCGCCTGTTCACCCACCGCCACACGATCTACTACCGGCTCGAGCGGGTACGCGAGCTCTCGGGGCTCGACGTCGGATCGAGCGACGGGCGCGAGAAGCTCAGCCTCGGACTGAAGGCGATGCGGGTGCTCGGGCTCTCCGCCGCCGGCGGCCCGGCCACCGAGGCCGGAGCCGAGGGCGGGCGCGTGCCCCGGCGAACTCCCGACCGCCCGGGCCGTCGCCGCTGAGGCCTCGCCGCGGCCGGAAGGCCACGCTCTTCGCAGGCGGGGGCCGACCCGGCGACCTATCGGCGGGTGCCGAGCTCGATCACGTAGGTCGCGCCATATTCGCCGTGTCCGTAGCTCGATGGCACCGCGGGGATCGCCGCGACGCCCGCGTCGCGAAAGGAGCCGGTGAGGATGATCCTGCGGTGCGGCGGCGAGGCCATCCACCCGTCGACGATCCGGGCGGGGGTCGCCTGGACTCCCGTGCCCCAGGCGATGTTCTGACCGAGGCAGACCCGCGTGGCGTGCGCGCGGTAGCTGCCCGCCCCGATCAGGGACAGCAGGCCCCTGGCGCCCGGGCCGACGTCGGCGAAGTAGTTCCAGCGCAGCATGCTGCCCACCTTCCTGGCCGCCATCGAGCGCAGGTCCCTGTTGGCGCGCAGCGGCCCCAGCTGGTGTGCGGCCCTGATGCGGTCGATCAGGCAGAGCGTCGCGGTCTCGACCGCGCCGGCGTTGCCCGCCGCGGGCCGGAGCTGTTCGTTCCCGCACGAGGAGGCCCGCGCCGCGGCGCGGGCGTGTCGCATGAGGCGGGCGTGCCGCCGCTTGGGGTGCGCTCCCCGCCGACCCGCGTTGCCCGAGCGCCGCGAGCCGTGATGCCTGAACCCGGCCAGCGCAGGCGCCGCCGTCGCGACGACGGTGGCGCACAGCAGGGCGACCGCCGTCAGGAGCGGGCTCAGGGGTCTCGTATTTCTGCGAGCTCCTCCTGACAGAACGGGGGGAATCGTTGCAGGCTGCCCGGATCCGTGCCGGGCCGGACGCGAAAGCCCTGCAAATTGCGGGGTCCGGCACTCGCGCACGCACCTCCGATCGGCCGCTCGAGCCTGGCCGGGGCTCCAGGCCCAGGGACGCTCGGCGGCCTCGGCGGCCCGGCGCGAGGGCGCCGCGGCGGGTCACTGGGTGGACGCGCACCCAGGATCTATCCTTCTAGCGCCCCCTGGGGGGTCGTCCAATGGCAGGACATCAGGTTTTGGTCCTGAGAATCGGGGTTCGAGTCCCTGCCCCCCAACTGCCATGCGGACCTGTGCACAGTGAGCA
>DASZIU010000136.1:0-43792 GCA_035948815.1 Solirubrobacteraceae bacterium | reverse complement strand
AGCCGCTCGCGCCGGCGGGCCGGAAGACCATGTGCTCGGCGAGCGCCTCATCGTCTCCGCGCGAGCGCGCGGCCGCGGCAAGCGGCAGATCGGAGCCGTTGATCGTGACGGGGCTGCGCCCGGCCGGCTCCTCGGCAGCGCCGACGGTGCGCAGGAGCTGCGCCGCGAGCTCATCGAGCCCGGCGCCCGTGGCGCTCGAGGTGGCGATCACGGGAATCTCCCGGCCTAGTCGACCGCGCCAGAGCTCGATCGCCTCGGCCGCGCGCTCGGGCGTCAGGAGGTCGACCTTCGACAGCGCGAGCACGCGCGGAAGGCGCGCGAGCTGCTCGTTGTGAGCCGCGAGCTCGTGCTCGACGATCGCGTGGTTGGCGATCGCGTCGGCATCCTCGTCGCCGCTCAGCTCCGGCGCCACGTCGATCACGTGGACGAGCAGTCGCGTGCGCTCGATGTGGGCGAGGAACTCGTGACCCAGCCCGGCCCCCTCGCTGGCGCCCTCGATCAGACCGGGGATGTCGGCCAGCACGAGCTGACGGTCCTCGCCTTCGAGCACCCCGAGCACTGGTGAGAGCGTCGTGAAGGGGTAGCTGGCCACCTTGGGTGCCGCGCGCGTGAGCCGCGCGAGCAGCGATGACTTGCCGGCGTTCGGTAGGCCGACGAGGCCGACGTCGGCGAGCAGCCTCAACCTCAGCTCGAGCCAACCCTGCTCGCCCGCGAGACCTTGCTCGGCGAAGCGCGGGGCCTGCCGGGTGGGCGTGGCGAAGCGCTTGTTCCCCTTGCCGCCGCGGCCCCCGCGCGCGACCGTCGCCCGCTGGCCGGCGTCCAGGAGCTCCCATCGGCGTCCGGCGAGCTCGCCGCCGTCCTCCTCGGAGCCGATGATCTGCGTCCCGGGGGGGACCCGGATCTCGAGCGTCTCGCCGTCTGCGCCATGGCGAAGCGCCCCCTCGCCGTGCCCTCCGGGGCGTGCGGCCAAATGCGCCCTGCGGCGGAAGCTCTGCAGATCGCGCAGCGAGTCGTCACACACGAACACCACCGCCCCGCCGTGCCCCCCGTCGCCGCCATCGGGACCGCCGCGCGGGACATGTGCTTCGCGGCGGAAGCTCATCGCCCCGCCGCCGCCGGCGCCGGCCTGGACGTGGATTCTCGCGCGGTCGTGAAGCATCGTGACAATCGTGACAGCTGCGCGGGCTCCCACCGGGCGCCCGACGCGGCCAATCTGCCTAGATGGACCGAAACCGAACGCGACCAAGGAGCAGATGAGAGATGAATGCGGAGAGCCCGAGAGCCTCAGACGGTGTGTTCCTGATCACCGGCGCTTCCTCCGGGATCGGCGCCGCGACCGCACGCCGCGCAGCCGCCTGCGGCTGGCGCGTCGTCCTCGCGGCCCGTTCGCACGATCGCCTGGAGGCGCTTGCCGAGGAGCTGGGAGGCCGCGAGCGCGCGCTGCCCGTGCGCTGCGACGTGAGCGACTGGGAGGACCAGCAGCGCCTGGCGCTCGAGGCGCTCGAGGCGTTCGGGCGTATCGACGTCGCGTTCGCCAACGCCGGCTTCGGGGGGCCACGCGGCTTCCTCAACGACACGCCAGAGCACTGGCGCGAGATGGTGCTCACGAACGTCTACGGCGCAGCGCTCACGTTGCGCGCGACGATCCCGGCCGTGACGCAGGCGCGCGGGCATCTGCTTCTGACCTCGAGTGTCGCCGGCCGCCGGGTGCTCCCGGGGTCGCTCTACTCGTGCACCAAGCATGCTGTGAGCGCGATGGGCGAGGCCGCCCGTCAGGACCTGCACGGCACCGGCGTGCGCGTGACGGTCATCGAGCCGGGGATGGTCGACACGCCGTTCTTCGACCAGCGACCTCAGAACGCGCTGCACGACGACGATGTCGCCCGCGCGGTCATGTTCGCCGTCTCGCAGCCCGACCACGTCAACGTCAACGAGATCCTCGTCAGGCCGACGGCACAGCAGGGTTAGGGTCGGCGGGCGCCGAGCGTGCCCGCAGCGGGGCGGATGATGCGATCAGCGCTCGGCGTCGGCGGGCAGCACGCTGACCGTGCGCCCACCGCGCCCGGCGCTGAACTGAACGGTCCCCGCGGCGCGCGCGTAGAGCGTGTCGTCTTTGCCGATGCCGACTCCGGCGCCCGGCTTGAACCGGGTGCCGCGCTGGCGCACGATGATCTCCCCGCCCGTAACGGCCTGGCCTGCGAACGTCTTGACGCCGAGCCGCTGAGCGTTGGAGTCGCGCCCGTTGCGGCTCGAACCGAGCCCCTTCTTATGAGCCATCTTCCGGCTTCTCCTTCTTCGCGGCCGGTTTGCCGGCCGGTTTCGCGGCGGCTTTGCCAGCCGGTTTCGCCGCCGCTTTGCCGGCCGGTTTCGCAGCGGCTTTGCGCGCGGGCTTGGCGCTCGCCTTGGCAGCTGGTTTCGCGGGTGCTTTGGCGCTCGCTTTCACGGGAGCGCTGGCCGGCGCGCTCGACGTCGGCTCGGCGCCTGCACCGGCGCTCGACTTCGGGGCCTGTTTGCGCGCCCCGTGGCTGATGTCGGTCACCTCGATCCGCGTGAGGTCCTGGCGGTGGCCGTTGCGGCGCTTGTAGCCTCGCTTGGGCTTGAACTTGAAGACCCTGAGCTTCTCGCCGCGGGGATGGTCGATGACCTTCGCCGTGACCTTGACGCTCTCGAGGCCCGCCTTGTCGAACACGACCTCCTCCGAGCGATAGAGGATCGGCTCGAGCGCCACGTCCGCGCCTGCGTCGGCAGCGAGACGCTCGACGAGCAGGCGCTGTCCCCGCTCGACGCGGTACTGCTTGCCACCTGTCTTCACTATCGCGTACATGTCTGTAGTTCGCTCTCTCGGTCAAGGGCCCTACGAGCGCTCCCGGACGGGGCGCCGAGGGTTACTCGGGCGTCGCCTTCGCCTTGGCAGCGGAACGGCGCCGCCCGCCTCTGCGGCCACGACGCCGAGGCTTGGATTGTAGGCCATCACCCTCGCCATCGCCCTCGCCCTCGGCCTCGGGCGACTCGTCGGCGAGCGCGGCCTGCGTGGCGAGATCCTCCTCGGGCTCGGAGTCGAGCGTCGTCGGCGACTCGCTCAGCCCGGCTTCGCGACGCGCCTCCGCGTCATCGCTCTCGTCGGGCCGGCGGAGCCCCCGCGCGTGCGCCCTCGCGCCTTCGGCGATCACGGCGGGCTCCTCGGGCGGCGGCGCAGCGACACGTCTGCGGCTCTTGCCCGCACCCTTCGCCGTGGCCGGGCGGGACGGCGGAGGCACGACCTCGCCGCTGTCGTCCAGCAGCAGCGCGCTCGCGGCCGTGCGGCCCACCTGGTCGATGCGCACCATCCGCTTCTCGCCCACATAGCGCGCGGCGCCGGCGATCGAGATGATGTAGCCGTCGATTTTGGCGACCGCGTCTTCGACGTCGTACATGTGCGGCTCGACGATCTCGACCAGCACCTCGTCACCGGTGCGGAACGGGAGCGCGCGCTCCTCGACCTCCTCGCGCGTGCCCACGAGTGTGATCGCGAAGTGGTCGAGCGCGAGGCCTTCGGAGCCCTCGAACAGGAACGACTTGCCGGTCTCGGACTCGAGCGCGTGCAGGACCCTCGACTGGTGGCCGGTGAACTGGGTGCTAACGCGCGGATTGACCTGCACGAGGAACGCCTCGGCGTCCGGATGTTCGACCGCGACATCGCGCAGCCGGCGCTCGAATTCGATCGCGATCGTCTCCTCGGAGCGGATCACGCCCTCGCCCTCGCACGTCGGGCACGGGCGGGTCATGATCTCCCGGACGCCCTCGGTGACGTTCTGGCGGGTCATCTCGACGAGCCCGAGCTTGGATATCTCGGCGGTGAACGTCTTCGTGCGGTCCTCGTCGAGCGTCTTTCGAAGCGTCTTCATCACCGCGTCGCGGTTGCGCGCGCGGGCCATGTCGATGAAGTCGATGACGATGATCCCGCCGATGTCGCGGAGGCGGAGCTGGTTGACGACCTCCTCCGCGGCCTCGAGGTTCGTCTTGGTGATCGTGTCCTCGAGGCCGGCGCCCTTGCCGCGGCCGATGAAGCTGCCCGAGTTGACGTCGATCACGGTCAGCGCCTCGGCGTAGTCGATCATCAGGTAGCCGCCGCTCGGCAGATCGACGCGGCGCGAGAGCACTCCCTCGATCGCCTTGTCGACGCCATAGACCTCGAACAGGGGCTCGGGCCGCTCCCACAGCTCGACCCGCTCGACGAGCTCCGGCGCGGTGCGGGTGAAGAACGAGACGAGCCGGTGGTACTGCTGGGCGTCGTCGACGATCGCACGCTCGAAGTGCTCGGAGAAGATGTCGCGGACGACTCGTACCGAGAGGTCGGCCTCCTGGAAGACCAGGTCCGGCGCGGTGGTCTCCTCCGTCCGTTTGACGAGCACCTCATGCAGCTTGTGCAGGTACTTGAGCTCGCGTTCGAAGTCGGCCCGCTTGGCCCCATGGGCCGCCGTGCGGACGATCACGCCGCCGCCGTCGAGCTCGAGCCCCGCCGTCTGGCGGCGCAGGCGCTCGCGCTCGCGGTCCTCGAGACGCCGCGAGACGCCGATGCCCTCGCCGGTCGGCGCGTAGACCATGTAGCGCCCGGCGATCGTGAGCTCCATCGACAGGCGTGCGCCCTTCGTCTTGAGCGGATCCTTGACGACCTGCACGACGATCTCCTGGCCCGGCGAAAGCAGATCGGAGATTCTGCGCCCGCCCCCACTCCCGCGGCCGCGGCGCGGCGTCTGGACGCCGGGGAGCACGATCTCGTCGACGTGCAGGAAGCCGTTCTTCTCGAGCCCGATGTCGACGAACGCCGCCTCGAGGCCCGGCAGGACGTTGTCGACCTTGCCCTTGTAGATGTTCCCGACTATCGAGCGTCCGCCGCGACGCTCTATGTAAAGCTCAGCGATCCGGTAGCCGGGCTCCGGACGTCCGTTCGCGCGTTTGCGCGCGGCGGCCGATCTCCCCGGGCGCGACGAGCGCCCCCGGTCGGCAGCCGATGCGCGCGAGGCGGCGGGCGTGCCGCTCGCCTCCAGAAGCGCCACGCGCGTCTCCGCGCGATCGACGCTGACAAGCACTTGCTTTTTCAATTTGATCCAGTCTCTCGTGATGGAACGCCGCCGAGCGGGTGCGTGGGCACCGGATCGGACGCCGCCCTCTAGGGCGCCGGGCGGGCGCGAGGCCCGCGTATGGCTGCTCCTGGCGGTGTGATGAGGGATGCTCGGCTGACATTCGGTGTCTAGTAGCGCAGGACGCGGCCCTTCAATGATGCGGACGCGCGCGCCTGAACGTAAATCGATTGCAACAGGCCCACCGCCAACAGTGTGGTTATGACCGACGAGCCGCCGTAGCTCATGAGCGGAAGCGTCACACCGGTGATTGGCATGATCCCAATCGTCATTCCCACGTTGACGAAGACCTGGAACATGAGCATAGCCGCTATCCCGGCGGCGATCAGCGAGCCGAACAGATCCTTGGACATCACCAGCACCCCCAGGGTCCGCCAGATGAGGAGCGCGTAGAGGGCCAGGACGATCGCCGCGCCGACGAACCCGTACTGCTCGCCGACCGCCGCGAAGACGAAGTCGGTGTGGTCCTCGGGGACGAAGTTCAGGCGCGTCTGCGACGAGTTGGCGCCGCGCCCGAACTTCTGCCCGGAGCCGATCGCGATCTTCGACTCCTGCTGTTGGTAGCCTTCGGTTTCGGGGTTCGATGAGGGGTGCAGGAACGCCGTCAGGCGGGCCACCTGGTAGGGCTTGAGCACGTGCACGCCGACGGCGGGCGCGGCCACCAGGATGAACGTCAGCGACACCGCGACGAGCGCCAGCAGGCTCGCGAGGTGGCGCCAGGCGGTCCCGGCCACGAACAGCATCGTGAACGCGACCACCATGTAGACCATCCCGGAGCCCAGGTCGGGCTGGGCGATCACGAACATCGCGGGGACGAGCGCGGCGATCATCACGCGAACCGTGGTGTCGCGATCGCGCAGCCGTCGCGCGCGGTCGACCACGAAGGCGGCGATCGCGACGGTCAGCAGGACCTTGCCGAGCTCGGACGCCTGGAAGGAGAAGAACGGCAGGTTGATGGCCCGCTGCGAGCCGCGCGCGGCGTGGCCGAGGCCGAGCACGGCGAGGATGCTCAGCAGCAGCAACGCGTAGATGCCGTTTTTGAGCTGCCGCAGGCGCGCGTAGTCGATCCTCGAAAGGATCACCATCGCGATGATCCCGACGATCAGATAGATCAGCTGGCGATTGACGTAGTAGCCCGGCTGGCCCGGTATCAGGTTGCGGGTGGCCGCCCCGAGCGTCACGATCGAGCAGGCCGCCAGCCCGAGCACGGCGAGCGTGAGCAGCGGGTCCAGGGGCATCCGCACCGAACGCGGCGGCGCGACCGGCGGCTCCTCCGTCGGTTTGATGGGGCTGAGCGGCATCAGCGCGTCACGCCGCCCCGCGGCTCGCGGGCGGGAGGCGTCAGCTCGACGGACGCCGGAGGCTGTACGGGCAGTGCGCTCACAGCGTCTTCGAGCTCCCGACGACGAATTTCGATGGCTTGCCGAACCACTTGGAGGCGATCAGCCGCGCGATCGGCGCGGCCGTTTCGGCGCCCCAGCCACCCTGCTCGACGGTCACGGCGATCACGATCGGCCGCCGCGGGTCGCCGACGTAGCACATGTACCAGGACTGGTCTTCCTTCGGTTCGCGCTGCGCGGTCCCGGTCTTCCCGTAGACGGGGTGCTGGCCCTGGTCCCAGCCCTGCCAGACGTCGAAGGAGGTGCCGCCCTGCATGCTGGCGGCGTTGTGGATCCCTTCCATCACGAGGCTGAGATCGGAGTAGTTGAGGTGGACGTGGCGGGCCGGCGGCGGGCTCAGCGCCTGCACCAGGCCGCCGGCGGAGTCGTCGACCTCAAGGCCGAGATGGGGCGTCACGACCGTGCCTTCGCCGCTGTTCATGTAGGCGTTGGCAAGCGTCGAGTAGGCAACGGCCATCTGTAGCGGCGACGTCACCAGGTCGCCCTGTCCGACGGCCAGATGCATGTTGTCACCGACGCTCCAGGGCCTGATTTCGCCGACGATTCCGCAGCTCGCACGATGCGTGCGGTGCTCGCACTGCAGCTCGACCGCGTTCTGTTTGGCGCGCCAGCGGCTGTCGGGCACTATCCCCGTGATCTCCGACGGGAGGTCGATGCCGGTCTTATGGCCGATTCCGAGTTCTTCGGCTTTGCGCTGGATCACGTTGCCGTGGCTGTTGGCGAGCTCGCCGACTTCGAAGAAGTAGGTGTCCGAGGAGACCCGCAGCGCGTCAACCAGGCTCACCGCGCCGTAGTCGGCGTGCCCGGCGTTGCAGAACTGCTGGGTCGAGACCGAGATGCATGACCCGGCCCCGAGCCCGGCGCCCGGGTCGAGCACGCCCGATTCCAGCGCACCCATGGCGGTGATCGGCTTGAAGGTCGAGCCCGTCGGATAGGTGCCGTTGACGGCGCGATCGGTCAGCGGACCGCCTTCGATGCTGTTGCCTTGAAGCCGTTCGAACTGCCCCTTGGTCAGCGGTTTGGCGAATTTGTTCGGGTCGAAGCTCGGCCAGGAGCCGAGCGAGAGGATCTGGCCGGTGCGCGGGTCCATCGCCAAGAAGGCGCCGGCGTTCGCCGGCCTGCCCGACGCCCGCGCATGTTCCATCCCCTGCAGCAGCGCCTGTTCGCTCGCTTTCTGCAGGCCGAGGTCCAGCGTGACCCTGAGGCTGTGGCCCGCCTGCGGCACCGTCGGGGCGAGGCGGCTCTTGACCGGGTAGCCGGCGGCGTTGACCTCGACCCGCTCCACGCCAGCTTTGCCGCGGAGGTAGCGATCGTAGTAGTACTCGAGGCCTTCCTGTCCGACGACGGTGCCCTGCTGCACGCCGGCGAACGCGCGCATCTTGAGCTCCGCTTTTGAGACCTGGCCCACGTAGCCGAGCACCTGCGCGGCCATTTCGCCGTAGCGATAGGAGCGGATCGAGACCGGCTGCTGCACGACGCCCGGGTATTCGTTCTGGCGCTCGGCGAGCACCGTCAGCACTTCCGGCCCGGCGTCGGTCTTGATCGTCACGGGCGCATAGCGCAGGGTCGTCTGGCCGTGTTCCACGAGCGCCTGGATCCCACCGGCGCTGAGCCCGAGCAGGCGCCCGAGGCGTCTGTAGAGCGCGCGGCGCGGCGCCCCTTCGCCGGGAAGCGCGGAGGGGATGATCTGAACGGCATTGGTCGTGCGGCTCGAGACCAGGGGCTGGCCAGCCCGGTCGAGGATCTCCCCGCGGGGCGCCGCTATCGGCAGGTCGCGTTCGTGGTTGGCGTTCGCCTGCAGGACGTACTGTTCGCCCGTGAGCACCTGCAGGAACCACAGGCGGAAGAGGATGACCGCGAACAGCGCCATCGCGATCGCGCCGAGCACGGCGACCCGCATCGCCAGCTGCGGCGAGACGGGCATGTGCGGCTCGCTCGGGCGGGCGCGCTCGAGCGTGCTCATGGCCTTGACAGCGGGCTGAGCCCGCCGGTCGTGTACGCGCGCCGGCGCCGGCGCCGCCGTGGATCGTCGGGCATCGCCGGCTCCAGGATGCGCCGGACGAGCGCCCACATCGGGAGCGCGGCGACGCTGTCGACGACGACGCCGACGACGATCTGGCGCACCAGGTCGAGGCTGACCGGCGCGTCCACCCCGAGCAGGAACTCGATCACCGCGTAGCCGACGAGCGAGACCGCGGCGGCGCTCGCGCCGACGAGCAGCGGCGTCAGCGCGGCCTGCGGGTCGCGGAGCTCGCGCAGGCGGCCCGCCCAGTAGCCGATCAACGTGAAGATCAACGAGCTGACCCCAAGCGTCTGCACCAGCGCGAGATCGACCAGCAGGCCGACGGCGAAGCCCGTCACCGCACCGAGCGTCGAGCCGCAGATAAGGCCCACGAACACGGCGAGCAGGGGCGTGAGGTCGACGTTCACGCCGAACACCGGGATCTCGGAAACGACTCCGATCTGGAAGAAGACGACCACCACCGAGAGGGCGGCGATGCGACCGACGAGCGCGCCGCTCGGTGCGCTCACGGAACCGCCCCAGTCGAGGCGAGCGCTTCGCCGCTCGCGGCGGCGCTCGGGCTCTGGCCGGGAGGCAGCGTCGCCGCGAGGCGGCTCAGTTTCGAGGGCCTCGAGCCGAGCGCGGAGGTGAGCACCTGCACGACGTCGAGGTTGTGCAGGTTCGCGATCGGATGGACGTTGACCGATTTGTAGGCGCTTTCTTCGTTCACCGAGGTGACCTGGCCGATCAGGATCCCCGGCGGATAGAGCGAGTCGCCGTGGCTCGTGACCGTCCCCGAGGTCACGACGTATTCGCCCTTGTTGGGCTGCGTGCTGGGCGCCAGGTACTGCAGCAGCAGGTCGTTCGGATCGCCCAGCTTCGGCTGCACGATGCCCGTCGCGCTCGTCGTGCCGAGCCGCGCCGAGACGCCGACGGTGCTGTCGGTGATCAGGCTGACGGTGGCGGCGTCGGGCGCCGCGAGCGTGACCTTGCCGACGAGGCCTTCGCCATTGATCACGGGGTCGTTGATGCGGACGCCCGATGTTTCGCCTTTGTCGATCGTGACGGTCGAATACCACAGGTTCGGCGATTTGCCGAACACCGTGGCCGTCACCGGGTGGTAGTCGGCGATGCTGAGCTGGTTGTCGAGGTGGAACATCGCGAGCAGCTCCCGGTAGGAGCGTTTTTCGCTCTGGTCGCCCACCAGTTCGCGGCGCAGTTTGGCGACCTGCTTGCGCAGTTCGTTGCGCTGGCTTTTGGCGTGGAACGTGTCGCTGACCCCGCCGAACAGGTCGCGGACGGGCTTGAGCGCCTTGTTCGCGCCGTCCTGGATCGGCGAGACCACGGTCAGGAACGCGCGCTGGACGGAGTGCAGGCGTCCGCCCGGGGCCTCGCCGAAGTATGCGGTCAGCAGCAGGAGAGAGAGGACGACGAGGAGCACGAGCAGCGCGCGTCGACGCCGGACCGTCTTGTCATGCACGAATAAGGACCTTCCGAGACGTTCGCGGGAAAGACTACCGAGGCCGGTGGTTCGATCGCCCAGCCCCCCGCAGGGCGCGTCCCTAGGTTAACGCTTACCTGCGGCGCCGGTTACGCGCGGTGCGGTTCGAGCGATGGATCGCCTCGAACTCCTCGAGCGAGCGCCCCGAGCCGACCGCCACGCACGTCAGCGGGGACTCGGCGAGGTGGGCGGGCATCTGCGTCTCCTCGCGCAGCCGCTCATCCAGGCCCTGCAGCAGCGATCCGCCGCCCGCGAGCATGATGCCCCGGTCCATGATGTCGGAGGCCAGCTCCGGCGGCGTGCGGTCGAGCGTCTCCTTGACGGCTTCGATGATCTGGCTGAGCGGTTCCTCGAGCGCCTGGCGGATCTCCTCGCTGGTGAGGACGACCGTCTTCGGCAGTCCCGCGACCATGTCACGGCCGCGGATCTCCGCCTGGAGCTCCTCGGACATGGGGCACGCCGAGCCGATCTCGAGCTTCAGCTCCTCCGCGGTCTGCTGGCCGATCAGCAGCTTGTACTCCTTCTTCGCGTAGTTGATGATCGCCTCGTCCATCTCGTCCCCGCCGACGCGGATCGACTGCGAGACGACGATCCCTCCGAGTGAGATGACCGCCACCTCGGAGGTTCCCCCGCCGATGTCCACGACCATCGAGCCGGTCGGCTCTCCGACTGGCAGGCCGGCCCCGATCGCCGCCGCCATCGGCTCCTCGATCAGGTAGGCGGTGCGGGCGCCGGCCGATAGGCACGCCTCCTCGACCGCACGCTTCTCCACGCCGGTCACTCCCGAGGGCACGCACACGACCACGCGCGGGTGCGCCCACCGGTTCTGATGCACCTTCTGGATGAAGTGCCTGAGCATCTCCTCGGTCACGTCGAAGTCGGCGATCACGCCGTCCTTCAGCGGGCGGATCGCCTGGATCGTCCCTGGCGTGCGGCCGAGCATGCGCTTGGCCTCGATGCCGACGGCGTGGACTTCGCCCGTGCGCGAGTCGATCGCGACGACGCTCGGCTCAGACAGGACGATGCCGCGTCCACGAACGTAGACGAGCGTGTTGGCGGTGCCGAGATCGACCGCCATGTCGCGGCCGCCGAACCCCGTCAGATAGGTGAAGATGCTCACAGGCTCGCGAGCCCGGGGATGCCCGGCTCAGGTCGCCTGATGTGTTGAGAGGGGCCCATAGATAGAGGAAGAGGGCCCGCCTCCCGTCGGTCTCGCCTCACTGTCCGGCGATGCGGCACCGCCAGCGCTGACCGGGAGCGCAACCCGCGAGCAGTGTAGCGGACGACCGTCGCCGCGCGATCGCCATGGCAGCCGTTTGCAGGCAATTCGTCAGCTTCGGCGCAGCTCCGGATAGATCTCGAGCAGGCACTGCAGGGGCAGGCCGACGACGTTGTCGATATCCCCCTCGAGCTCCTGCACGAAGGCGCCCGCGCCGCCCTGGATCGCGTAGCCGCCGGAGCGCTCGCGCCACTCGCCGCCGGCGAGATGGCGGTCGAGCTCCTCGGGATCGAGCTCTCGAAAGGTGACGGCCGTGCGCGCGATCCCGGTTCGCTCCTCGCCCGGCAGTAGCACGGCGAGCCCGCTGATGACCTCGTGCGTGCGGCCGCTCAGCGCCGAGAGCGTCGCTCGCGCCTCGCGCTCGTCGGCGGGCTTGCCGTAGAGCACGCCGCCCAGCGTGACGATCGTGTCGCAGCCGATCACGGCCTCCCGCCGGCCAGGCACCTGCGCGACGCGGGCCTTGCGCAGCGCGTTCTCGAGCGCGATCGCGCCCGGCTCGCCGACCGCGAGCTCCGGGACGTCGGTGGGACGGACCTCGAAGGGCACGCCGAGGCGCCCGAGGATCTCCCGCCGCTGCGGTGAGCGCGAAGCGAGCACGAGCGCGAGTGGCTGCTCCCGCTCCGGCTGGGCGCGCGTGCCCGCCATGCTCGCGCCCGCGCTAGAGGTCCCCGAAGAAGAGTGCGATCTCGCGGTCGGCCGATTCCGGCGAGTCCGAGCCGTGAACCATGTTCGTCCCCATCTCGATCGCGAGATCGCCGCGGATCGATCCCGGCGCGGCCTCGAGCGGGTCGGTCGCGCCGATCACCTGGCGTGCCGCGCGCACGGCGTGCGTCCCCTCCAGCGCGAACGCGGCGATCGGCCCGGAGGTGATGAACTGCACGAGCTCCGGGAAGAAGGGTCGCTCGGCGTGCTCGGCGTAGTGGCGCTCCGCCAGGTCACGGCTGACCGTCATCTGGCGCAGGCCGACGATCTTCAGTCCCTTGCGCTCGAAGCGGGCTAGGATCTCGCCCGTCAGGCCCCGGGCGAAGGCATCGGGCTTCACGAGGATCAGCGTTCGGTCCATTGGTCGCCTTCCTGGGTTCAGAGGAGTGTCAGGAGGTCGCCCGCGGCCGCCTCGAGCGTCCGCCACCGCGGGTGCTACGGGCCGCCGGCTCGGGCGCCGCCACGGGAGCCACCCTCTCCCCGCTCTCGCCCTCGATGTCGATCTGGGTGATCTCTGTCTCGGCGGGCGCCGGCGGGCGTGCGCGGCGGGTGCGGGTCGAGGAGATGCCGGGGACGTCGGCCTCGCAGTAGGGACAGATCGTCCAAGCCTGGTCGAGTGGGCGAGAGCAGCTCACGCAGCGCTCCTTGAGCTTCCGCAGGCAGCTGGGGCAGCGGACGAAGTCGCGCTCGATGCGGTAGTCGCAGTACGGGCAGAGCCCGTGATCGAGCTCGTGCAGCCGCGCTTCGGCCGCCTGCGTCTCCAGTTCGCGCTCGTGGACGTCCTCGAGATACTCGGGCGGCCGCAGGATCATGTAGACGATCGCGCCCACGAACGGGAACAGCAGCGCGGCCGCCGTGGCGCACCCGATCAGCATCGGATCGACGATCCGCCGCCGCGCGTCCGCGTAGGTCCAGTAGATCAGCGCCAGGTAGAGGACGGCGATGAACAGGATCAGCAGGTCGATGACCAGGTTCAGGCCGCTGCTTTCGACTCCGAAGTAGGCCAAGGGTGGCATCGGCCGGCTGAGTTTAGAGAAACAGGCGGCCGAAACCGTAGCCAGCGGCGAAGAACACGAGTATCACCAACGCAACGATCAAGGCGACGGCGCCGACCATCGTGAGCACTGATGGGCCTTCCTCGTTCACTTGTCCGATCTCCGCGAGTGGGGCTGCGGATGATCAATGCTACCCGAGCAGGACAGCGCTCCGAGCAGATCGCCCGCCAGGTAGATCGAGCCTGTGGCGAGCACCGCGCCACCGTTCGCGGCGGCCCACTCCCGTGCCTGTGCAAGGGCGCGCGTGGGCCTCGGCTCGCAGGCGACCGCCTCGAAGCCCAGCTGGCGGGCGAGCGACTGCAGCGCCGCCGGGGAGAGCGCGCGGGCGCTCGGCGGGGCGGTGAACCACGCCCGCTCGCAGAGCTCGAGCAGCGGCGCAAGCATCCGGGCGGCGTCCTTGTCCTCGAGCACTCCGAGCACGAGCGCGATCGGTGTCCCGGGCGCGATCACCTGCGGAAGCGCCTCGACGAGGGCGTCGACCGCATCGGGGTTGTGAGCGCCGTCGATCACCGTCGGCGGCTGGCCCTCCACCAGCTGCAGGCGCCCGGGCACCCGCACGGACTCGGCGGCATCGAGCACGGCCTCCTCGCTCAGGGGCAGGCCGGCGTCGCGCAGGTAGGTCTCGGCGGCGAGGCGCGCGAGCGCGAAGTTGCGCCGCTGAAAGGGGCCCGGAGCGAGCAGGACGACTGGCGCCATGCTCTGTTCGGCGCGCACGAGCTCGGCGTCGCGCTCGCGGACGACGCGCTCAGCGACCGCAAGCGCCGGCTCGGCGAGGTCGCTGCCGATCACGAGCGTCGAGTCGGGGGCGACGACGGCCAGCTTCTCCTCGGCGATGTCGCTGATGGTCGGTCCCAGCCAGCGCGTGTGCTCGAGGCCGACGTTGGTGAGCGCGGTCACGCGCGCGTCGATCACGCTCGTAGCGTCATAACGACCGCCGAGCCCCGCCTCGACGACGGCTACGTCGACGTCGCGGCGTGAGAGCTCCCAGAGCGCGGCGGCGGTCAGAAGTTCGAACTGCGTCACGTGGTCGTCCTCGCCGAGCGTGCGGTTGACCTGCTCGGCCGCCTTCCACGCGCGAGCGACCGATGCGGCGAACTGCCCGGCGGCGAGATCGCGCTCGTGCACCTGGACGCGCTCGGTGTAGGAGACGAGGTGCGGCGAGAGGTAGGCGCCCGTTGCCAGACCGTGGCGCTCGAGGATCGCGGCGATCATGCGCGTCGTCGAGGACTTGCCGTTGGTCCCGACGACATGGATCGCGTCGAAGCTCTGCTGCGGTGACCCCAGCGCGGTCATCATCCGCCGCATCCTGTCCAGGCCGAAGCGCATGCCGAAGAGCTCGAGCGAGCGCAGGTGGCGTTCGGCCTGCTCCAGGCTCCAGCTCGAGAGCCTCGCCTCTGCCTCCCCCGCCGAGACGGAACCCGGCGCGTCCTCGCGACCCTCCCCCACCTCGCTCGCCTGCCCCATGTCCTCCACGCCGGCTCGCGGGCGGAGCGTCAGCGGCGCCGGCGCCGCCTGCCGCCCCTGCGCAGCGCGAGCAGCTCGGAGCCGAGTCCCCTGAGGTCCGCCTTTCGCACGAGACCGCGAAGTTCGTCGCGCTCCTTGGACCCGAGCCTCGTCAGCCGTCCCTGCGATTCGCGCATCAGCCGCACCGCGCGCGCGCGGTCCTTGTCAGAGAGGCGCCGCCAGCGGCTGTAGAGGATGCCGCAGACCTGCAGAACGGCCGCCCACGGGACGCTCCTGGCGCGGTCCACCGCGCCACGGCCCCTGCCTCGCTTCGTCATCGATCTCGACATGGTCGCGATCGTAGCTGGAACGCTCAAGCGGACTCCTCCCGCAGGGACGCCGCGTCGGCCTCTTCGGGCGCGGCTTCGGTGACGAGCGTCGGCGTCAGCCCCTTCTCGACGGTCTCCTTGGTGACGACGCACTTCTTGACGTCCCGGCGCGACGGCAGCTCGAACTGCACCTCGAGCAGGATCTCCTCGATGATCGATCGCAGACCGCGGGCTCCGGTTTCGCGCTCGAGGCCCCTCTCGGCGACCGCCGTGAGCGAGTCCTCGGAGAAGACGAGCTCGATCCCGTCGAAGGCGAAGAAGCGCTGGAACTGCTTGACGAGCGCGTTCCTCGGTTCGATCAGGATCGAGACGAGGTCCTCTCGCGTGAGCTGGTGCACGGCGGACATCACGGGCAGCCGCCCGATGAACTCGGGGATCAGCCCGTACTCGATCAGGTCCTCGGGCAGGCAGTGCTCGAAGACTTCTCCGGTGTCGCGGTCGGCCTTGGCCTCGATCGCGGCGGCGAAGCCCACGCCTTTGTGGCCGATGCGGCGCTCGATCACCTTGTCGAGGTTGGCGAAGGCGCCGCCGCAGATGAAGAGCACGTTGGTCGTGTCGATCGTCAGGAACTCCTGATGCGGGTGCTTGCGTCCGCCCTGCGGCGGGACCGAAGCCTGGGTGCCCTCGAGGATCTTCAGCAGGGCCTGCTGGACGCCCTCGCCCGAGACGTCCCGTGTGATCGACGGGTTGTCGGCCTTGCGCGCGATCTTGTCGACCTCATCGATGTAGATGATCCCCGTCTCGGCCTTCTTGACGTCGTAGTCGGCGGCCTGGATCAGCTTCAGCAGGATGTTCTCGACGTCCTCGCCCACGTAGCCGGCCTCGGTCAGGGCGGTGGCGTCGGCGATCGCGAACGGGACGTTGAGGATCCGCGCGAGCGTCTGGGCGAGCAGCGTCTTGCCGCAGCCGGTGGGGCCGAGCAGCAGGATGTTCGACTTCTGCAGCTCGATGTCCGTGTCGCCGGACATCATCATCTGGACCCGCTTGTAGTGGTTGTAGACGGCGACGGAGAGGGTGCGCTTCGACGGATCCTGGCCGACGACGTACTCGTCGAGGACCTTGTAGATCTCGCGCGGCTTGGGGAGGTTCTCGAGGTCGAACGCCGGCGGGGCGGCGAGCTCCTCGTCGATGATCTCGTTGCAGAGATCGATGCACTCGTCGCAGATGTAGACGCCTGGGCCGGCGATCAGCTTCTTGACCTGTCGCTGGGACTTGCCGCAGAAGCTGCAGAGCAGCTGCTCGTTGGAATCTGTCGGTCTGGCCATTTCCTCGTACCTTTCGGATCCAGGCCGCCCGAGCCCGCGCTAGTGCTCGGAGATCACCCGGTCGATGATGCCGTAAGCCTTCGCCTCCTCGGAGCTCATGAAGTAGTCCCGCTCCGTGTCCTTGCGCACCTGCTCGAGGTCTTTGTGGGTGTGCTTCGCGATGATCTCGTCCAGGCGGCGCCGCACGTCGATGATCTCTTTGGCGTGGATCTCGATGTCGGTCGCCTGGCCCTGGAAGCTGGAGGAGACCTGGTGGATCAGGATCTTGGCGTTCGGCAGCGCCATGCGCTTGCCCTCGGCGCCCCCTGCCAGGAGCAGCGCCCCCATCGACATCGCGATGCCGACGCAGATCGTCTGCACGTCAGGCTTGATGAACTGCATCGTGTCGTAGATCGCGAGCCCCGCGTAGACCGAGCCGCCCGGCGAGTTGATGTAGATCGAGATGTCCTTCTCGGGATCCTCCGACTCCAGGTGCAGCAGCTGGGCGACGATCAGGTTGGCGATCTGATCGTCCACGGGCGTGCCGAGGAAGATGATGCGCTCGTTGAGCAGACGGCTGTAGATGTCGAAGGCTCGCTCGCCTCGCGAGGTCTGCTCGACGACCATTGGGACAAGTGGGCTCATGCTCCTCGCTTCTGTTTCGCTTCGCGCATCGGATTCCTCTAGAGGCTAGCTGGTCGATGTTTGATCGGTGGGGGTCCACAGCCGGCCGGAGGACCCGTCGGCTCCCTCGCCCGTCTTCCCGGCCTGAGCGCCCTTCTCGGGCGTCCACAGCTGTTCGCGGGCGCGGGCGCGCGAGGCCGGGATCGGGACGGCCCGGTCGGCGATCAACGTGATCGCGTCCCGCGCCGCGAGATCCTCGCGGACCTCCTCGAGCCGACCCTGGCGCTCCAGTTCCTCGAGAACCTTCTGCGGCTCGACGCCCTCGCGCTCGGCGACCGGCCGAAGCGCCTCCAAGAGCTCCTCCTGCGTCGGCTCCACGCCCTCGGCCTCGACGACCGCCGTCAGCACGGCCTCGCGGCGCAGAGCCTGCTCGGCTTCGGAGCGCATGTCAGCGAGGATCTCCTCCTCCGGGCGGCCGACGACGCGCAAGTAGGCCTCGCGCGTGATCCCTCGATGCGACAGCGAGTGGAGCATGCGCTCCCACATCTCCCTGGCGCGCGCATCCGCGAGATCGGGGGTGACGCCCACCTCCGCGGACGCGACGACCGCATCCAGGGCGGCCTGGCGAAACTCGCTCTCGATCCGCTCCTCCTCGGCCTCCAGCAGCCGCCGGCGGAGGTCCTCGCGCAGCTCCTGGACGTCGTCAAATCCGGCGCTGGCGGCGAAGTCCTCGTCGAGGTCCGGCAGCTCCTTGCGCTTGACCTCCTTGACGGTCACCGCGAACGACGCGTCGCGGCCGGCGAGGTCCTGGTTGCCGTAGTCGGGTGGAAACGGCACCCGCACGGTGCGCGTCTCGCCGGCGCTCGCGCCGACGAGCGCCGTCTCGAACCCCGGGATCAGATTGCCCGCGCCGAGCTCGACGAGCTGGTCGCGCCCCTCGCCGCCGGCGAAGGGCTCCGACTGCGGCTCGCCGTCGTCGCTCTCGCCGGCCGCCAGCGATCCGACGTAGTCGACGACGAGGAAGTCGCCCTCGGCGGCGGGACGCTCGGCGGTGTCCAGGCGCGCGAGTCGCTCGCGCATCGCCTCGACCTCCTTGTCTATCTGCTGCTCTGAGACCTCCGGCTCGCGCCTGGCGACCTCGAGGCCGAGGTACTCCCCGAGCTGGGCCTTCGGCAGCACGCCGATCTCGACCGCGAACTGCAGCGCCTCGCCGCGTGGCGGGAGCGTGCCCAGATCGACGTGGGGGTCCCCGACGGGCACGATGCCGGAGGACTGGATCGCGTCGGCATACCAGCTCGCGAGCGTGTCGCGCACGGCTTCCTCGAGCACCACCTCGCGGCCGATCCGCTGGATCACGAGTGGAGCGGGCACCTTCCCGCGGCGGAAGCCGGGCAGCTTCAGGTCACGTCCGAGCTGGCTCGCCTTGCGCTCGAGACGTCCCTCGAGCTCGTCGGGCGGCACCTCGACCTGCAGGCGCACGCGCGACTCGGGCAGCTCGGTGACGGTGGTCTTTACGGCGGCTGGCACCCCCGCCACGATACCGTGCGCCCCCATGCCGGTACGGGGATGGCTTGGGGCGCTGCGCCGCACGGAGGGCCGGTTGTGGACCGGGCCGCCGGCCCATCTGCTCGGCGGAGCGCTCGACCTGCTCGAGGCGCTGACGCGGTATCTGCTCGCGCGGCGCCGGCGCGGCGCGCCCTGAGGCTGCCCGGACGCGCGACTCGGGGACCCCCCACGCCGCCGCGTCGGAGTACGCGGCGGCGCTTTCGCACCCCTCGAGTCTGGCTACGCGCCGATCGCGACGCGCGGCTGGCCGAACTGCAGCGCCCGGCCACGCGGCACGACGAGCACGGGGCAGTTGGCGATTTCGATCAGGTGTTCCGCGGAGGAGCTGAGCCAGACGCGACCGGGCTCCGCCTCCGCGCGCGAGTCGATGACCAGCAGGTCGGTGTTCTCGCCCGCGACCGGCTCGACGGTCGCGTTCAACGCGCCCGCCAGCGACTCGGCCGTCGCCACCGCTCCGCCATCGGCGTCGCCGACGGCGACGATCCTGCGGATGCCGGCTCCGGCGCTCTCCGCGAGATCGACCGGGGCGATCGCGATCGCCGTGCGGCCGCCTTCGAGCAGGCGCTGCGCCGAGTTGCCGATCGAGACGTGTCCTTTTGCGGTGTGCGAGTCAGAGCAGAACACGATGACGTCCGCACCCTCCCGCTGCGCGAGCGCCGCGAGGCCCTCGGGCGTCGAGCGGTCGGTGACGGCGTGGCGCGCGGCGCCCGCGTCGCCGAGCAGCTCAGCCCCGCGGTCGAGCAGCTCCTGCGCCTCGTGCTGTGCGAGCGTCTCACGGTCGCGGTCGGGATCCTGCGTGTGTCGCACGTACGCCAGGGAGACCTCGGCGCCGGCCTGGCCGAGCACTCGGCCGAGCGCGATCGCGTCGTCCTCGTTTGCGGTCCCGTCGTAGGAAACGATGATCTTGGAAGTCATTCTCAGTTTCTCCTTCTCGTCGCGGACCGTCGGTCCGCCTCAGTGGTTCTCAGCTTCCGTTTCGACCGATGATGACACCGTCCTGCCATCAGTTCCAATGATCTTGATAATGGTTGCGATAAGCTGTACTTATGCTTAGCGTCGCCCGCCTCAGGGTCCTGAAGGAGGTCGCCTATCGCGGCTCGTTCTCAGCCGCGGCCCAGGCTCTGACCTACACGCAGTCGGCGATCTCCCAGCAGATAGCGGCGCTCGAGGCCGAAGCGGGCATGGCGCTGCTCGAGCGTCATCCGCGCGGCGTCAGCCTGACGGCCGCCGGCCAGACGCTGGTCACCCATGCGGAGGGCATCCTCGCGCGCCTGGACGCGGCCGATGCGGCTCTGTCGGCGATCGCCGGGATGCGTGGCGGGCGCCTGCGGATGGCCTCGTTCCCGACCGCCGGAGCGACGTTGATGGCGCTGGCGATCGCGACCTTCCGATCCTCCTACCCCGACGTCGAGCTGACGCTCGTCGAGGGCGAGCCCGAGGAGATCGTGCCGCGCCTTCGCGCCGGCGAGCTCGACCTCGCGCTGCTGTTCGAGTTCGACGGGGAGACGCTGCTCGGCGCCGACATGGAGCGCCTCGAGCTGACCGAGGATCCGATGTACCTCGCGCTCCCCGGCGACCACGCGCTCGCGGGCAGGCGCAGGCTCCGCCTGGAGGACCTGAGGGATGAGGCGTGGGTGCAGACCTCGCGCGCCAGCGCCTGCGCCCGGCACGTCGTCCGCAGCTGCCACGCAGCCGGCTTCGAGCCGATCGTCTCATTCGAGAGCGACGACTACCAGACCGTCCAGGGGCTGGTGGCCGCCGGAGTCGGCGTCGCCCTGATACCCGAGCTGGCGCTCTCGGTGGTGCGCGAGGACATCGCCATCCGCGCACTCTCACCGCGGCCGCCGGCGCGCCAGGTGATCGCCGCGCTCAGCGGCGGGGCGCGCCTGGTGCCCGCCGCACAGACGATGCTCGGCATCCTCGAGCATGAGGCGGGGCGCCTGAAGGTCGACGCCCCGCTCGAGAAGGCGAAGCTCTAGCCCGCTGAACTGCCCGTCGTGGCAGGGCGGCCCTCCGCGCGACGCGCGCGGAGCAGCAGCGGAGCCCCTTCTCGGGGCCGGTTAAAGCGCCCGGGGCCCCCGGCCGTCTGGCCGAGAGCCCCGCGCTGCGGGGCGCCGCTCCAAGCGGCGCCCCGACGTTGCGTCTATCCAATCAGTTCAGCTGCTGATCACGGATAGTGAGCTGCGATCAGTTTGGCAAGCACCAGGGCCCCAGCCGGGCTCGGGTGGATGTCGCCGTCGCATTCGGGCAGTGCGTGCCCCGCTTTCGCTTCATTGGCGGCCTGATCGTGCGCGTTGCACATTTCGGTGTACTTTTTGATGGCTGCCTTCTCTTTCACCGCTTTCTGCGGGTTGAAGATACCCATCGGGTTTGCGTATTTCGCGTTCGGGAAGTGAGGAATCACTTCTTTTTCGATCGTCTGGTTCAGCGCAGCCTGGAGGGCGTCGCTGCCCGGAAGGATGAACGCGTCCGGGTTGTAGAAACCAAGCACGACGATCGGCCCGGTGTATCCGCCGGTCGTGTCGATCTGGTTCAGGATGATGCCGATGTTTTTGGCGATTTTTTCGAACGTTTCTTTCGCGTGCGCGACGACGCAGCCAGACACAGCGCCTTCAGGCGTTTCGCCGTATTTGCTTTTGCCTGTTTTTTCGAATTCTTCTGTGACTTCTTTTTCACACGCGTGCACGGCCGCGAGCTCGTCGTTGGACCCGATCTGCAGCGTGACCGCCTTGATCGGGTGCGCTGGTTTGCCTTTGTTGAGGATGCTCAGCGCACTTTCGAGCTGCGAGTGCCCCGGGTAACCGTTGTGCAGCGTCAGACCCGATTTCTGCCATCCGCAGGTGGGCGGTTCTGTGCCGATCAGCCCACCCGAGGTCTCGCCCGGGCAGCTGTCGTTGACCACAACTATCCCTGGGAACGTTTTGGACAGTGACTTCTTCGCCCACACGTTCGGGAAGCCGCCTTCAAAGAAGGCCGGCGCCTCGTTCGGGAAGTTTTCTTCGAATTTCTGCTGCGAGTAACCGAAGCTGACCGAGTCGCCCAGCGCCAGGTACTCGGTTACTTCAGGGGTTTCTGCGCCTGCGACCGGTGCGAACACCAGGGCGCTGAGCGCGAGGACGAGTGCCATACAGCACCCGAACAGCCGCCCGCGGGGCGACACTGCAAAGCCATGCTTGGCTTGCATCTCACATCCTCCTCATCACTTGCGGGACTTGGCGGCAGATAGCTCCGCAATGCGTCGCCCCGTATGGATTTTCCCTCTATGACGTACTCCCCAGGCCAAAAGACGCCCTGGGGAGGCTCGGCAAGCATAGACGGGCCCGCTCTATGTGTCAAGCCCGTTTTATTCGAGCCATTTGCAGCTCCTTTTGGGCACTCGAGAGCCACCGACGTGCCCGTCGCCCGCGGATGGATCGCGCGGCACTCGGGGGCTCACGCGCCGCGGCCCGGGACTCCCATCCGACGCGGCTGTCACCGTTGACATCCAAACGCATCGAGAAGGGTCGTGGGAAATGAGTGCCGTGCTGTTGATCGCTGGAGTCCTGCTGGGAGCGCTCTTCGCCGCCGTGCTGCTCAGGCGAAGCCGCGAGCGGCTGCGCGACGAGCTGAGATCGATCTCGGTGGACGTCCTGCGCGAGACCGGCGACTCGCTCGCGCAGCGCCTCGAGCAGTCGCGCCACGCCGAGCAGGAGCGCGCCGCCGGCGAGATGGCGCGCCGTGCCGAGGAGCTGAAGGGGCTGGTCGGCCCCGTGCACGAGAAGCTCGGGCGGATGGAGGGCGAGATCGGCAGGCTCGAGCGCGAGCGCCGGCAGGCGCAGGGGGAGCTCGCGCAGATGGTGCGCCAGCTCGGCGAGGGGGTCGGCACGCTACGCCAGGAGACCGGCAACCTGGTCACGGCGCTCAAGCGACCGAGCACGCGCGGCTCATGGGGCGAGATCCAGCTGCGCAACGTTGTCGAGATGGCCGGGATGGTCTCCCACTGTGACTTCGTCGAGCAGAGCACGCTGCGCACCGACGACGGCGTCCTGCGGCCCGACATGCTCGTGCGCCTTCCCGGCGGAAAGCTGATCGTGGTCGACTCGAAGGTCCCGCTCGACGCATACCTCTCCGCGCTCGAGTCGGCCGCCGAGGCCGACCGGGAGCTCCACAGCGCGCGCCACGCAAAGCAGACGCGCGAGCACATCACGAAGCTGGCGTCCAAGGGCTACCAGCGCCAGTTCGACTCCACGCCGGAGTTCGTCGTCATGTTCGTGCCCTCCGACGGCATCTACCAGGCCGCGCTGGCCCAGGATCCCGGCCTGATCGAGTACGGCGTCCAGCAGCAGGTGCTGATGGCGACGCCGACGACGCTGATCGGCCTGCTCTGGGCCGTGCATTATGGCTGGCGTCAGGAGCTGATCGCCGAATCGGCCCGCGAGATTGCCGACTCGGCGCGCGAGTTGCATCGCCGGCTGGGGCGGTTCGTCGACCCACTCGGCAAGGTCGGGCGTCAGCTCGACAGCGCCGTCTCGGCCTACAACGAGGCGGTCGGGTCGTTCGACCTTCGCGTGGTGCCGCAGGTTCGCCGGATCGAGCGCGCCGGAGCGGCGTCCGATCGCGAGCTGAGCCCGCCGGCGGCCATCGAGAAGAGCGCGCGCTCGATCACCGCGCGACTGGAGTACGAGCTCGACGAGGCCTCGGGCGATCAGCTCGAGCCACCGTCGGAGTTTCCTGCCGCCAGGAGAATTGTCGCCGGCGCCTGAGGATCAGCACGATCAGCGCCAGGGCGACCGGGACCGTCGCCGGCAGCTCGCTCACGAGGAAGAACAGCAGGTCGAAGCAGAGCGCCAGCGCGGCAGTGAGCGCCGCCCCCCGCAGCTGCATCGCGGGCCCCGCCGCGACGGCGAGCAGCGCGCCGAGCAGCGCCGCGACGAACAGGTCGCCGTAGCCCATCACCGCGGATCCGAGCTCCGCGCTCTGCAGTCGCGGCAGCCCCGCGGCTGGATGCGCCGCGTTCAGAGCGTTGTTCGGGCGGCGCAGGAGATCTGAGACGACGAGCACCGTGTCGGCCAGCGCCATCGCCACGATCCCGGCGGCCAGCCACCGCGGCGGGGTCACGGCCGCGAGCAGCACCGCGAGCGTGACGCAGCTGAGCGCAGAGAGCGCGAGTGCCGCCGCATCCCCCGCGAGCCCTCCGCGATCCGCCCAGGCGATCGCGAACAGCGGCACGACCAGCAGCGCCAGCGGCGGGTGGGCTCCGCGTGAGAGCCAGCCGAGTGCGACGGCGGCGAGCGGCGGCACCGAGCAGAGCGCCAGATAGGTCAGCCCCTCGGCGCTGGCATGTTCCGCAGCGCGAGCGACGAGGACGAACCCGACAATCGAGAGCGGCGGAACGATCGCCCAGCGCCGTCCGCGCAACGCGCCCAGGGTCGGCATCGTGAGCTTGCGCGGCAGTGCCACCAGCGCGCCCTGGACGACGGACAGGATTGCGATCGAGATCCAGAAGGGCAGCACCTCGATTCCAACATAGAGCGCAGGCGAGCCCGCCGAGCCGGCGGCGCGCCGCCGCCGTCAGTGTCCGAGCTGCACCGTCTTGATGATCAGGAGCACGACAGCAACGACCAGGTAGGCGCGCAGGAGCAGCATCGCGGCCCGTCGCCCCGGTGACCAGACTGGGCGCTCCAGCAGCGCCAGCGGGGGCATCGTCCAGGTGCTCCGCCGCTCCTTGCGCGCCGGCTCGACCTCGACGGCGCTGGCTGTCGAGCGGTTGCGAAGCGCGTAGACGGCGGCCGCGGCGAGGATCACCGCGAGCAGGATCGAGAGGTAGGTGAAGAGATGCACCACATTCACATTGGGAAACACGGTGCTCAGCATCAGGATCAGGGAGAGCTCGACCAGCACCCCGATGATCACGCTCGCGATCGCGTTCAGCCACGGCGGATTGGTCCACGGCCCGAGCACCTCGCGGTCGTTGGTCAGCAGCAGCAGGAAGACGGTCGCGCTCGGCAGCAGCACGCCCGCCAGCGCCTGGACGGAGGTCGTGATCAACCCGAGCGGCGCGTTCGGGATCAGCACGATGCCGGCGGCCGCGGCGACCATCAGGGCAAAGCTCGCATAGAAGAACTTCGCGTCGAGCGGACCGCGGTTGAGTGAGTGCTTGGCGTCGAACACGTCGCCGAACGCGTAGGAGGTCGAGAGCGTCACGGCGGCAGCGCCGATCAGCGAAGCATTCAACAGGACAATCGCGAAGAAGGTACCGGCCGTATTGCCGAGGTGCTTGGCGAGTCCGTGCGCGACGGCGCCCGCATCGATGAAATGCCCGAATTCGGGCGTCCCCAGGAACGCGAAGGCGGTGACCGCGACGATCGCGCCCGCGCCGATCACGACCACGAAGGCGCCGATCACCGTGTCAGTCCGCTCGTAGTTGATCCACCGCGGCGTGATGCGCTTGTCGATGATGTTCGACTGCTGGAAGAAGAGCTGCCAGGGCGCCACCGTGGTGCCGACGATCGCGATGATCAGGAGCACGGAGGTCGAGTTCGCTCCCCCAGCGATCCCCGGTGTGAACGCGTGGTGGACGACGTTGCCCACGCTCGGGTGAGCCAGCACCAGCAGCGGGATGACGAGGAAGTTCGCGATCACGAACACGTACATGAAGCGCTCCCAGCTGCGGAAGCTGCCGGTCGAGGTGATCGCGATCAGCGTCGCGGCGGCGATCGGCACGGCGACGTATTTGCTGACCCCGAAGTAGCCGAGCGCGAGGCTGACGCCGATGAACTCGGTGACGATCGTCAGGAAGTTGAGGACGAAGAGGTCGCCGACGGAGAACCAGCCCCAGAAGCGGCCGAAGCGCTCGTTGATGAGCCGGGCGTGGCCGACGCCGGTGACGGCTCCGAGGCGGATCACCATCTCCTGGTTGACGATCAGCACCGGGATCAGCAGCAACAGCACCCACAGCAGGCTCGTTCCGTAGTTCTGACCCGCCTGGGCGTAGGTCGACACCCCGCCCGCGTCGTTGTCGCCGACCATCACGATCAGGCCGGGGCCCATGATCGCCAGCAGCGCCATCATCCGCGAGCGGAGCCCGTGGCGCTCGCCGGTGTCGTACATCTTGATCGTGCCGAGCGCGCCCCGGATGTCACCGATATGGGCCTCGTCGAGGACCGGCGGCACGCCGGCAGGCGGGCGCTCCCGCTCGACGGGCTCGAGCGTCGTCGGGTCATCGGGCATGTCGGTCACACCTCCTTTCCTGGCTCGCGGGGCTACGGCTCGCGCGCGGTGGCACCCGCGCGCGTCACGTCTGGACGCACGCCTGCGCGGACGGTCTCCCCGGGGAGGCGCTCAGGCCAGGAGCGACGGGCCCGACGGGCGTGCGGCCGGCTCGGTACTTCGTGGCCGTTCTCGGTCCATGCCGACCTCCTTTGCTCTTGCCCCGTGCGGACTCATCGATCGCTCAGGCTAGCAATGCTCGACGGGCCGCATTGGGTCCGCGCCGTCAGTCGCTTGCGACCCCGAAACGCCGCCGCCAGCCTGTGGGCAGCATGAGCTCGAGGACGTCGTCGACGGTCACCACGCCCACCACGCGCTCATCCTCGTCGAGCACGGGCAGCATCACGAGGTTGTAGTCGGTCATCATCCGCGCGACCTCGGGCAGGTCGGCAGCGGTCGAGACCGAGACTGGCTCGTGGTCGGCGAGCTCATCGAGCTGCGTCGAGGGATCGGCGCGCAGCAGCGTGACAATCGGAACCGACCCCGCCAGTCCGCCGTCGCCGTCGAGCAGGTAGACGGTCGTCAGCGTCCCAGGCGCGAGGTCGCTGTCGCGGACCCGCTCGAACGCGCGCGCGACGGTGTCGGTCGGAGCGAGGCCCACGAAGTCCGGGTTCATCAGGCCGCCGGCGGTGGACGGGTTGTAGCCGAGCAGCGTTTCGATCCGCCGACGCTTGGCGGGCGGCAGCAACGCCAGTACCCGCCCGCGCCTGTCCTGGTCGATCTCGACGATCAGGTCGGCGCCGTCGTCGGGAGCCATGCGCGCGATCACGGCCGCCACCTGCGGGTCGGGACGCTCGCGGATGAACTCGAGCTGGTGATGCTCGTCGAGCTCCTCGAAGACATCGGCCTCGAGCTCGCGATCCTGGCCCACCGCCTCGATGATCTCCTCGCCCTCGTCGTGCGAGGCGGCCTCGACGAGGTCCGCGATCTCGGCCGGATGCAGGTTCGCGAGCTTTCGGGTCGAGAACCGCAGGCGGGCGCTCGGCACGTGACCGACGAACGGCTCGAGATCGGTCCAGTCCAGGAACGGACGGTCGCCGATCAACCCGCGAAGGCGCCGTGGCAGCAGACGGCGAAGCCGTGCGCGCACGCTCGGGTCCACCCCGACGACCCGCCACCAGCTCTCGATGCAGGCGAGCTCGATCTCTTGCGCCGTCACGAGCGTCGGCGGATCGGCCTCGACGTTGACGAGCTTTCGCCCGAGCACGTCGGCCCCCAGCAGCACCTCCCCAGCCCGGCGCTCGAAGCGCCCGAGGCTCAATCTTTCACCGGACAGCCGAACCGAGCCGGGCTCGAGCGACGCGATCCGGTCCACCGGAACGAACAGCTCGCGGCCGCCGATCCTGGCCTTCAGTCCCGTGACAGGCGGATAGCCGCCGTCGGCCAGGCGGACGATCAGGTCCTCGACACGCCCGAGCCGCTCGCCGGCGCGATCGAGCAGCGGACTGCGTAGAACCGACGAGAGGTGCACCACCGGCTGGGTCAATGCAGTTCCATACGTTAGCCGTCGCCGCGTACGAGCAGGGCGGCGCCGATCGCGCCCCCCAGATCTCCGAGCGCTGCGACGTGGACGCGGGGATGAGCGTCGGCGAACAGGTGGGGCGCCATCGCCTCCGAGATGCGCTTTGCGTAGGGGTGGCCGAGGCGCACGCCGAGCCCGCCGCCGAGGATCACCCCCTCGACGTCGATCAGGTTCTGAGCCGACGCGATCCCCGCCCCAAGCGCCACCACGGCGCGGTCGATGATCTGCTCGGCGAGCTTGTCATGGTGCTCGAGCGCCCGGGCCCAGACGCCGCTCGTGAGCCGCGTCCGGCCGCGCTCGTGCATCAGCTCGAAGAGCTTCGTCCTGCGTCCCTTCTCGACCAGCTTCTGCGCATGACGTTCCATCGACGCGCGTCCCGCGTAGGCCTCCATGCAGCCCTTGCGCCCGCATGTGCAGCGAGCGCCGTCGATCTCGACGACCATGTGCCCGATCTCGCCCGCGCCGCCCCGCCCGCGCCAGAGCCTGCCGTCGAGGATCATCGCCCCGCCGACCCCGGTGCCCCAGAAGACGCCGAGCAGCGACTGGTACAGGCGGCCGGCGCCCAGCCGGAACTCGGCGTCGGTCGCGACGTGCACGTCGTTGCCCACCTTGACGCTCACGCCGAGCTCCTTGGCGAGCTCGGGGCCGAGGGGGAACGTCGCTTCCCAGTCGGGCAGGTTGCGCGCTTCCCTCACACTTCCGTCTTCGACGCGTCCCGGCGTGCCGACGCCGACGCCGGCGAGCTCGGTGGCCTCGAGCTCCACGGCGGCGCTCGCGTCGCGCATCGCCGCCGCGAGCTCCCCCAGGACCTCGGGAGGCCCCCCACTGGTCGGCGTGGCCCGGCGAGCCGAGCCGAGCACGTTGCAGTCCTCGTCGATCACGACAGCCTGGATCTTGGTCCCGCCGAGATCGATCCCACCGTAGGCGGACATCCGCGCGGATCATGGCAGAGGCGCCCGACCCCTCCGGAGGGCGCGGCGCGGGTCGTCAGGGCTGCTGCGGGTCGGGTATCGCCGAGCTGCTCGGCTTGACCCTGACGCTCGGAGCCGGGAGCGCCGCGACACGCGTGATCAGCTGGTCCCATTGGGCGGGGCTCAGTTCGCCTCCGACCATCAGCGGCGAGACCGCGCCTCTGGCCGCGGCGGCTGCAGACCGCGCGACGGGTCCGGAGGCCGCCTGCGCGAGGGCCGAGGTCGAGCTCGTCGGGTGGAAGGCGATGTGGATGTGGTTCCAGGACTGCGGCGTGGCGCGCGTGTTCGCGGCGCCCGGGTAGCGCATCAGGCTCACGATCTGGTCGGGCAGGAATTCGCTCGGGAGGCTGAGCAGCGTGCGGATCGTCAGGTCGGTGACGGTGCCCGGTCCCTGATGTCCGGCGATCGCGGTGCCGTTCACGGCGGTGATGTCGAGCGCGTTCATCTCATGCGAGCTCGGCGCCGACGCAGACGTCGAGGGCGCGGTCAGCCTGCAGCGAAGGCCGCTGACCGTCGGCTCCAGCCCCGAGCGGGAGAGGAACGCGAGCAGCACCAGCGTCCGGCGGTCGACCGCTCCAGAGGCGATGTCACCCCGGCCGCATGCGTCGACGCTGATGCCGGGGTCAGAGAGCACGGCGCTTGAAAGCTGTTCCTTGGAGAGCATGAAGACATCGCCCGCCGTGGCACCCAGGAGCGGGTGCACCGCCTTCGCGCCCTGGGGGTGGGTGGCGGCGGCGAGCTGCGCCCAGCTCCCGAGGATCGGCCGAGGGTCGACGGTGGCCGTGTCGCCCGCCGGGCGGATCGCGAAGCGCAGGTGGCCGTTGGCCGCGCCCGACGGCGTGCGCACCCGGCCGAGAACCGTGCCGGTCGAGACGATCGCGCCGCGGACCAGTCGCGAGGCGTGGCTTGTGCTGCGGGCGTTGGCGCGGCGTGCGCTCGCGGCGGCGCGAGCATCGGGATTCCCGGGATGCGCGAAGAGCCGCGAGCGCCCCATGCCCGCCGGAGCGGCTTCGGTAGCGTCCGCCGGCACGACGGCTTGGTGCGCGGGCGCCGCCGGTTGCGGCTTGCTCGGGCTCTTCACATGCAGCGTCAACGGCTGGCGCCCGGCCGTCGCGGGGAGCGTGGGAACACGGTCATGCGTCCCGGCGATCGTCGCGGCAGGCGTTTCGCGCGCAGAAGAGGTCGAGTGCGGGAGTGTGTACGTCGGCGCGATGCTGCCGAGCCCGGCGTAGGTGAAGACGTCGCCGTAGACGTCGCGCAGGATGATGTACTTGCCCAGTTCGCGGTTCTCGCCGATGCGCACGATGCGTCCGTCCTGCACGGCGACCACGGTCGCGCTCGGCGAGCTCATCAGGTCCAGGAGCTGCAGCGGCGGTTCCTTCGGCGCAGCCGCCTTTGCCCGCGATCGCGCGGCGGCGCCCGGCGAGGGGGCTGCGGTCGAGCCGGGCGTTGCGGCTGGCGCCGGCGTGCCCGCTTCGGGCTTGGCCGGGCTCGGCGCTTCCACCGCAGCCGCTCCCGCGGTCGCCGAGGATCGCGAGGGCAGGAGCGCCCCCCAGGCGACGTGCTTGCCGCTGACGGGCAGGCGCCCGTCGATCAGCCCGGTGAGAGCGGCGACGACCGAACGGGGGTAGGTCGAGATCAGCTTGGCCCGCAGCAGCACCGAGCTGACGTATTCCTCGGAGTGGTTGTAGGCGAGGATCGCGCCGTGGAGGTCGGTCGCGGCGCCGGCGGCGCGCAGGTAGCGCGCGGCCGCGAAGATGGCGTCGACGGGGTTGTAGGGGTCGGCATAGCCGGCGTTGAGCGCGTCGACGCCGTACTGCAGCCACGTCGCCGGCATGAACTGCATCCACCCGACCGCTCCCGCCGTCGACACCGACTGGTCGCTTCCGTAATTGGTCTCGATTTCGTTGATCGCCGCGAGGATCTGCCAGGGGACGCCGTACTGAGCGGCGGCTGCCTTGTATATCGGCAGCAGGAACGGAGGGATCCGGTAGAAGCTGAGTGCCTGCACGGATGCCGCCGAGGAGGCGAGCGCAGCGGCAAGCGCTCCGGCCTGGTTGGCGATCACCTGGGGCGACAGCGCGACGCTGCTGGCGCCCGTCGCTTTCGCACCGGCCTTTTCGCCGGCCGCCTTGCCGCTCGTGGAGGTGACGCTCGTGCTGGGCTTGCCGGCGGCCGTGTCTTTCTGCTTCTGCTGGAGCACGACGGTGGGCGCCGTGGTGGGTGTCGGAGGCGGCGTCGTCGCGTGCGGGCCGGTCGAGGTGGTCGTCTGGCCTTTGCTGGCCGGCGCCGGCGGCGGAGGGGCTGGGGTGCTCGTCGTGGTCGACGGCTTGGCGCTGCCGCCTTCCTGGATCACGGTGGTCGTGTTGGTCGGAGGCGGCGTCGTCCCTTCGCCGACCGTCGTGGTGGGTACGCCCGCGCCGAGCGCGCTGCCCGACAGCTGGCCGCTGAGGCTCGCCGCCGTTAGGCCGCTCCCCGCAAGCGCTGAGACCACCGCCCGCCAGACCCGGCGGCGGGGGCGCTTCATCGGGTCCATGCGCCGAGTTCGGTCATCTTGCGGGTGTCCCATTGTCGTGGTCGGCGCAGCAAGCCCTCAGACGCGGGGCACGCGCACCCGAATTCATATCGGCACGCAACCAGGAATCCGTAAAGGATTCGTAATCAGACCCACAGAACATCGATTACAGGATCCCGCTGGCGCAGCGCGCCGTCCAGCGCTGCAATCGCGGTCGCCGCGCGGGCGCCGCGAGGTGGCATGTGGCGTGTACCGGATGCAACCGCTCTATTCTCTGGCCTCGCGGTTCAAGACTTGGGGGGAGCCGGCGAGGACGCCGCTCCGGGGAGAAGACAGAGGAGATCAATGAGTGCCACCAGGCGAATCCTTGCAGGTGCAGTCGTCTGCTGCGCCGCTCTCTTGCACGGCGGGGCCGCACTCGGGGCGGAGGGAGTGAGCATAACCGAAGCCGGATTCTCGCCGAATACGCCCGGCAGCCCGACGAATGCGTTCGGCAGCGCGACGATCACCTCGACGACCGGGCCTGTGCCCTCGCCGATCCGGCACGTGAACGTGTACGGCCCCGCCGGGGTGACGCTCGACCTGCAGGGCACCGGCGTCTGCAACGAAGAAGCGCTGCGCAGCCAGGGCCCAAAAGCCTGCCCGGCCAACTCGCGAGCGGGCTTCGGGGGCGGCCAGGGGATCTACATGCTCGGAAAAGAACTCGTCGAAGAGAAGTACACGATCGACTTTTTCCTCTCCGACAACCGCCCCGGCCACGTCAAACTGCTGATCTTCCTGAGCGGATCCACTCCGGTGATCGTCGAAATCGTCTTCAGCGGCACCGTGATCCGGGGGCCGGCGCCCTACGGCCTGGGCTTCAGCGTCGACGTCCCCGAAATCAAAGTCCTGCCCGAAGCGTCGAATGCCTCCGCCAAGACTGCGTTCGTGACGCTCGGGGCACACAACGTCGCCTACTACCGGACCGTCCACGGCCGGCGCAAGCTGTTCCACGTCCGCGGGATCGTCCTGCCGAGACACTGCCCGTCAGGCGGCTGGCCAGTGGCCTCCCAGTTCACCTTCGAAGACGGCTCGACCGTGATGGCCACGCGCAAGATCGCCTGCCGCAGGAGATGAAGCTGGTGTGGCGCTCGCCCCGCCCGGTGAGCGTCGCCGCTCGGCTGTTGGGGCTCGCCTGCCTGCTGGGCGCCGCGCCGGCGTCATCGGCACAGGCCCTGCAGGCCGAGATCCGCCCGTCGCTCTCGCCGGACCAACTCGGGGCCCGAGCCGCGTTCACGTTCGCGTTCGCGCTGGGGGCGAGCGAAGGCGCGCCGCCTCCCCCGCTGAGGGTCGTGGTGGTGCACCTGCCCGCGGGCCTCGGCCTCGACGTCCGCGGCGTGGCGACGTGTCCGCCCGGCCGCCTTCGCTCCGGCGGCGCGGCGGCCTGTCCGGCCGGTTCGCTGATCGGGCGCGGGCGGTCGCTGCTCGAGGTTCACGCTGGCTCGCAGACGATCCCCGAGGAAGCGACGGTCGAGGCGCTGCGAGCCCCCGATCGCCGCGGACGCGTGCAGCTCGAGATCGTCGCCCAGGGCGAAACGCCCCTCCAGCAGCGGACGATCAGCACGGCCGGCCTCTCGGCGGATCGAGCGCCGTTCGGCTCAGAGCTCAGCGTGTTGATCCCGCCGATCCCCACGCTGGCGTTCGAGCCGGACGCCTCGATCCTCTCGTGGTCGCTGACGGTCCCCGCCTCAGGAGCGCGAGGTCTCCTCACCGTCCCCAGACGGTGCCCCGCCGGAGGCTTCCCGTTCGCCGCCGACTTCGGCTTCGCCGACCACACGCACGTGCGCGCGAGCGCACGCGTGCGCTGTCCATGAGGGCGCGCCGGGCGCGCGCACCGGTGCGGGCGCCTGCGGTCACCGTGACCGTTCGCAGCCGCTAATCTGCCAGGCATGGAAACGGTGCTCTCGGTGCTCGAGGTCGCGTTCGCGGTGATCGTCATCTTTCTCGTGCTGATGCACTCGGGCAAGGACTCGGGACTCTCCGGCGCGTTCGGAGTCGGCAGCGGCACGGGACCGCTCGGCGGCGGATCGATGGTCGAGCGCAACCTCAACCGCTGGACGATCTTCTTCGCCGTCCTGTTCTTCCTCAACGCCTTCGTGCTGCTGAAGAAACCCTTCTAGCGGGCACCGCGCTCACCGCTCCTCGGCCTCGATTCTGTCGAGGATCTGGATCGCCTCAGCGCGCAGCTCCCCGTCGATCGCCTCATAGTCCTCACGCGACAGCTTGCCCGTGCGGTAGTCGAGCTCGGCGTCACGTATCTCGCGGTACTTGGCGTCGCGCTCGGCCTCGAGGTCGTCGTGCCGCGACACGCGAGCTCTGACGCGCGAGGCGCGCAGGGGAGCGCTCACGACGATCACGACCGCCGCGACGAGAACGACGATCAGGACCGCGACCAGGACGCTCACCGCCTCAGGCGCGCACGAGGTCGCGCTCGGCGCGGGAGCGCACTCGCACGGCCACGCGCCGACGGACGGCGCTGGGGCTCGGCCAGACGGCGATCAGACCGCCGCCAAGCACGATCAGCCCGCCGATCCAGATCCACATGACCAGGGGCGAGACGATCAGGTGGAACTGGGCCTGAGGCGGGTGGCGCAGATATTCGCGCGCCAGCAGGGCGATCGCGACGATTCCCTCTTCCGGCCCGAGCTTGCTGTTGCCGGCCATCACGATCCGCTGCAGCGAGGGTGCTTCGATGTTCGGCGCGATCGCGCTCCAGACATCGCGGGTGATGCCGGCGTCCATGCTGATGTGGCTGACCGGCTGGCCACCGATCAGGCTGCTCACCGACCCCTGGCCGCCGGGCGAGGCGTAGAAGCCCTCGCTCGGCTGAAGCGTCGCCACATGGCGGCCATGGCGGGAGACGTCGAGGATCGCCCCGAGGCTGAGCGTCGATCCGGTGTGGGCGCGGTCGTACTTCGGCGTGATCGTCGCGGTTGGTCTGAGGTAGCGGACCGTGTAGGAGCCGACGCGCGTGGATTGCCCGGGAGACAGGCCGAGCTCGTTGGCGTGCTGGAAGGACGAGGAGGCGGCGACGCCGACGAACAGGACGGCCATCCCCAGATGGACGATGTAGCCCCCGTAGCGCCGGCGGTTACGGCGCACCAGCGAGAGCAGCGCGACCGGGGCGGGCTCGCCCGCCATCGCCCGGCGCGCGGCCGCTCCGCGCACGAACTCCTGGCCGATGCTGCCCAAGACGAACCCCGCGCAGCAGAACATCGCGATCGCGAACGGCTTCTGCGTGACGCCGGCGGCGAGCAGCGCGACGAGGGTCAGCAGAGCGACGCCCAGCGGAACGCTGAAGTTGCGCCGGGCGTTGGCGAGCGTCGCGCGCCGCCAGGCGATCACCGGCCCGATCCCGCTGAGCAGGACGAGGACGAGCGCCAGGGGGACGGTGTAACGGTCGAACCACGGCGGCCCGACTGACGCTTCACGCCCGTTCAGCGCCTCGGAGATCAGCGGGAAGTAGGTGCCCCAGAAGATCACGAAGCACAGCGCGACGAGCACGAGGTTGTTGGCGATGAAGATCGACTCGCGCGAGAGCAGGGAGTCGATCCGGTGCTCGGAGCGGAGCACGTCGCGACGCGAGACGACGAGATAGATAGACCCTCCGATCAGGACCCCGATGAGCGTCACGAACGGAACCCCGAGCGTCGCGCCGCCGAAGGCGTGGATCGAGTTCAGCACGCCGCTTCGCACGAGGAACGTACCCATGATCGCCAGCGTGCCGGTCGCGAGCACGAGCGAGACGTTCCAGACCTTCAGCATCCCGCGTTTCTCCTGGATCATCAGCGAGTGCAGGAAGGCGGTGCCGGTCAGCCATGGCATCAGCGAGGCGTTCTCGACGGCGTCCCACCCCCAGTAGCCACCCCAGCCGAGCTCGGCGTAGGACCAGCGTGCGCCGAGCAGGATGCCCAGGCCGAGGAACAGCCAAGCGGCGAACGCGAACCGGCGGACGACTTTGATCCAGTCCGCGTCCACCCTGCGGGCCAGCAGTGCCCCGACGCCGAAGGCCAGCGGGATCGTGCACAGCGTGTACCCCGAGTAGAGCATCGGGGGGTGGATCATCATCGTGGGGAAGCGCAGCAGCGGGTCCAGGCCGGCGCCTTCCATGGGTCTTGGCCGGGTCGTCGCAAACGGGGTCGCGTAGAAGATCATCAGCGAGATGAAGAACCCGGCGAGGCCGAGGAGCACCGCCGTGGCGTAGGACGCGACGTCGCGCATGCGCTTGCGAGTCAGGAACAGGGCGAGGCTCGACCACAGCGACAGCAGCCACGCCCAGAGCAGCAGCGAGCCCTCCTGTGAGGACCAGACGGCCGCCGCCCTGTAGAAGGTCGGCGTCGTGCGGCTCGAGGTGTCCGCGACGGTGTTGAACGCGAAGTCGTTGCTCAGGAAGGCGACCTCGAGCACCGCGAAGGCCACCGTCAGCACGCCCGCGAGCGCGTACACGCAGCGGCGCCCCGACGCCGAGAATTCCGGCCGCGCCCTGCGCACCCCATAGAGCGACGCCCAGATCCCGTACGCGCACACGGCGAGCGCGATCAGCAGGCACGCGCGGCCGAGCCCCGCCATCAGCGGCTGGGACCTCGGCCGGTTCTGTCCATCGCGGCGCCGGCCACTCAGTAGTTCTGCTTCTCGCCAGGTGGAGCCGTCTTGAACTTCGACGGGCACTTGGTGATCAGGGAGTTCCGTTCACCGACGTAGAGGCCGCTCTGGCGCTGGACGGTCACGATCACCTCGCGCCCCTCGCGGAACGGGTCGGGAACGGTGCCCGTGTAGGCGACCGGGATCGAGGTGCCTCCGACGCGGTCCTGGACGCTGAAGTCCAGCACGGCGCCGCTGCGGTGGACCGATCCCGGTACGACCGTGCCCGTGAGCTGGTAGCTGCGCCCGGGCTGGGCCTGGCGGACCAGCTGGCTGGGGCTCAATGCGGGGCTCGCGGCGCTGAAGCTCGTGTAGATCAGCGCGCTCGCCAGAACGACTGCCGCACTCAACGCGACGATCAGCCGCGCCGTTCGCTTGCGAGCGGGGTTCATCGCCGGCGATTATCTCAAACGACTGTTCCTACTCCCCCGCTCCCTGCCCGGCAGCCGCCGCGTCCGGGACGCAGCGCTCCCGCAGGACGCGCGAGCGCGACGCTCAGAAGGAATTTAAGGTCGCGGGACGAAACCTTTTGATGTCGATGGCGTTCTAGTAGGTGGAGCCACATGAGACCACGCCTCCTGCATCCGCGCAGCGAGCGACGGAGATCCCGCCGCAGAAGCCGTCGAACGTCGACTCGCGTCCCGGCGAGCGCGGCGAGCGTCGCCGTCCAGGATGTCATCGTGGAGCAGCGGCCGATCGAGGAGCCGAGGCCGATGGACCCCGCCGTCGCGAGAGTACGCGAGGCTGGCGGGCCGCTCGACAGCGCCTGCTACCGATGCCAGTGCGGCTTCGTCTTCACGGCCAAGGTCTCGACGACGGTGAGCTGCCCGCACTGCGGCACCGGACAGGCCTGGTAGCGGGGCGGAGCGCTCGCCGCTCCCGCCCGCTCTCAGCCGGGAGGCTTCGAGGCGGGACCCGGCGGCGGGAAGGGCTTCAGGATCAGGGGTTGGCGTGGCCCCTGGGTGAAGTCGAAGCTCTTCGTCAGGTCGCCGAGCCGGGGTGATTCCTCGCGCGTCAGCGGCCGCGGGTCTGGCCTGCCGTCGGTCGCGGGGTTCAGGCGCGCCCCGCGCAGGAACACGTCCTCGATGAACTTGAGGTAGGAGTCGTGGCTGAGCATCTGGTGGTCGATGTACCCCGGCTTCGCGTACGGGCTGATGACGAGTCCGGGGACGCGCAGGCCGAGCCCGTTTTCGTCGAGCTGCGCGGGCACCACATGGTCGTAGAACCCGCCCCAGTCATCCCAGGACAGCAGGATCGCGGTGCTCCACCAGCATGGACTGCGCATGATCGTGTTCACGAGCGTCGTCACGTAGGCCTGACCCTTGGACACCAGCGACGGGGGGTGCTCGGAGACGGTGAGCGTGGGATCGATCCAGGAGACGTTCGGAAGCCCGCATTCGCCGTGATTCTGGGCGGCGGTGTAGAAGCTGCTCAGCGACTGTACGTTTCCGAGCTTGCCGGCCTGCTGGACGTCGGTGAAGTTGGGCAGCGGGTTCCAGATCCCCGGGGTCTGCGCGCGCTGGTGCACGGTCTTGCAGGAGGACGTTTCATTGACCTGGCAGTCGGGCTCGGATCCTTCGAAGACGTAGTAGCGCCAGCTGACCTGCGCCTTGTTCAGCAGGAAGGTCACGTCGGTCCAGGCGTTTGTCGCGTTGGCGCGCTGCGACTGATGTGGCGGTTCGAGCGTGCTCGCGCAGTCAAGCGCGTTCGTGTCGCCGAACGGGCAGACGGCCGACCAGCCGGATACGAGGTACAGGTGCTCGGGCAGGCTCCACGATGCCGAGGAGGCGAACATGTTGTCCTGAAGGGCGAAGTTCTGGGCATAGCTCCAGTAGTTCGGGATCTCGCGAGCGTCGTGGTAGCTCATCACGTCGATGCACGGGGCGGTTCCGCATCCGGGTTCCCGCTCGGCCTGGCGGACGAAGCCGTCCATCAGGCCGCCGTTGATGTCGCGCGACGAGCTCGATGCGCCGTGGGGGCCGCCGATGTTCTCGTCGTTCGGGTCGTGGAATGGCTTCACGCAGCCGCCATGCTGTGGGTCGGGAACGCAGACGTGCGCCGGAATCCCGTTCGCCCCCGGGTAGGTGCCGAAGTAGGAGTCGAACGACCGGTTCTCCTGCATGATCATCACGACATGCTGGATCTTCTGGCTCGCTTCGATCGGCGTCGCTTCGGGCGGCGCGGCGTTCGCCGACGCGGCGGGCATGAACACCGCCGAACATGCTGTAGCGAGCCGGCAGGCGGCTCTGCGCAGCGCAACCCGCTCCACCCGATCGATCCGTGACCGTGCCCCCCAGCGCGGCCCACGCGCGGGCTGTGGCATAGAGGCGAATCATACTGATGGGCGGGCGACGGGTCACTCGACGTTCAGGCGGCGTTCAGGTGCCGTGTGCGAGGGTCGGTGGGGGCTCCTCCTCATCAGAGCCCAATGGGGCGTCCCGTCCCTGTTCGGCTGTGGCGGGACGCCCTCCCAGGCTCCCTGGCGGGCGGGGGGTTGACCACTGCTCACCCGCGGGTAACTAATGGGAGCCGCTGGGGAGACACGCCCGGCCCCCCGTCCGGGCTGTCGAGGCTCTAAGCCGAGGAGGCCCCAGCGGCATGCTTTGTGGCGCGCGCGGGTGCATCGAGGCCCGACGCTGTCCCGTCGGCCGCGGTGGTGTCGCTACCATTCTTGCCCGCCGGGTCCGACCCGGCGGGGAGGTGCGGCACGGCGAGTGCCGCCGTGCGGCAGAGGGAGCTTGTGCACGTCGATCCGTACATCGTTCTCGGAAGCGCCGTTATCGGCTTCCTCGTCGGCATGACGGGCGCCGGCGGAGGCGCGTTGATGACGCCGATGCTGATCCTCCTGTTCGGCGTGCAACCGGCGGCCGCGATCTCGAGCGACCTCGTGGCCGCCGTGCTGATGCGCCCGATCGGCGCCGCGGTCCACCTGCGCCGCGGCACGGTCAACCTGCGGCTCGTGGGCTGGATGGTGCTTGGCTCGGTCCCGCTGGCGTTCGTGGGCGCCTACCTGCTCCAACAGCTGGGGCACGCCAAATCGGCGCAGCACAACATCCAGCTCGCGCTCGGGATCGCGCTGCTCGTGGGCGCGACCGCGATGGTTGGGCGACTCTTGCTCGACCGGCGCAGCGGGGCGCGCCGGACCGAAATCGTCCACGACGTCGTCCCTCGCCCGCTCCCGACGATCGCGATCGGCATGGTCGGCGGGATCGTCGTCGGGATGACCTCGGTCGGCTCGGGCTCGCTGATGATCGTGATGCTGCTGTTCCTGTATCCCCTGCTCAGCGCCAAGCAGCTCGTGGGCACGGACCTCACCCAGGCCGTGCCATTGACGCTCGCGGCCGCTCTGGGAGCGCTGATCTTCGGCCACGTCGTGTTCGGCGTGACCGTCTCCCTGATCCTCGGGAGCGTCCCGGCGGTCCTGATCGGCTCGCTGTTGTCCTCGAGCGCGCCGGACCGCTACATCCGCCCCGTGATCACGTTCGTGATCGCCGCCTCGGGACTCAAGTACGTCGGCGTCGGCACGACGGCGCTCGGCTGGATCCTCTGCGCCACGCTCCTGCTGGCCGCCGTCGTCTGGCTCGCGTATGTCCGGCCACGCCAGCGCCAGGCCGCTGCCGAGGCGGCGCAGGAGCCACTGGTCCTCGGTGACGGCGTGCTCGGCGACGGCGCGGTCGACGGCGAGCGCCCGGGGACGGCGACGATCCCGATCGAGTGACCTGGGGGCCTGCGCCCTCGGCTCCGGCTCGGGCTGGCGCCGGTCGGCGTGGAGCGCACCGCGGCCGGCGGCCTGTACAGCGGCGCCGGTCCGCGCAAAGATCTGACAGCGATGACCGGGGAGGCGAGCTGCAGGGAGTGCGGGGCCGCAAATGCAGCGGTCGCGATCTTCTGCATGGCCTGCGGAGCGTCGCTCGCGCGGACCTGCGCGTCATGCGGCGCCGCCGCTCCGGCTCGGGCGCGCTTCTGCATCGCGTGTGGCTCCTCGCTGCAGCCCGGCCAACCCGAGGCGATAGCGGCCGAGCAGCAGCCCGCCGAGCAGCGTCGGACGGTCACGGTCCTGTTCGCCGACCTCTCCGGATACACGGCCGTCGCGGAGCAGCTCGACCATGAGGCGGTGAAGGTACTCGTCGAGCGCTGCCTCACCCGCTTCGGGGACGAGGTCGAGCGCTTCGGCGGCCACGTCGACAAGTACATAGGCGACAACGTGATGGCCGTGTTCGGCGCGCCGAACGCCCATGAGGACGACGCCGAGCGAGCCGTCCGCGCCGCTCTGGGGATGCAGTCGGCCATGGGCGCCCTCAACGGCCGGCTACTCGCCGACCACGGATTCGAGTTCGCCCTGCGCGTGGGCGTCAACACGGGAGAGGTCCTCGCGGGCAGGGTCGGGGACGGGTACACAGTCATCGGCGATGCCGTCAACGTCGCCTCACGGCTGCAGACGACCGCCAGCCCGGGAACGATCACCGTGGGTGAGCGCACCTACAGGGCGACGCACGACGCCGTCGACTATGTGCCGCTCGAGCCGCTCGCCTTGAAGGGCAAGCTGGACCCGGTCCCCGCCTGGCGCGCTGTCGGGCTCATGGAGGAGACGGGCGACGGGCAACGCGGGCGGCGCAAGACGCCGCTGGTCGGACGCGAGGACGAGCTGGCGGCGCTCGAGATGCAGTTCGGGCGCGTCCTGCGGACGGGGTCCGCACACCTGGTGACCGTGCTCGGCGAGGCGGGCGTCGGCAAGACGCGCCTGCTGCGCGAGCTCGAGAGCTCGCTCGCAACGGGCGAGCCGCCGGTCCGCGTCCGCAGGGGACGCTGCCTTCCGTTCGGGTCGAGCGTCGTCTACTGGCCGCTGAGCGAAATGCTGCGCGCCGAGTGCTCGATCACCGACGACGACTCGGCCGAGGTCGCATCGGAGAAGCTCGCCGCTCGGCTGGGCGGGTCGCTGACCGAGAGCGCCGACGGCGAGGACCTCGCGCGCCGGATCGCACCGCTTGCGCGGCTACTCGACATCCGCGCGCCGGAGGCATCCGGGAGCTTTGACCGGGACGACGCCCAGAGCACGCGCGAGAGCCTCTTCGGGGCCGTGCGCGCTTTCCTGGAGACGATCGCAGGCGGCGAGCCCCTCGTTGTCGCCTGGGAGGACATCCACTGGGCGGACGAGGGCATGCTCGACCTGATCGAGTACCTCTCGCAGTGGGCGCGGATACCGATGCTCCAGATCTGCCTCGCGCGAGAGGAGCTGCTCGAGCGACGGCCAAGCTGGGGCGCGTCGAGGCGCACCAGCAGCGGTTTGTTTCTCGATCCCCTGGCCCCCGCCTCGACCCGCGACCTGATCGCCGGCCTGCTTGGCGTTGGCTACTCGGGGGGCGCTCCGGAGGTGCTCGACGCGCTCGCCGAGCGAGCTGGGGGTAACCCGCTGTTCGCCGAGGAGCTGGTCGCGCGGCTCGTCGAGGAAGGCAGCGCGCGGGCGGCGGAGCTTCCCGACACGGTGCAGGGCCTGCTCGCCGCGCGACTGGACTCGCTCGGTCCGCTCGAGGGGCAGCTGGTCGCCCATGCGGCGGTGATGGGACAGGTCTTCTGGGAGGCGGCGCTGGAGCCTGTGGCGATCTCGGAGGGCGGCGAGTTGCAGGCGGCGCTCGCGACGTTGCGCGAGCGGGACATCATCGTGCCCAGCGAAGGAGCGCGCCTGGCCGGCGAGCAGGAGCTCGCCTTCAAGCACGTCCTGATCCGCGAGGTGGCCTACGGGATGCTGCCGAAGGCCGTGCGTGCCCGCAAGCACTTCGAGGTGGGCAGCTTCATCGAAGGGCGCGCCGGCGACCGGCGCCATGAGGTGGTGGCGCTGCTCGCCGAGCACTATGGGCGGGCCGCGACGCTGGGAGCGGAGGTGCGCCTCCCCGCCGACGAGCTCGACCCGTTCAACGCGAAGGCGTTGCAGTTCGTCGAGGCGGCCGGCGACGCGGCCGGCGCGCTGCACTCCAACCAGGAGGCGCTCGCGCACTATGAGGCGGCCGCCGCACTCGGGCGTGGCGATGCTGCGCAGCAGGCGCGCATCCAGGAGAAGCAGGGCGACCTCGCGCTTCGCCTCGGGCGGGTCGACGCCGCGATCGACGTCTGGCAGCGCGCGCTCGATCATCACGAGCAGCACGAGCGCCTCGAGCACGTCGCCGAGCTGCACCGCAAGATCGGCGCCGCGCTGGCCCACAAGGGGGAGCGCACGCGTGCGATCGAGCATCATCAGCGGGGGATCAACCTGATCAAGGACGGCCCGCCGTCGCTTGCGCTCGTGCGGCTGTACGAGGAGGCCGCCTGGCTGTATATGCAGGTCGGCGACAACATGCTCGCGATCTACGCCTCGGAGAAGGCTCTTCGGCTGGCCGAGCGACTTGGGGAGGTGCGGGCGGCAAGCCGCGCGCACGGGATCTTCGGACGCGTGTTCGGACGCATCGGCGACACGGTGAAGGCACGCGAGAACCTCGCTCGCGCGATCGAGCTCGCCCAGGACTCAGACGAGCACGAGGCCGTGCTGGCGATGCTCGCGCTCGGCCATCACCTCGAGAACGCCGAGGGCGACTACGAGGGCGCCGAGCGAAGCTACACCGAAGCGCTCGCTTTGGCCGAGCGCATCGGCGACATCCCCGCGCAGATCGAGCTGCATGCCGCGGTCGCGCAACTCGCGTTCTACCGCTGCGACTGGGAGGAGCTCGAACGCGCGGTCGCGACCAGCGCGGAGCTCGCTGAACGCGAGGGCCTCGTGGGCAAGCTCTGCCTGTCCGACGCGCTGAGGGGACTGATGGCGTGGCGTGCCGGCGACTGGGACGCCTCGATCAGGCTGTTCTCGGTGGCATACGAGCGCGCGGAGCAGCTGGGATGGTCGGAGACCGCGTTCGTCGCCCTGCGGGGGCTGGCGGTCACGCTGCGCGATCGCGGCGACCTCGCCGGCGCGGAGGCGACCCTCGGCGACGCGCTTGCGGTCTGTGAGCGCGCCGGGCTGCTCGCGGACTCGATCCAGGCACACGCCTCGCTCGCGCTCGTGTGCACGCTCGCCGGACGCGGGCAGGCTGCCGGCGAGGCGGCCGATCGCGCGGTCGAGCTCGCCGGGCGGCTGCGCTACCCCGTGGCCGAGGCGGCCGCCTCCGAAGCGCGCGGCATCGCCGGCTCCGGCGCGGCCGCGACCGACGCGCTGCGCAAGGCGCGCGAGATCTGGGCCAGCCTGGGACGCCGCCTCGACGTCGCGCGCTGTGACCTGCTGCTCGGCCGTCGGCTTCGCGGCGAGGACGCCGCGGCGGCGGACGAGGCTCTGGCGCGAGCCGGCGCCGCCTATCGGGAGCTCGGCGTCGAGCACCTTGCCGAGCGCTCGCTGCGCCCGCGACGCCCCGACGCTCTCAAACGACTGCCCTAGAGCTCCCGCGCGCGGTAGTGCTCTTTCCAAATCAGCCGATACAGCGGCAGCCAGCGGGGGATGTCGCGCAGGCCGGGGATGAGCGGGATGCAGATGAGGATGAGGCTCAGCGCGGCCACCACCAGCACCACCAGCGCGTCGGCGTTGTGCGAGGCTTTGAACGGTTCGACCTGGTACCAGAGCGTGTACAGCCACAGCCACGTCTGCCCCGGGTAGCTGCCGGTCTCGTTCATTATCCCCCACTGCTTGCCGAGCAAGTGCTGAGCTTCGGCGCGTTCCGCGAGAAGGCCGCCATCGCCCATGAACAGCAGCGGCTTGGTGTAGTCGGTCTGGTAGAACTGGCGGCTGGTCAGCAGATCCCCGTCGAGGCCGCCGCTCTGAGCGAGCCCGAGCAGGCCCGTGATCATCTTCGGCACCGGCCCGTAGTCACCGGTCGCCACCTTGAGCGAGCCGTCCGGCGCCACGGTCGCCGTTTCGAGCGCCTTGGAATAGGCTTCGGTCCAGCCCGACTGCGCTTTGGCCGATGCCATCTGGTAGCTCGCTATCGCGCTCTGGAGCGTCGGATCGGCGGGGATGCTGCGCAGCGGGTTGATCACGTAATCCGCGGCGGTGTTGATCGGATGGCTGACACCCAGCCATTTCTGCAGGCGGATGAACGCGATGTGCTGTTCGGAGCCTTTGTTGTGGTTGTAAGGCGGCCCGTATTCGGCCGTGGCGCTCGTGCCGTCGAGCTCAGCTGTCGCCGTCTTGGCGAAGTCAACCGGCATCTGGCGAGACCACTGCGCGATCGTGCTCGGACGCTCGTCCGGCGAGGAGAACAGGACCGTCAGAAGCACCGCGATCAGCGCGACCACAGCGATTGCGATGAACAGCTCTTTGACCAGGTCATACGGCGCGTACGCGCCGCTCCACGGCCGCGTGTGGTCGTCTGACCGAAACAGCCGCCCCAACCGGCTCATGACGGCGCTCCAGTCGAGGGAGCGCCGCCTGAGGACTGTGAGGCACCGGCCCGGTCAGCCACCGAGGACCCCGTCAGGCCACGCTTCTCGAGGTCAAACGGCGGGACCACGCCGTGACGACGCACGAGCAGCACATGCGCCGTCACGAGCGCGACCACGGCGACCGGGAGCAGCAGAAC
>DASZIU010000135.1:0-17675 GCA_035948815.1 Solirubrobacteraceae bacterium | reverse complement strand
GCTCGAGGAGTGCGGCGCTGCCGAGGACGCGCGCGTGATCGTCGTCACCGGCGCCGGGCGTGGTTTCTGCGCCGGCGCCGACATGCAGGACCTGCAGGCGATCGGCGACGGCGATGTGCCGGCGGGCGAGGCGTTCGAGCGTCGGCCGCAGACCTACCCGCTGACGATTCCCAAGCCGATCATCGCGGCGATCAACGGCCCGTGCGCCGGCATAGGGCTCGTGCAGGCGCTGATGTGCGATCTACGCTTCGCGGCCGCCGGGGCCAAGCTGACAACAGCGTTCGCGCGGCGGGGCTTGGTCGCCGAGCACGGGATCTCGTGGATGCTGCCGCGCCTCGTGGGTCCGGCGCGGGCGCTCGACCTGCTGCTCTCGGGCAGGGTCGTGCTCGCCGAGGAGGCCGCCGAGCTCGGGCTGGTCAACCGCGTGCTCGCGCCGGAGGCGCTGCTCGACGAGACGCTCGCCTACGCGCGCGACGTGGCGGTGAACTGCTCGCCGGCGAGCATGGCGACGATGAAGCGACAGGTCTACGCCGCGCTCGACCAGCGACTGCCCGAGGCGCTCGAGGAGGCCGACGCGCTGATGCTCGAGTCGTTCACGGCGCCGGACTTCGCCGAGGGCGTCGCGAGCTTCGTCGAGCGCCGCGAGCCGAGCTTCGCGCCGCTGCGAAGCGAGGGATCGCGCTCGCCGCTTGCGCGTTAGGCGCCGGCCCTCGGCCGCCAGGCGGGAGCGGTGGGCACCGGCGCGGGGCTCGGCGAGCTGCTCTCGCTCACGCGCAGGCGGACGCCGCCGAGCTCCCCGGTCCCGGCCCGTACGCGGCCGGCCCCGGGCGCCAGCAGGACGCTGATCTCGGCAAGCCCTTCGCCGCGCTCGTCGGCAGCGGCCTCGAAGGCGACCTCGCCGCCGTCAAGCGCGAGCAGCGGTCGCTCGCCCCCGGCGACGGGGACGCCCAGGACCTCGCCCCAGCGCGCCGCCACCGCGTCCGGTTCGCTGACGGCGATCGTGACGCCGGCGAGCGTCCCCGGTGCGCCCTCGCCCACCCGGCCGGTCCACTCGGGGCCCCCCCAGCGCCAGGTCCCGTAGGGGCGGGAGTTGTCGAGCGAGACGATCGCGCCGCGCATGTCGGCCGGGTGCAGGTGATTGCCGGAGATGTCCGGCAGCTCGACGCTCCAGATGATGCGGACGCCGAGGCGCGCCGCCCGCTCCTTCGCCGCGTCGAGGTCCTCGAGGTCGAAGATCACCATGTAGCCGCCGTCGCCGTGTCGCTCCAGGTAGCGGCCGGCCGCGGTGTCTGGCGCTCGCGGGGAGATCACCTCGAGGAAGCAGTCGCCGAGGGCGAACACAGCGTTGTGCAGCCCGAACTCCCCGACGCCGGGATCGCGGAACGGCTCGCGAAGGCCGAGCGCAGCCTGCAGCGCGCCGGCGACCGGCTCGAGCTCGGCGGCGACGAGCACCGCCTGGCGCAGCCGCGCCCTTGCAGGTCGCTCTCCCATGGCCGCGAAGCGTACAGCGACGGGGCGCGCGGTCTGCGCAGGAGATGCGGTCCTCCGGTCCGGCCGACCGGACGGGCAGACTGGGCGCACGGCACGAGCCACCGGACAACCCGCCAGCGGTCCGCTGCGCCGCGCCATCGACTGGCTCGTGCCGGCCGAGAGTCCCGCCGCAGTCGTCTATGGGGCGATGGTGATGGGAGCGCTGCTGGCGGCTGAGAGTGGCCGCAAGGAGACCTACGTCGAGACCTTCGCCTCGGCCGTCATCGCGGCGCTGCTCTACTGGCTCGCCCACTCCTATGCGACGGTCCTTGGCCAGCGCCTGAGGACCCGTGAGACGCTGACACCGGCAACGCTCGTTCGGGGGCTGGCGGACGACCGTGGGCTGCTGCGCGGAGCGGCGATCCCGCTGCTGGCGCTGCTGCTCGCATGGGCCACGGGAGCCTCGCAGCAGACGGCCGTCGACGCCGGCCTGTACAGCGTGGCGGGGAGCCTCTTCCTGCTGGAGCTGCTGGCCGGGCTGCGCTCGAGGGCCCGTCGCGGCGAGCTCGCGCTCGAGGTCGCCGTCGGCGCGACGCTCGGCCTCGGCGTTCTCGCGCTGCGGATCGTCCTTCACTGAGGATCCGGCGCCAACGGCGGCGCGGCGCCGCCCGAGATGTGGCGCCGCCAACCGCAGAGCGAGTCGTGGACGCAATCGCGCCAAAACACCGCGGACTGGACGAATGCGAGTAATTGGACTGTACACTGCCGTTCATGGCTGCAGACAAAACGTCTCGGGCCGCTGCCGGCTCCGGCGCCGGGTCCGCGGCGAATGGGGCGCCGGGTCCGCGCCCTGCGCCGCTCTACAGGCGCCTGCCGGCGGGACCGCATCGGCTCGACCGGGCTCAGGTCGCGCGCCATCAGCGGCTTCGCATCCACGGGGCGATGGTGGAGGCGGTCGCCGCGGGCGGGTATCGGGAGACGAGCGTCGGGCAGGTGGTCGCTTTAGCGGGCGTCTCGCGGCGGTCCTTCTACGAGCACTTCGCAAACAAGCAGGAGTGCCTCCTGAGGACCTTCGACCTGATCGTCGAGAGCGCGGTGCGGCGGGCGGAAGCGGCCTACAGGGCGACTGACGGCCCGCTTCAGGAGCGCCTGCGGGCGTCACTCGGCACGCTCGCGGAGGCGATGACGGCAAACCGCAAGGCCGGGATGCTCGTGATGCTCGAGACGCCGACGGCGGGCGGCGCGGGGTTGTTGCGCCTCCGCGACGCGACGGAGAGGTGCGAGCGGATGCTCGCGCTCAGCTTCTCCGCCCAGCCCGGTGCCGGCCCGCTGCCGCGACCGGTGGTGAGGGCGATCGCGGGCGGGCTGCATGCCGCGCTGTCGATGGGCGTACGCGAGAGACATGCGATCGCGGCCGGCGAGCTGACCGAGGGGATGCTCGGCTGGACGTTGGGCTTCCAGTCGCGGGCCGCGCCGCGGATGGCGGAGCTCGTCGCCGCGCGGGCGAGAACCAGCTTGGCGGCCGGTCCGGCGAGTGCGGGACGTCGTCCCGGGGAGCCCCAGCCCGGCGATCCGGAGCGTGAGCGGATCATGGAGCAGGCGCTGCGGGCCGGAGCCGAGGGCGAGCTGAGGGAGCTGACCGCGGCCCGGGTCGCCGAGCTTGCGGGCGTGTCGATCGACGCCTTCTTCGAGCTCTTCGAGGACAAGGACCAGTGCTACCTAGCGGCGCTCGAGATGCTGGCCGGCCGCCTGCTGGCAGCCGTCGACGACGAGCGGCTCTGCTCGGCGGAATGGCCGACGGCGGTCCGCCGGGCGATCGGCGAGCTGATGCTCCTGCTGGCCGACCGCCCCCACTATGCCGGCACGATCGTCTCACAGGCGCTGTGCGCAGGGCCCGAGGCGATGCGGCGCAACGCGGAGCTCGCGAGCGCGATCGCGACGCGGCTCACCAACGGCGCGCCCGGTGAGCCCGTGGGACGGCTGACCGTCGAAGGGGTCGGCGGGGCGATCTGGCACACGGTCCGCTGCCAGGTGGCGAGCGGGCGCGTCCAACTGCTGCCCGCGCTGTCCGACTACCTCTCCTATGTGGTGCTCGCGCCGTTCATCGGCGCCGACGCCGCGGTGGAGGTCGTGACCGAAGAGCTCTAGCCGCGTTTGGAGGCGCGGCGCTCGGCGAAGTAGGTGAGGAGGATGCCGACGAGCAGCGAGATCGCGATCACGATGATCAGGGGCGCGTGCCCCGAGCCGACGATCCAGTCGACCTTCACTTCGTTCGTGTTCAGGACGGCGAAGACCGTGATCACGATCGCGAGCGCAACCCAGGCGAGCGTGCGCGCCTGTTCGCGGCGGCCCCGCCGCTCCTTGGTCGGCTCGGTGGCGTCCGGCTCGTGGGAGGCTGCGGACATCGGCGGCTTCGATGTTACTCGCTAGCGATGCGCCGCAGACGACGCCGCTGGGGCCTCTGAGCCCAGCTCGTCCTGGACCCACGCGCAGCCAATCGAGAGATCCTCGACGCCGAGCGCGGCGGCCACGTTCAGCGCCATGCCGTGGCGGAAGAAGTCGTCGATCTGCTCCTGGTCGGCGTCCGAGAGCTCGCGGGCGAGCTCGACGAGCTCGGCGTAGCGGTGGCGGACGCGCGCGCGGACGACCTCGTCGTCGCACGCCGCGTAGCTTTGGTGCTGGAGCATCAGGTGGTCGCGGTCGCTCGTGAGCAGCTGCTTGTAGGCGTGGCCCATCGCCTCGAGGACCTCGTCGCAGTCGGTGTGTGCCGCGCCCTCGCGGAAGTCCCGGGCGGCGCGCCTGAACGTCTCGGCCACGCGCTCGAAGCTCCGCTCGATCGCGGCCAGGAACAGGTCACGCTTGGTCGAGAAGAGGCTGAAGACATACGGCTGTGCAACGCCCACGCGGCGCGCGATGCGCTCGACGGGCGTGCCGTGGAGGCCGCCCTGGGCGAACTCGTGGACGGCCGCCGCGATCAGCGCCTCGCGACGCTCGGCGGCGGGGACGCGTCGGCGCGGCTTCTCGGCAGTGCTCACAGACTCAACTTAGCGGGCACTAATTTTTTTGTCAACGGCGGCCGGAGGCCGCCGGGGACGGGCCGGTCTGCTGTGCGCCGCGCGCTGGCTGATCAGCCGGGCGGCCGGCCGCCAAGCGAGGAGCGCGTCGAGGTCCGGCGAATACCATGCGTGCGATGACCAGAGGCGTGAGCAAGGCGTTGGGCCCGGTGGTCGCGGCGTGCGCCGCGACGCTGCTCGTCGGCTGCGGCTCCTCGACCAAGACGGTCACGGTCTCGAGCGCTCCGGCGGAAACGCAGGCGCAGTCCAGCACGCATGCTGCCGCCACGCCGACGACAACCGCCAAGGCGCCGGGGACCAGCACCGGCGCGGCGACCGGAACGACGCGGAGCGCGCCCGAGCCCGCGTTCGCGCAGGAAAAGACGCAGGGCGCCGGCGGGGGGGCCGCGGCGACGCTCATTCGCGCCAAGGGCTATACGCCGAACGACCCCTCCCAGTACCACTCCGGCCAGACCCTGCAGGTGCTCGTGGGCACCAAATCGGGCTCAGGAGGCCATGCCCAGCAGGCTTTCTTCTTCGTCAACGGCCGCTACATCGGCACCGACACGAAGGAACCGAGCGCGACGGTCCGCGTCGTCTCCCAGAGTGACACCGAAGTAACCCTCGCCTATCCGCTGTACCGCCGCAACGACTCCCTCTGCTGCCCCGGGGGCGGGCAGGCCAACGTACGCTTTCAGCTCAACAACGGACGCCTGATGCCGGTCGACTCGATCCCGCCGGTGGGCGCGCCGGAAGGAGCGAACGGGGGCGGCCGGCGCTAGTGCCCGCTCTGTCCGCCCGAGGGTGATCCGAGGCGCTGAGGGCTCCAAAAGGGGGAAGCAGGTCCTAAGGTGTTCGGAGTCAGCCATCGCTAGAAGAGGGAGCCCTCCGATGAGTACCGGTACCGCCAGGATCGAAGGTCGCGCAGAGGAGCTGCTGAGGGCGAAGAACTTTGCCCACGTAGGGACACTGCGAGCGGACGGGTCCGTCCAGGTGTCGCCCACCTGGGTCAGCGTCCAGGACGGCCGCCCCGCGTTGAACACGGCCGAGGGCAGGGCGTGGCCGCGGAACCTCGAACGCGATCCACGCGTGACGCTCGAGGTGCAGAACGTGGAGAACCCGTACGAGTACGTCGAGATCCGCGGGCGCGTGGTCGAGCGCACGCACGAGGGGGCCGACGAGCACATCGACCAGTTGGCGAAGAAGTACCTGGGCGTGGACGAGTACCCGATGCGCCAGCCGGGCGAACAGCGCGTGATCATCCGCATCGAGCCCGAGTACGTACGCGTCTTCGGCGGCTGAGCACGGCGGCTCAGAGGCCGCGCAGCCGCCGCCAGAGCGACGGACGGCGCGGCTGCGTGCGGAGCCACTCATCGCGCAGCACTATCTCGCCACGGGACCGGGCCTTCAGCACGCACTGCGTGTGTGCATGGCGGCGGCGGCGCGTGTTGCCTTCGGGCGCGATCAGCATATGCTCGCTGAGAGCGGGCAGAGGATGACCACAAATCGGACAGCTATACGTCGCGGGCTTGCGATTCGCCGCCCGTCGAACCGTCCACCAAGGCGAGGGCGGAAGCCGGAGCACGGCTCCATTGTCGCGCCGCTCGCGGCAACCGTCGCCGCCACGCTGGCAGCGACGGCGCTCGTGCGAGCCGGGGCGGCGCTCGCCAGGTCCGAGCGCGACCGCCGCCTGCGGGCGCATCGCAAGCGGGAGCGGACGTTCGCGCTCCTGGCCGGCGAGAGCCCGGCCGAGGGGCTGCGGCGAATCGCGCTCGGGCAAGTGGAGGTCGCGCTCGCTCACCTCGAGCGGGGGATCGACGGGCCTGAGCCGGCGCGCGCCGTGCACGAGACGCGCAAGGCCCTCAAGCGACTGCGCGCGCTCATGAGGCTCTTGCGCGACGAGCTCCCCGACGGCGCCTTCGCCCGCGAGAGCACCGTGCTGCGCGACGCCGGACGCCGGCTGGCGGTCGCACGCGAAGGCGAGGTGATGGTCGGAACGCTCGAGGCTCTCCTCGAGCGCAACCCGAAGAAGCTCGGGCGGCGCCGCAGCATGAAGGCGCTGCGCGACCAGCTCGTGGATGAGCGCAACCGGGCCACATCGAGGCTGCTCGAGGACGTCGCGGCACGCGCGGAGGTGATCCGGGAGCTTCGCCCGATGCGCTCACGGGTCCTTCAGTGGGAGCTTCGCGACGCTCCCGGAATGGAGCTCGCCGCAGCCGGTCTCCTCAGGATCTACAAGCAGGGCAGGGAACGCTTCGAGCGGGCCGCCAGCGGCAAGGGCGACCGCGCCCGGACGATGCACGAATGGCGCAAACGCGTCAAGGACCTGCGGCATGCGGCTGAAATGCTCGAGCGCGCCGATCCGGACGGCGACGGGTCGCTTCACCTGCCGGGACCGCGTCGCCGGCGCAAGCAGAGGCGCGGTCGGGGAGCGGCGGGGCGCATCCACCGGCTGGCCGCCCGCGCGGACTCGCTCGGCGAAGCGCTGGGCGAGGACCACGACCTGGCCGTTTTCGCAGAGCGCATTCGCTCAGACCGCCGGCTCGTGCTCGGCCGTGGTCCGCGTCGGGCGCTGCTGAAGGCCGTGCGGCGCCGCCGGCGAGTGCTGCGCCGTGGCGCGCTTCGTGCCGGGGAGCGCATCTACAGACGGCGGCCGAAGGCGTTCGTGGCCCGCATCCGTGACGACTACGCGCGGCGGGAGCGCCGGCTCAGGCGACGCTGAGAATCGTCAGCCTGCGGCTGCCTCTCGGCAGCGAGACCGCGATGTCCTCGCCCGCCGAGCGCCCCAGCATGGCGACGGCGACGGGCGATTCGGCCGACAGCCGACCCTCGCGCGCGTCCGCCTCATGGGAGCTGACGATGCGCCACGTCTGCTCGGCGCCGTCCTCGGAGCGGATCACGACGGTGGAGCCGAGCCCGACCACCCCGGTCCGCCTGGCAGAGCCCTCCTCGACGACCACCGCGCCGGCGATCTTCTCTCGCAGGCGCGCGATCTTGGTCTCGAGGTGCGCCTGGTCGTTCTTGGCGTCGTGGTACTCGCTGTTCTCGCTGAGATCTCCCCATTCGCGAGCCGTCTTGATCCGCTCGGCGATCTGCCGGCGCCCCTCTCCCTCGAGCGTCGCGAGCTCGTCCTGCAGCACCTGAAGGCCCTCGGCCGTGGTCAGGTTCGTCGCGTCGCTCACCGCGAGAGCCTAGCTGCTTCGGGGCCGCCTCCGGGAGCTCGCCTTGCCGTCGTCGGGCTCGGGCGATCAGAAGTAGGTGCTCGGCGGGGAGGCGAGCAGCGCGTAGATCTGGGCGATCGCGGCCTGCACGAGCAGCTGGGCGGAGGGTGGCGAGCCCCAGACGAAGAGGTCGTTGGCCTGGCGCAGGTGCTGCCATGCGTAGTCGACGTAGGGCTGGGCGATCCGCCGGCCGGGCGGGTCGTGGGTGATCGAGTCCAGGTACATGAGGTTGCGGAAGTAGACCGACGGGAAGAACGGGATCTCGAGCGCCAGCCGTTCCGGCGTGAAGTAGGCGAGCGCCGCCCGGGCGGTCTGCCGGGCGTCGTACAGGTAGGAGCCTTCCCCGGTCGCCTCGTAGAGCAGCGCGCCGGCGCCGATCATCGCTCCCTGGTTGTAGCTCCAGAGAGTCGGTTCGACGACGCCCTTGGGGCTGATGTGATCGGCGTACAGCCCAGCCGGCGTGAGCAGGCAGGTGCGGACCCACTGATAGGCCTGCTTGGCGAACTGGAGGTATTGGAGGTTGTGGGTGACGCGGTAGAGCTGGGCGCCGAGCTCCGCCGCCGGGGCCGTCGTGACGGTGTTGCGATCGGTGTTTTCGGCGGAGTTCGAGAACGGGATCCCGCCGGGACAGGCGTGTTCGGCGACCGTGTCCCAGCCTGCCATCTCGAAGGACATCACCTGTTCTGCGCTGGTGAGCGCGGCACGGTTGTGGGTGAGCTCATAGGCGCGAACGAGCTCGATCCCGATCCAGTCGTTGTCGTCGTAGTACTTGGTGCCGCCGGGCCCGGCGGGCGGTGCGACGGTCCCGTCGAAGGCGGCGAGCGTGCTCGTGTAGACGCCTTCTGGAGCTCCGGAGTTGTTCGTGTCCAGGTAGGAGCCGAGGCCCACGAGGCGGGCGTTAAGCTCGCTGGCGAAGGAGCTCGGCAAGTGCGGGATCTCGGCGATGCTGACCGTCGCGGCGAGGGCCTGGGAGAACGGCCACAGGTAGGAGAACGGTTCGCCGATGTAGAGGCCCGAGCCGGGGAGGTAGTAGTGACTCTGCATGGCCTGGAATGCGAGCAGGGCGCGTGCCGGGTTGCCGCGCAGGGCCGGCTTGCGCGGTCTGCGCCGCCCGCGGGAGGGTCGCCGCGCGCCCGCACGCCCGCGCGCTCCCGCTCGCGTCCTCGCCGAGAGGGGGTCCGACGGGCGCGCGAGGAGCAGAGGCCGTGTGGCTCCGGCCGGGTAGCGAGACGCCGGCCCGGAGGCCGCGTGGGCGGCGCGCGGCTGTACGGCGACGACGAGCGCGAGCGCGGCCATGGCGAGGCATGCGCGGCGCGCGCGGATGCGTGGGAGTCGCAGGGTCATCGCGGTTCAGTGCACCAGAACATTCGCCGGGGCGGTTCGATTTGGTATACGGATGTGCGGTGCAGGCCAATCAACGCCGCGCCGCGGCCGGACCCGGGCCGGGTCATCGTGCCACAGGCGCGGAGCGCGGCGCGCAGCCGCCGGGACGATTCGATTACACGACGGTCGGCCACGTGACCGTCGATGTCCTGCCCGACGGCACGCGACAGGCGGGTGGAAGCGCGTTCTACAGCGCGCTGCAGGCCGGCCGGCTGGGTCTGCGCGCCCATCTGCTCACGCGCGGCGTCGAGCACGAGATCGAGCGCCTGCTCGAGCCCTACCGGGGCGAGCTCGAGCTCTCGATCCAGCCCGCGCTCGAGACCACCACGCTCGGCACGCACGGCTCGGGCAGCGAGCGCAGGCAGCAGCTGCTTGCCTGGGCCGGGGCGATGGAGGGCGAGACGAGGATCGAGACGGCGATCCTCCATCTCGCTCCGGTCGCGCAGGAGCTCCCGGGGCGCTGGCGTGGACAGGCCGACTTCATCGGGCTGACGCCGCAGGGACTCGCCAGGCAATGGCCGCCCGGGGGCGGCGAGGTCTCGCCGGCGCCGGCGCCTGCCCGGCGCGGCGAGGGCTGCGACGCGGTCGTGATCAGCGAGGTCGAGCGGAGCAGCTGCGAGGAGCTGGTCGCTCGGGCGCTTCAGAGCGGCGCCGTGGTCGCCGTGACGGCCGGACATCGCCCGACGACGATCCTGATGCCGGGCGGCGAGACGCTCGCGGCGCCGGCGACGCCGAGCGGGGAGGCGGGCGAGGACCTCGGGGCGGGCGACGTGTTCGCCGCGGCCTTCTTCGTCGCGCTGCACGAGGGACGGGGGGTCAAGGACGCGGCGGCGTTCGCGGGAGCGGCGGCGGCGCTGAGGCTCGCGTGCCCGGGCACCGACGGCATCGCCGGCCGGAGCACGATCGAGGCGCACATCGGCGCGCACGCGGGCCCCCGCGGCTAGACCGGCTGCCTGGCGAGCGCCTCGTCGAGCACGCGCGAGAGACGGGCGGTCTCGAGCGTCTGCGCCCGGCCGCACGCCCGCGCGGCGAGGAGCAGGCTGCCGCCGGCAGGCGCCATCTCGACGCAGGCGACGCGTGCCTCGGGCGCGAGCGCTTGAACGGCCTCCGTGAAGGGATCGAGGAAGACGGGCCCGGAGCGGAAGACCCCGCCGATCAGGCCGACGGGGAAGCTCCCTCGGAGCTCGGCCTGCTCGATCACTGCTCGGACCTGCCCGCTCAGGGCCCTGGCGCCACGGACGAAGAGCTCGCGCGCGACCTCGTCGCCCTCGTTCGCGAGCCTCGCCGTCTCCGTCGCGAGCGCGGCGATCTCGCCCTTGGTCAGCGGCTTGGAGTAGACGTGGGTGGCGAGCCGCTCGACGCTCTCCAGCCCGAAGAAGGCCGGCGCCACGTCGCTCAGCGCGGTGGGCGGACCCGAGGCCTCGCGGTCGCTGAGGGCGGCTTTGATCGACTGCACGCCGATCCAGTAGGCCGAGCCCTCGTCGCCGAGCAGGTGGCCCCAGCCCCCGGCACGCCACGGGCGGTCGTGAGGGCCGACGCCGAAGACGTTCGAGCCCGTCCCGGCGACCACGGCGATCCCCGGGCCCGTGCCGGTGGCTGTCGCCCAGGCGGCGACGACGTCGTTCACGACGAGCCAGTCCTCGGTGCGCACGGCGCGCACGTTTCGCTCGATCGCCTCCGTGTCGGTGCCGGCGATCGCGAGCACGGCCGCGGCCAGGCGCTCGGGTGAGATCCCCGCGCCGGCGAGCGCGTCGTCGGCCGCTTCCAGGAGGGCGCGCACGGCCGCCGTCGCCCCGACCGCATCCTGGTTGCTCGGGCCCGCATGCCCGAGATGGACATCGTGCGTGTCCATGTCCAGGACCGCGGCGAGCGTCTTGGTGGCGCCGCCGTCGACGCCCATCAGGAATCTCGCGTCCGCGCGCGGATGCGGGTGGGTGAGAGCGTCGGGCAGGTGTACTAGCGGCTCTCGCCTCATTGGACGGGATCCTCTCAGGTATCGGCAACGGGCTACGATCGAGCCCGATGCACACGGGGCCGATCTTCCCGTCGACGCCTGCGCGCGCGGGGATGTACGAGTCCTTCTACCTGCGGGCGGTCTCGCCCAGCGAGCCGGTCGGCATCTGGATACGCAACACGGTCCAGAAGGCGCCCGGCAGCGAGCCGAAGGGCTCGGTGTGGTGCACGATCTTCGACGCGCGAGCCGGCCGCCCGTTCATGCACAAGCTCACGGCCGGGCCGCCGAGGTCGCCGCGGGGCGCGTGGATCGCCGTCGGCGAGAGCCCCGAGGATGGGCAGGGCGGCCTGATCGGCCCCGGAGAGGCGCACGGGCGCTGCGGAGGCGCGCGGTGGTCGCTTCGCTTCCGCCCACGCGACGGCGAGCTGCGGCATCTGCCGCGAAGCTGGCTCTACCGTGCGCCGCTGCCGCGGACGAAGGCGACGAGCCCGATGCCGATCGCCGAGTTCGAGGGCACGGTGGACGTCGAGGGGCGCGATCCGATCCAGCTCGACTCATGGCCGGGGATGGTCGGCCACAACTGGGGCTCCGAGCATGCCGAGCGATGGATCTGGCTCCATGGCCTGGCCTTCGAGGGTGCGCCGGCGGCCTGGCTGGATGTGGTGCTCGGACGCGTGAGGCTCGCCGGCCGGCTCACTCCCTGGGTGGCCAACGGCGCGCTCTCGATCGACGGCCGCCGGCTGCGCCTCGGAGGGCTCGGCTCCAGGGGCCTTGAGGTCGCCGAGAGCGCCGAGGGTTGCGAGCTGACGCTCTCGGGTGAGGGCGGCGTGAGCGTCGCGGCAAGCGTGCGGGTCCCTTCGGGGGCCGCCGCCGGCTGGCGTTACAGCGACCCCGGCGGAGGGGACCACGACGTCGTCAACTGCTCGATCTCCGAGCTCGCGCTGAGCGTGCGCACACCCGGCGCAGCTGCGCCGCTCATGCTCGCAAGCCCGCACGGCGCCGCCTACGAGCTCGGCATGCGCGAGCACGACCAGGGGGTTCCGCTGGCGCCGTTTGACGACGGCTGTGCATCGGGCGGCTGGGGCTCCGGCGCGGCTGCGCGCGCCCGCGTGGACGCCGCGCCACGCGGGCGCCGGCGCCCTCGGTCAGTCGTCCACGGGCCCACCCCGGGCTCAACTCTCATCGGCCGCGTGGCCGATGCTGCGCGGAGAGTCGCCGGAGCGTGAAACGAATGCAATCCCCCTTTGCGAGCGCGGCGTCTCGAGTCCCCATGTCGAGTTCCGTTGACAACCGCGACCAGGTCGAAAACGTCGCCCGTGCGGCCGAGGCGCTGCTCCGAGAGCATCCCGACGCGCTCGTCTGCGGACTGTCGGGCAACGGGCTGATCGTGCCGATCCCCCAGACGGTCGGCGTCTGGGGCCAGGCGGCGATCGAGGGACGCGCGGTGTTCGACGGAGTCGTCGCCGAGGACCGGAAAAAAGTCGTCGAGCTCTGGATGCGGGCACAGGAGGAAGGCGCAGCGGCGGGACCCGTGCGCATGCTCGACAAGCCGACGACGTGGGTGACGCTGCACTTCCTCGATGTGCGCGAGATCCACGAGGTCGTGCTCTGCGTGATCCTGCCCGGCGCAGAGGAACCTGACGAGTCGGGCGAGATCCGCGAGGTCGAGCCGGCGACGCCCCGCTTCGCGACCCTGCTCGAGGACGAAAACGCCCGGGTGATCGAGTCCGACGACGCCTTCACGCAGATGTTCGGCTACATGCCCGAGGAGCTGATCGGAAACTCGGTCCTCGACCAGATCCATCCGGACGATCAGGGGCGGGCCGTCGAGGGTTGGCTGGCGGCGCTGTCCACGCGCCGCGCCCAGCAGACGCGCCTGCGCCGCAAGCGCAAGGACGGAAGCTGGGTCTGGGTGGACACGACGCTCCACAACTTCCTCAACGAGCCGGACCGCAACTACGTGCTCGTCGAGCTGATCGACGTGACAGCCGAGATGAGCGCGCAGGAAGCGCTGCAGGAGCGCGAGGAGCTGCTCCGCCGCCTCACCGAGGCGATGCCGGTGGGGCTGCTGCAGCTCGATGTCGACGGCGACGCCGTCTACCACAACGCCCGCCTGCTGAGCATCCTCCACGGGTCGGGGTCGTCCCATGGCGAGAGCGCGCCCGGATCGTGCTCGGAGGAGGGCGAGGAGGCGCCCCGCGGGACCGCGATCCTGCGGACGCTCACCGACGAGGGACGGGCCGTCTTCGACGCCGCTCTCCGCGAAGTGCTCGAGACGGGTGTGGACCGCGAAATCGAGGTCGACATCGTGCTGCGCTCGGGAGTCTGGAAGCACGCGCTGATGACCCTGCGGACGCTGCTGCGCCCGACCGGGGAGGTCAGCGGGGCGATCGTCTGCGTCCTGGACGTCACCGACAGCGCCCGCGCGCGCCGCGAGCTCGAGAAACGCGCGACCTTCGACTCGCTCACCCGCTGTCGCAACCGCGCGTCGATCCTCAGCGCGGTCCAGCAGGAGCTCGAGCTGGATGGCTCGCCGGAGATCGGCGTCGTCTACGTGGACCTCGATAAGTTCAAGCCCGTCAACGACTCGCTCGGCCACGCCGCGGGAGACGAGCTGCTCGCGCTCGTCGCCGAACGCCTGAAGGTGGCGAGCCGTGCCAACGACGACGTCGGGCGTCTCGGCGGCGACGAGTTCCTCGTCCTCCTGAGGGACATTCCGGGCCGTCACATCGCGATGCAGGTCGCCCAGCGGATCTCCGACTCGCTGCGCCGGCCATTCGACCTCTCCGGCGGGAGCGTGCAGATCGGAGCAAGCGTGGGCGTTGCCTGCACGGGCGCCGACGGCACAAGCGCCGAAGAGCTCGTCAGACGCTCGGATGCGGCGATGTACCGCTCCAAGCAGGCGGGCGACAGCCTGCCCGTGCTCTCCGAGGACCGTCACGACTGACGGCCGGCTCGGCGACCTTGGCGGGACAAACAGAGCGGGCGCCTCTCGGCGCCCGCTCCAGTTTCAATCTCTGGGCCTAGGCCCTGTCTCGTCCGGCCTTATTCGAACGAGAGGTCCCCGCCGATGACTTCATCGATCAGGTTGCCTTTGTAGATCCCGTTTTTCGCTTCGGTTTTTTTGAATTCGCTGCACTGGCCTTCGGTGAAGATCCATTCGATTTTGGTCAGTGCGTTTTCGATCTCGACCTTTTTCTGGAAGCCGCTCGGGAACCGATGAATCTGTTTCGTTTCGAATTCTTCGGTTTTGTAGCCGACGGCGTTGTATTCGCCGTTCGGTTTTGTTTCAGCCTTGACGGGGATCGTCTGCGGCGGGATTTCGATCGTGCACTTGATCGAGGGGATTTTCAGTTCGATCGCGCTCGGCGTCACGAGGGCCACTTCCGCGGTGCTTTCGGCACCGAGTTCGGCGAACCCGTTGGCGTGGTATTCGAAATCGACCGGGGTCTTGAATGTCGTGTGCAGGTCGATCTCTTCCGACCCAACCCTGGCCTTCGTCGCGCATTTGCTGTAGCGGACTTCGTCGTAGAGCGTTTTCGAGTTCGTGGAGTTCACGGCGCCTTTGGTCATGGCCGCAAGGCAAGCGACTTTGATGTTCTGGAAGGTCCATTCCTGGACGCTGCCGTTGAACGCCTTTCCACGCGTTTTGCCGGGGTGGCTCGCGGTGAATTCGTGGGCCAGCGCGGGCGTCGCGGAGAGGGCAAACGCACACGCTACGGCCACGAGTCCAAGCGGCCTCATAAGCTGTCTCATCCCTGTGCTTCCTCCTATCCAGCCCGAGGGCTGGTTTCGGTCAACGAAAGTATGGCCTCGCTTACTTCCATCCTCCCAACCATTCGAGACGTTGGGTTCGGGGTACAACCAGCTGCTACCTGCGCAGCAGGCGACGCTCACGCGCGGCCCCGAACTTTTGCGTGCCGAAAGGCACCCCCCGAGTCCCCCCGGAGGAATTAGGGCCGGACTCTAGCATGGATCTCGGCTGGCTGGCAAGGTTCGCCTCCGCAGACCGGCGTCTGAGATGCGGCACGGATTCAGGCGTGCCTTCAGGGGGAAACCGGAAGCCGTGCACGATCCGGCGAGGGCCGCGGGAGTGCGATGGCAACTCGAACTGTTCGCATCATATGAATCTGAGGCCCAGACAGAAGCTCGCCGCTACCGGCGCCGCCGCCGCCGTCGTGCTGGGCGGCGTCACGGTGGCGCTCCTGGAGGTGACCGGCGACCAGAGTGCCTCGCCGTCAAGGCGCGCCGCGGCCGCGCAGCGCTCGCTTGGTGAGATCTCGGCCGCGGCCAGCTACCTCGGCCTGAAGCGGGCAGAGCTGCGCCGCCGGGTGCGCTCGGGCGAGTCTCTGACGCGGGTCGCAGACGCGACCGCTGGCAGATCGAGCGCAGGCCTGATCGACGCGATCCTCGCCGTGAGGCTCGCGCGTCTGCGGGCCGCGGTGGCCGCGGGGTCCATCACGGCCGCCGCGGCGAACGCGAGAGCCTCGCGGCTGCGAGCGCTCGTGACCGAACGAGTGCAGGCGGCGGGCCACGCCGGCGCTCCCTCGGGCCGCCCCCGCGACCAGGGCCTTGCGGCCGCGGCGGCCTATCTCGGCATCCCGAGCGCCCGCCTGCGGCGCGAGCTCGGGCGACCGCACACGCTGGCCCAGATCGCCGGCGCGATCCCGGGAAAGTCGGCGGCCGGGCTGACCGCCGCCCTGCTATCGGCGCGCAGGCGTGCTCTGGATGCCGCGGTCGCGGCCGGCAGGCTCGGGCGTGCGAGGGAGCAGGAGCTGCTGCGGCGCCTCGGCGAGCGCGTTGCCGCGCAGGTGGCGGGGACCTCGCACAGGCCCCGCGGGAGCAAGCAGGCGTGACTCGGCCCGCGTCGCCGGGCACGGGCAGCTACGGGAGGTTGATGCTTGCTCCCCCGTGCGGGCAGCGGGCGCCGTTGACCGCCAACAGACCCACGAGCAGCGGTTCGCGTGATGACGCACCGACGAGCACCTGGTCGCAGCCGCTGATCACCCGCCAGGCGCGCGTTGTCGTGTCCCAGTAGGAGAGCGAGCGGGCGTCGAGCGGGAAGCTGACCTGAGCGCTCTGCCGGGGGGCGAGGGTGAGCTTCTGCATGCCCTTGAGCTGGGCCGGCGGCTCGCGGACGCCGGCGGGCGAGGGAAGGCCGACGTAGAGCTGCGGCACGGCCGCGCCGGTCCGCCGGCCGACGTTCGTCACCGTTGCCGTGACGGTCGCGCCGCCGGGCGTCGCGCCGATGTGCAGCCGGCGGTAGGAGAAGCTCGTGTAGGAGAGGCCGAAGCCAAACGGGAATGCCGGTTGAAGCGCGTTGGCGTCGAACCAGCGATAGCCGACGAGGACGCCCTCCTTGTAGGTCTCGTTGTTGGCGACCCCGGGATAGGAGCTCGGGTCGCCCGCCGTGGGCTCTTCGGCTTCGGACTGAGGGAAGGTGACCGGCAGGTGCCCGCTCGGGTTGGCGTCGCCGAAGAGGACGCGGGCGAGCGCGGTGCCACCCTGCTCGCCTGGATACCAGGCGTCGACCAGGCCCCTGATCTGATTGCGCCATGGGGTCAGGACGGGACCGCCCGTCTCGAGGACGACGATCGTGTTCGGGTTGGCTTCGGCCACCTGCTGGATGAGGGCGTCCTGGTTGCCGTACGCGTTGGGACACTCGAGCGTGAGGCAGTTGAGGTCGGCGCCCTCGGTCTGGTAGTTGCCGGCCACGACGATCGCGACGTCGCTGCTCTTCGCGAGCGCGGCCGCGGCGGCGGGGTTGGCGCCTTCGTCGTAGGTGACGTGGACGCCCGGGCCTGCGCGTTCGACGATGCCCTGCAGGGGCGTGACCGACGCGTAGGGCTTTACGGCCGAGGAACCGCCTCCGGTGAGGAAGGAGTTCCCGAGCTTTCCGATCACGGCGATCGACTTCAGGTGGGTGGCTTCGAGGGGGAGGATCGATCCGCGATTCTCGAGCAGGGAGATCGCGCCTTCCTCGATCTGCCTGGCGGCGGTGGCGTGGCCGGCCTTGTCGATCTGGGCTTCGTCTTCGGTGAACGCGGGGCGATCGAAGACGCCGAACGCGAACAGCGTTCGCAGGTAGCGCCGCACGTGGTCGTCGAGCTGCGCCTGGGTCACGAGACCGCTGTCGACGGCGGCCGTCACGGGTGCTTCCGCGTAGGCGGCTCCCGGCCAGGGTTCGAAGTCGAGCCCGTTCTGAAGCGATGCGACCGTGTCGTGCGAGGCTCCGTAGTCACTCAGGACCGCGCCCGGGAAGCCCCATTCCTGCTTCAGGATCCCGTTCAGCAGTGGGCCGTTCTCGCAGTTGTAGGTGCCGTTGACGAGGTTGTAGGCGCACATCACGGTGCCCACGTGGGCGTCCTTGACGGCCGCCTCGAAGGGCGGCAGGTAGATTTCGCGCAGCGTCCGTTCGTCGACGTTCGCGTTTATCAGGTAGCGGCTGCCGACCGTCGAGGCCCCGAGGGGCGAGCCCGGCATGCCGGAGAGGCCCGTCGGGTCGATCCCCTCCTGGTTGTTCGCCGTGTAGATGTTGGCGTCGGCGATCACGCCCCCGGATTGGATGCCGTCGATCAGCGCGGCGCCCATCTG
>DASZIU010000134.1:0-6560 GCA_035948815.1 Solirubrobacteraceae bacterium | reverse complement strand
GGCGGGACGATCTCGTCGATGCGATCCAGGAGCGCATCGTCGAGGACGACCTCGGCGGCGCCGAGCTGGGACTCGAGCTGCTCCATCGTCCGCGGGCCGATGATCGCGGAGCTCACCGCCGGGTGGCGGATGACGAACGCGAGCGCCATCTGGATCAGCGAGATGCCGGCGTCCTGCGCGAGGCGTGCGAGCGCGTCCGCCGCCTCGAGCTTGGCCTGGTTGGCCGGCAGCGAGAGGTCGTATCGCTCGGGGATCATCGCCGAGCGCCGCGAGGTCAGCTCCTCGGCGCCCTTGCGCCAGCGCCCCGAGAGCCAGCCGCCGGCGAGCGGACTCCAGGGGATCACGCCGATGCCGTGCTCCAGGCATGTCGGCAGCACGTCGGCCTCGACGCCCCGCACGAGGATCGAGTACGGCGGCTGCTCGGAGACGTAGCGCTCGAGCCTGCGATCGGCGGCGACCCACTGCGCCCGCACGATCTGCGCCGCGGGGAAGGTCGAGGAGCCGACGTAGCGGACCTTGCCCTGCGCAACGAGGTCGGAGAGCGCGCCGAGCGTCTCCTCGTGATCGGTCCACGGGTCCCAGCGATGCACCTGGTACAGATCGATCCAGTCGGTCTGCAGTCGCCGCAGCGAGGCCTCGACCTCCCGCATGATCCAGCGCCGCGAGTTGCCGGCTTCGTTGGGGTGCTCGCCCATCCTGCCGTGGAACTTCGTCGCCAGCACGACGTGCTCGCGCCGGCCGCCGGCGAGCGCCTTGCCGACGATCTGCTCGGACTCGCCGCGGGAGTAGACGTCGGCCGTGTCGATGAAGTTGATCCCCTCGTCGAGCGCCCGATCGATGATCCGGATCGCCGTGTCGTGATCACTCTCGCCCCAGCCGCCGAACATCATCGCGCCGAGGCACAGCGGGCTGACTTGGACGCCGGTGCGCGCGAACGGTCGCAGCTCCATCGGGCTCACCCTATCGCCGTCAGCCCGGGCCCGCGGAGCGCGTCTCGCTCGCCGCGGGCGAGCTCATCCGGCGGCCGATGACGCCGCCGCCTGCCCACCCCTGGCGGCGAGCGAATGCTCGCGGCTGTCGCGCGAGGAGATCAGCACGATCGCGAGCAGGGCCCCGACGAGGGCGAAGCCCGTGCCGACGAGGAACGCGCGCTCGAACCCCTTCGTCAGCGCGTAGGCGAGGTCGTGCCCGCCCGCGTGCAGCAGTGCCTTGGTCCGGCTGTTCGCGACGGTCGCGAGGATCGCCAGGCCGAGGGCGCCGCCCACCTGCTGCGCGGTGTTGACGAGCCCCGACGCGAGCCCCGCCTCGTGCGGCCGAGTGCCCGTCACCGCGGCAATCGTCACCGGGACGAACGAGAGCCCCAGGCCGACGGCGGCGAGCAGCGAGGGGCCGAGCACGTCGGCGGCGAACGTCCCGCCATGCGGCGGCACCTGCGAGAACCAGAACAGTCCCGCGGCGACGAACAGCAGTCCTGTTATCAGCACCGGCTTGAAGCCGAAGCGCGTGACCGCGGCCGAGGCTCCGCCGGCCGAGATGATGATGCCGAAGGCGAGCGGCAGGTAGGAGAGGCCGGCCTTGAGGGCCGAGTAATGCAGCACCTGCTGCATGTACAGGGAGACGAAGAAGAACATCGAGAAGAGCGACATCCCGATCAGGAGCGCGACGGTGTCCGCGCCGCGGAGCGTCCGCAGGCGGAAGATCGAGAACGGCATCAGCGGCGCGCGCTGGCGGCGCTCGATCGCGATGAAGGTGGCGAGCAGCACCAGTGCCGCGGCGATCTTTCCGAGCGTCGCCGCGGAGCCCCAGCCGGCGTTGACCGCGTCGACGAGGGCGTACACGAGCAGCGAGAGCCCCGCGGTCACGGTCACGGCGCCCGGCAGGTCGAAGCTCCTCGTCTCCACCTCGGCTCGGCTCTCGAGCAGAACCCGCGGCGCGAGGAACGTGCACAGCAGTCCGATCGGGACGTTCACGAACAGCACCCAGCGCCAGGACAGGCCGCTCGTCAGCACGCCGCCGAGGAGCACCCCGGCCGCTCCGCCGGCGCCCGCGACCGCGCCCCACACTCCGAGCGCCCGGTTTCGCTCCCCACCTTCGGCGAACGTCGTCGTGATGATCGAGAGCGCCGCCGGCGAGACGAGCGCCCCACCGAGCCCCTGCAGGGCGCGAGCGGCGATCAGCCAGGCCTCGGACTGCGCGAGCCCGCCCGCGAGCGAGGCGAGCGAGAAGACCACCAGCCCGACCATGAACATCCGCCGCCTGCCCATCAGGTCGGCGAGCCGCCCGCCGAGCAGCAGGAATCCGCCGAAGGTCAGCGTGTAGGCGTTGACGACCCACGAGAGGTCGGTCTGGGAGAAGCTCAGCGCGCGGCCGATCGAGGGCAGCGCTATGTTCACTATCGAGGCGTCGATGACGATCACGAACTGCGTCATCGCGAGCAGGAGAAGGGCGATGTTCTTGGCGCGAGGCGAGAGGCTTGTCATGGAACGTGAACTCCGTCTCCGTTTGCCGAAGAGATGATACGGAGCTGCGCGGCGAGCTGCAGCATGCGTGCCGGCGTCTGAGCCTGCTCGCTGTCACCGCGGCGGCCCGGAGGCCTTGCTGATCGGCTCGGGCGGGCGTATGGTCGGTCGCACAGTGGGACCGCGAGGTAGGGAGGACAGAGATGGCACAGCTTGCCGGCAAGCGCTTCGAGAGCCCCGATGAGGTGCGCGAGTTCACCGACGGGAGAGGCCGCGTCGATCTCGTCGACCTGAACGGGCACGCGATCGGGCGTGGCACCTTCGAGCCCGGGTGGCGATGGTCGGAGAACGTGAAGCCGATCGCCGGAACGGACTCCTGCCAGGTGGAGCACATCGGCTACGTCATGCAGGGCAGGATGGCGCTGCGGATGGACGACGGCACCGAGCGCGAGTTCGGGCCGGGCGACACGTTCCACATGCCCCCGGGGCACGACGCGTGGATCGTCGGCGATGAGGCGTGCGTGATGCTCGACTTCGGCGGCCTGAAAGGGTACGCGCAGGCGCGCTGACCGCGGCGCCGCGTCCGGCGCGTGGGGCTGGCTGCAGATCGCGGACGTTAGTATCGGTCGCCCCACACGCGATCGGAGACAGGTGGCAGACGACGAGAATTGGCGGCTCACGGCCGAGCTCGATGCCGACGACAGGCGCGGTTCGCTCGACCGCGTGCTGGGCAGGCTCCGCGGACCCGACGTGGTCGAGGAGATCGAGGCGGAGCTCCCGAGCGACGCCGTGATCTCGCACGACGGCAACGTGCTGTTCGCCTACGCCGCCGGCGAGGAGGAGATTCGCGCCGCCCGCAGCGCGATCGAACGCGTGCTCGAGCGCGACGGGATCGGGGCACGCATCGCACTCAGCCACTGGGACGAGGAGCGCGAGGAGTGGCGGCAGATCGATCCGCCGCTCAGCGCCGAGGAGCTCCGCAGCGAGCAGCGGGCCGAGGTCGACGCCGACGCCGTCGAAACCCGAACGCTCGTCGCCAGCGCGGGCAAGCTGATCCGCGCCAGCTTCGAGCGGTCGCTGCTCGACTGGGCGAAGGAGCATGGGCTCGAGGTCAAGATCACCGAGCACCCCCACCTGCTCACGACGCAGGTTCTCTTCACCGTCACGGGCCAGAGACGCAGGATCGACGAGTTCGCTCGCGTGTTGAAAGCCGAGGGCGTGCAGACGCTGCGCTCCGACGCGACGCTCATGCTGAGCCCGATCTAGGGCGCGCCGTCGACCCGTCCAGCGACGGGCTGGGCGGCTAAGCCGGCCGCCGTTGACGTCGATGTTGACGGTAGGCGGCCGCAGCCGCCCGACAGATGCCCCTACTCGACACAAGATCACGCGCCGTCGCCCTCGCCTTCGTCGCGATGGCGATCGGTCTGGGCTTCCAAGCGCTGCACGCGCTCTTCGGATTGGGCGGTCCCGCGCTCGATGGCTTCACGAAGGACGGCGTCTACACGACCGTCGAGTTCGTCGCCGTCGGCGTCTGCGCGGCGCGGGTCCTGCGAAGGCGCGAGGACCGAGCGGCGTGGCTGGTGATCTGCCTCGGCCTGCTCGCATGGTCGGCTGCCGACCTCGTCTGGACGGTATGGCTGGACAACGTCGCGAACCCGCCCTACCCCTCGCTGGCGGACGCGTTCTACTTCGCCATGTACCCGGCGCTCTACTGCGGCCTGCTGCTGCTGATGCGCACCCACTTCCGCCAAGCGGGCCCGGCGCTGTGGCTCGACGGCCTCGTCGTGGGCCTGACGCTCGCGGCGATCGGCGCCGTCCTGATCTTCCCGGCGCTGCACGGCGCGCACAGCGGCAACTCCGCGGCGGTGACCATCAACCTCGCCTACCTGCTGTGCGACTGCCTGCTGCTCGTCTTCCTCGCCGTCGGCTTCGCGCTCGCCGGCTGGCGCCCCGGGCGCCAGTGGCTGGTGCTGGCGATGGGGACCGCCGTGCTCGCGGGAGCGGACATGGTGTTCCTTTACCAGGAAGCGAAGGGCACATACGTCGCCGGACGCATCCTCGACACGATGTGGCCGGCCTCGATGGCGATCCTCGCGCTCGCGGCCTGGCAGCCGGCGTCGCGGGCCAGGCGGGCGCCGCTCACCGGCGCCGCCGCCGTCGCGATCCCGATCGCCTTCGGCCTTGTCGCGCTCGGCGTGCTGGTGAGCGCCTCCGCGAACCCCCTGAGCCCGCTCGAGATCGGCCTTGCGACGGGCGCACTGCTTGCGGTGGGCGCGCGCGCGGTGTTCACCTACCTCGAGAACGCACGGATGCTCGAGCGCCAGACACGCGACGCGATCACGGACGCGCTGACCGGGCTCGGCAACCGGCGGCGGCTGCTCCAAGACCTCACGGGCCTGCTCGACGGCGGCGCCGACGGCCGCCTCTGGACGCTCGTCTTCTTCGACCTGAACGGCTTCAAGCGCTACAACGACACCTTCGGACACGCCGCGGGCGACGTGATGCTGAGACGCCTCGGCACCTCGCTCGCCGTCGCGGTCCACGGTCACGGCCAGGCGTACCGTCTCGGCGGAGACGAGTTCTGCGCACTGCTCGCCGGAGCGCACCGGCCCGGTCAGGTGCTCGTCTCCGACGCCAAGGCGGCGCTCTCAGAGCAGGGAAGCGGCTTCACGGTGGCGGCTTCCTGCGGCACCGTGATCCTCCCCGAGGAGGCCGACAGCCTGACGGCCGCGCTGAGCCTGGCGGACAAACGCATGTACGCGGACAAGGGGTCCCGGCGCGCCAATCACTCGCAGACCCAGAGCGTGCTGATGCAGCTGCTGACCGAGCGCGAACCGACGCTGCACGACCACGTCCACGACGTCGGCGTCCTGGCCGTCGAGATCGGGCGCCAGTACGGCATGGACTCCGAGGAGCTCGATGAGCTGCGCCGAGCGGCAGAACTGCACGACATCGGAAAGCTCGCCGTTCCGGAAGAGATCCTGCACCGAGCCGGGCCACTCTCGGAGGGTGAGCGGCAGTTCATGCGCCAGCACACGGTCATCGGCGAGCGGATCCTGCACGTCGCACCGGCCCTGCGAAACGTCGCTCGCCTCGTCCGCACGAGTCACGAGCGGTGGGACGGCGAGGGCTATCCCGACCGCCTGCGCGGGGAGGAGGTCCCGCTCGGCGCGCGGATCATCGCCGCCTGCGACGCGTACGACGCGATGGTCTCCGAGCGGCCGTATCAGACCTCCCGCTCGCACGCCGACGCGATATCCGAGCTGCGCCGTCACGCCGGCACCCAGTTCGACCCCCGTGTCGTCGAGCTGCTCTGCGAGCACCTGGAATCGCTGGCGCCCCAGGATGCGCGCCGCGACGTCGTGCCGCTGCACTCCTCCTGAGCTCCGCCAGGTCCGCCGTCCGGTGTCCGCGAGACTGCCCGCTTCTTGCCGGGCCTGATAGAAGGTAGATAGAGGGAATGTCCCAGGAACACATCACCGCGAGCGCAGTCGAGCAGGCGCGGCGATCGTTCGAAGCTGCCGACAGCGGAGACTACGAGTGGATGCTGAGCTTCTACGGTCCCGAGTCGGTCTTCGACATGGCGCCTTGGGGCCTCGGCACCTACGTTGGCCTGTCGGCGATCAGGTCCTTCTTCGAAGATTGGATCGGCGCTTTCGAGGAGTTCTCGATGAGGGCCGATGAAGTGGTCGATCTCGGCCAAGACGTCGTCTTCGCCGTAGCCACCCAGGTCGCGCGCTCAGCCGGCAGCCCGGGTCCCATGCGCCTGCAGCACGCCGCCGTGTCGGTGTGGGAGGGCGGCGTCATCACGCGCGTCGTCAACTACCCCGACATCGACGCGGCGCGCGCGACCGCCGAACAGCTGGCCGCGTCGCGCAGGTAGGGCCGGCGCCCCCCCGCGGCCCCATGCACGCGTCGACTCGGGTACAACCGGCTCGATGCCAAACCTCGCGTTCTCGGTCTTCGCGGCGCTCGCCTCGCTGGCGACAGCGGTGCTCGCGGCCGTCAAGGGCGCCTACGTCGTGACGGCGGTCTTCGGCCTCCTGGCGGTGGGCTTCGTGCTGCGCGCAAGCGAGCGGATGTGGCGCGGGAGGTGAGCGC
>DASZIU010000133.1:0-7736 GCA_035948815.1 Solirubrobacteraceae bacterium | reverse complement strand
CGGCGCCGGCTCCGCTGACCCGCGGGTACAACCCGGGTCAGTCGGAATGCAGTTTCGGCGACGGTCAGCTCGCGGTCGCCGGATCAGACCGCTATGCCGTCGCCGGCTGGGTCGAGAACTGGTCGCTGCACTTGGCGACGTTCAAGGGGTAGTGCGCACTGATTCCAGCCGGCCGGGGCGCGGTACGCTCCCCGGCGTGCGCGCCGTCCCCACCGCCCCCGTCGCAGCGGGCTCGCTGATCGCGGGCTTCGCCGTCGCCGCGGCAAGCGGGTCGCGACCGCTCGGCGGTGTCGTGCTCGCGGCCGGCGGCCTCTGGTGCATCCGCGAGTGGTCACGCCGGACCGGCGCGCGGACGACCGCCGAGCTTGCGGGCACAGGCCTGTTCGCGTTCATCGCGTCGCATCTGCTGGCGCGAGCGATCGGTGCCTGGCCGGCGGTGTTGCTCGTCGCGGCGGCAATGGCAGCGGTCGCGTGGACTCGCGCCGACGCCCGCGCCTGAGTCGCGGATGGGCTCCGAGCCGACCACGAAGATCGAACGCCCCCGCTCGGTAGCCGAGATCATCGGCGAGGCGCTGGACACCTACCAGCGCTACCCGCTGCTCTTCATCATCCTCGCGCTCGGCGTGATCGCGCCCTACGAGCTCGTGGTGCTCGCGGTCACCGGCCACGGCCCGCTCGTGAACCAGTCGCACGAGACCCCGACGACGCAGGTGATCCTGATCGTGCTCGACTCCGCGCTCGTCGGACCGCTCGTCTCGGCGCTCTACGTCCATGCCGTCACCTTGATCGGCGAGGGACGCCGGCCGCGATTGGGCGAAGTGGCTGCGCGAGGCCTGCGCGTGCTCCCGGAGGTCTCCGCGGCGGTGATCGTCTCGAGCCTGGGGATCCTGCTCGGCTTCCTGGCGCTGATCGTCCCCGGCATCATCCTCTTCCTGCGCTGGGCGGTCGTGGCGCAGGTCGCGGCGATCGAGCGGCAGGGATGGCTTCCGGCGCTGAGGCGCAGCGCCGAGCTCACGCGCGGCAACTACCTGCACGTCCTCGGAGTGCTCGTCGTCGCGGGCCTGCTGGCCGCCGGCTTCACCGTGCTCGCGGGCGCCCTCCCGCTCGGGAGCACCTCGGGTGCGCTCTCGGTGGCGGTCGGAATCGCCGCGCGCACGATCGCGGCGTCCTTCGGGGCGCTGGCGCTCGCGCTGCTGTACTTCGATCTTCGCGCCCGGGCCGCCGGCCCGAGCGAGCCCGCGCCCAGCGATTACGAGCCGCCGTCCGGCGGCGAGTGAGGCGCTCGGACATAATGCGCGCGATGCGCGCGCTACAGATCACCGAGCTGTCCGGTCCCGACGGCGCTCTCTCCATCGTCGATATCCCCGAGCCCGGGCCCTCGCACGCGCTGACACCGGGTGCCGGGGTGATCGTCGACGTGCACGCCGCGGGCGTCTCCTTCCCCGAGGTGCTGCAGACGCGCGGCGAGTACCAGCTGAAACCGCCGCTTCCCTTCGTCCCGGGAAGCGAGGTCGCGGGGATCGTGCGAAGCGCGCCGGAGGGGTCGGGCCTGAGCCCCGGTGACCGCGTCGCCGCGTTCTGCGTGCTCGGTGGGTTCGCCGAGGTCGCGGTCGCGCCCGAGTTCCTCACCTCCCGGCTCCCGTCGGAGCTCGACTTCGCGCAGGGCGCCGCGCTGATCCTCAACTACCACACCGCCTACTTCGCGCTCGTGCTGCGGGGGCGTCTGAAGCAGGGCGAGACCGTGCTCGTCCACGGCGCCGCGGGCGGAGTCGGGACCGCCGCGCTGCAGGTCGCCAAGGCTCTCGGAGCGAGGACGATCGCCGTGGTCTCCAGCGAGGAGAAGCAGAAGGTGGCCGAGCAGGCCGGCGCCGATGCGGTCGTTCGGGTCGACGGGGAGTGGAAGGACGAGGTCAAGGAGCTCTCAGGGGGCGGCGTGGACGTGGTGCTCGATCCGGTCGGCGGCGATCGCTTCACCGACAGCCTGCGATCGTTGCGCGAGAACGGCAGGGTTGTGGTGGTCGGGTTCACCGGTGGATCGATCCCGGAGGTCAGGGTCAACCGGCTGCTGCTCGGCAACACCGAGGTCGTCGGGGCGGGATGGGGCGCGTACGTGATGGGAAAGCCCGAGCTAAACCGCGAGATCGGCGCCGCGGTGGGACGCATGGTCGACGACGGCTTCATCCGGCCGATCGTAGGTGAGCGCTTCGCGCTCGCGCGTGCCGCCGAGGCGCTCAAGGTGATCGACGAGCGGCGCGCTACGGGAAAGGTCGTCCTCGACGTTCGAGAGACTCAGACCGGGGGTTAACCCCCCGACCTCTTCGGGGGATGGCCACAGCGGGCTGGGTGGCCCACCGCATCGACAAGGCGGCGCCATGTCTCCAATATCACAGGGCAGCATGCGAGAGGACTCCTCAGCGGCGGCCGTGCTCGCGGCCCCGGACCGTTCGGACGCGTCCGACGAGGGCCCCGAGCCCGGGGAGATCGCGGCCCCCGAGCTCGCGAACGTGAACCGCGCGATCACCGCGATCATCACGGCCGTTCCCGCCTTCTTGCTGGTTTTTGCGGGCTGGCAGATGTGGAATCACGGGCTCGCCTTGAGAGACGTCGTGATCTTCGTCGTGATGTACATCCCGGTCGGTCTCGGGGTGACGGTGGGCTTTCACCGCCTGCTGACCCACCGGAGCTTCAAGACCTCGCCGGCGATGAGGGGAGTGCTCGCCATCCTCGGGACGATGTCGGTCGAGGGCCCGGTGATCTCCTGGGTGGCGGACCACCGCAAGCATCATGCCTACACCGACCGGGTCGGCGATCCCCACAGCCCGCACGTCGATCACGGCGGCGGCTGGCGCGGGGCCCTGCGAGGCCTCGCCCACGCCCACGTCGGCTGGCTGTTCGACCACACGCAGCGCGGGACGCGCGAGCGCTTCGCCCCAGACCTGATCGCCGATCCGGTGGTGGCGTTCGTCGATCGGACGTTCGTGCTCTGGTCGCTCGTGGGGCTGGCGATTCCGTTTGGGCTCGGCGCACTGATCGGCGGCACTGTCGCCGCCGGCCTCGAGGGCATGCTGTGGGGCGGAGCCGTGCGCATCTTCGTCCTGCATCACGTCACCTACAGCATCAACTCGCTCTGCCACTTCTTCGGGCGGCGGCGGTTCGCCACCGACGATCACTCGCGCAACCTGAGCTGGCTCGCGCCGCTCTCCTTCGGCGAGGCCTGGCACAACAACCACCACGCCTTCCCGACGTCTGCGATGCACGGCTTGGGCCGCTCCGAGCTCGACCTCTCCGGCGCCGTGATCTCAGCGATGGAGCGCGTCGGCCTGGTCTGGGACGTGAAGCGGGTCAGCGCCAACAGCATCGCGGCGAAGGCGGTCTGAGACCCAACAGCGCCTACCGGGCGCCCTAGTGGGACCATAGGCGGGATGAGCGAGCACGCTCAGCAGCCCGTCAGCCTGGCCGGTGAGCGCGACTCCACGGCGCGGCGGTGGATGCCCGCGCTCGCGGCGGGGCTGTCCGTCGGCGAATACATCCGCTCCGTGATGGCCCGGCTCGCCGCCCTGATCGCGGTCGTCGTGACGGGGATCTGGGCGCTGGACGGGCAGGGCTACTTCTGGCCCGCCTGGGTCTGGCTCGGGCTCGGCGTGCCGCTGATGCTGGAACGGACCGCCAGCTGGGCGTGGCGTCACCCGCCCGGAGCCGTCCGCCGGGTCGCATGCGTGTGGGCGCTCGTGAGCGTGGGCGCCGTGATCCTGATCCTGACCTGGCTGTTGACGTGGCTGCTCGCGGGCGCACAGACCTTCTGGCCGGCCTGGGCCCTGCTCGGCCTCGGCACGCTGGGGAGCGCCTACTCGCTCTTCGCCCTGCACGACCGGGTGCTCGTGGCCCATGGACGGCGCGCGCTGCGGGCGAGGATCGACCTGCTCACGCACACTCGCCGCCAGGCCGTCGACGCACAGGCCGCCGAGCTGCGCCGCATCGAGCGCGATCTTCACGACGGCGCCCAGGCGCGGCTCGTGGCGCTGACGGGCCAGCTCGGTCGAGCCGAGCTGCGAGTCGAGGACCGGCCGGAGGTCAGGGGCCTGATCCACGACGCCCAGCGTGAAGCCCACCGAGCGATCGCGGAGCTGCGCGACCTCGCGCGGGGCATCGTGCCGCCGCTGCTGGCAGACCGCGGCCTGATCGCCGCAGTCGAGTCGCTCTCGGCCCGCTACGGAATGGGCACCGCCATCGACTCGAGGATCGACCGGAGACTCGCCCCGGCGGTCGAGAGAGCGGCGTACTTCGTGATCGCCGAGGCGCTCACGAACACCGCCAAGCACGCCGCGGCGACCCGAAGCTGGGTCGAGCTCGTGGACGAGCCCGGCGCGCTGCTCGTCCTCGTCGGCGACGACGGCCGCGGTGGAGCGGACCCCGACGGGTCGGGCCTCGCCGGGCTTCGCGCGCGCGTCGAGGCGCTCGACGGCTCGCTGCACCTGGCCAGCCCGACGGGGCATGGAACGCTGCTCAGAGTGGAGATTCCTTGCGCGTGGTGATCGCCGAGGACCTCGCGCTGCTGCGCGAGGGCCTTGTGGCGCTGCTGCGCGAGAACCAGATCGACGTCGTGGCGCAGGTGGAAGACGGGCCCGGCCTGCTGCGCGCGATCGCCGGCCACCGCCCAGACCTCGCGATCGTCGACGTCCGCCTGCCGCCGACCTTCAGCGACGAGGGCCTGAGGGCGGCCATAGAGGCGCGCCGGCGCCAGCCAGAGCTGGGCGTGCTCGTCCTCTCGCAGTACGTCGAGACCGCCTACGCGAGCGAGCTGATCGGCGAGAACACAGCCGGGATCGGCTACCTGCTCAAGGAGAGGATCGGCGACGTGCGCGCGTTCCTGGACGCTCTGCAGCGCGTCGCCGCGGGCGGCACCGTTCTGGACCGTCAGGTCGTCGCGGAGCTGCTCGCGACGCGTGACGGGCATCCCGAGGGCCTCAGCAGCCTCACCACCCGCGAGCGCGAGGTTCTGGCGCTGATGGCCGAAGGGCGATCGAACGCAGCGATCGCCGAGAGCCTCGTCGTCACGCCCGGTGCGGTCGAGAAGCACATCACGAACATCTTCGCGAAGCTCGGACTCGCCGCCTGCGACGACGACCACAGGCGGGTCCTGGCGGTCCTGGTCTACCTGCGCGTCGCACGCTAGTCGCCGGACCTGATAGAAACACCCGACCCGTGGGAGATCTCAGACTCATCGGCGCCGGACTTCCCCGCACGGCCACGACGACCCAGCTGTTCGCCCTCGAACAGCTCGGGCAGGGGCCCTGCTACCACATGCGCGACCTGCTCGCGGACCTCGAGCGGGGGCTGCCGCTGTGGGAACGCGCGTCGCGTGGCGAGCCCGACTGGGAGGCGACGTTCGGGGACGCCCGCTCGGCGGTCGACTGGCCCTCGGCCCGCTACTACCGCGAGCTGATGGACCAGTACCCGGATGCCAAGGTGCTGCTGAGCGTACGCGACGGCGAGGAATGGGTGCGGAGCATGCGCCAGACCGTGTGGGGCGTCTTCCATGGGGACACGGTCCTCCATCACCTGTGCGAGGTGCGCGCCGAGCTCGATCCGCCCTGGGCCCGCTTCATGGCGCTGATGCGCTACATGACGTGGGATCAGGAGACGGGTGCGCTGGCCGGCGAGACATTCAGCGACGAGGGCCTCGCCGCGGTCATGGACCGCTGGAACGATGAGGTCAAGCGCACGGTGCCGGCCGACCGGCTGCTCGTGTGGTACCCGAACGAAGGCTGGGAGCCGCTGTGCGCGTTCCTCGGGATGGACGTGCCCCAGGAGGAGCTGCCGCGCCTGAACGACGCGCAGTCGTTTCGGGAGGGCATAATCGGCGGCGCCCTCGGGGTCGTGAACGAGTGGTGGGAGGCCCGCGAGAGGCCTGCCAGCGGACTGCATGGGGCCGCGCTCAGCTGACGTGCCTCCGCGGAGGAAAACCGAAGAGATGGACGCTGACCTGCTGACGAGGATTCGCGGCGAGATCGAGACGCGGTTGATCGAGCTGCGACCGATCGTCGAGGAGTACGAGAGCCTCGTGACCGAGGCGTCATCGGTAAGGGCGCCGGCGCGGCCCACCGCACGTCGTGGACGCACACGGGCGGGCGCTCGCGGACGGCGCGCGGCCGACTCGCGCAACGGGGATGGGCCGTCTGGGGGCACGCGGGCACCGCGTGGAGCCGCCCAGCAGGCGATCGTCGCCGCGCTCGAGCACGGCTCGCACACCGTCGCCGAGCTCGGGGTCGTGACGGGGATGCGGGGTCCGAGCATCCGCGAGAACCTCCGCAGGCTGCTCGCGGCCGGCTCGGTCGCCCGCGGTAAGCGCGAAGGCAAGGCCGCTTACAGGCTCGCCTCGCATCGCTGAGAAGCACGCCGAGCGGCGCTATGTCGGCTGCTGCTCCTCCAACGCGATCTCGGCCGCGCGCTCGGGCCCCAGGAAGGGGGTGAGCGCGAAGTAGATGATCTGCGGCGCCACCGCGGGCAGGTCGGCGACGCGATCGTTGGCGATGTAGTGGTGCAGGACCTGCCAGATGCCGCCGACGACAGCCTCCGGGGCGATCCGCGGCGCGTCGGGCGCGATCTCGTAGCCCCGCCTTAGATACGCCGCAAACGCACGCAGCGCCTTGTCGCGGATCTCGAGCGCCTCGGGACTGGCCGCGAAGGTGTCGACGACGCTGAGGCGGGCGTGGGCGGGCTCGCCCGAGAGGTAGTCGATCAGCGCGCGAAGCCCGGCGGCCACGGCCAGCGGCCAGCTCTGCTCGTGCTCGCCGTAGGCATCGATCGTCACGTGGAGCGCCTGGTGCATGCCGACCTTCTGCGCACCGAGGAAGGCGTCGTGCTTGGACTCGTACATCTCGTAGAAGGTCTGGTGGGAGACGGCCGCACGCTTGGCGATCTCCGGGATCGTGAGCTTCGCGAGGCCCTTCTCGGCGACGATCGCCGCCGTCGCGTCGACGATCCGTTCGCGCTGGCTTTTCGCGATCAGCTTCTTCGGCATCGAGCTGCGGCCGCTCGGCAGCCGCCCCTGGGCGCGCACGGCGCGCTCGGATGCGAGCGCGCCCGCTTTCCTGTTGCGTCGGCCTGTCGCACGCGGCGCGCGCGCGAGGTCGCCGGGGGGCTCGCTGGGATAGCGGGTGGCCCACTCCGTGAGCTCGCCGGCGAGCGAGGGGAGCTCGTCGGCCCGCCCGAGTCGGAGGCGTGAGGCGGTCACCTCGCGGATGCCCCCGATCACGAACTTGACGGTCAGATCGAGGCTCGCCTTGGGCGCCGTGCGGTCGCGGCTCGCGCGGATCCGGGTCTCGAGCTCTTCGACGCGGCGCCGGCGATGGCCCAGCACGTTCGGCCCCGCTCCGAAGGCTCCGAGGAGGAAAAGCGAGATGGCCTGGGGATCCTCGGCCGCCAGCGCGAGGAACGCGCCAAGCGCCTGCAGCAGTCGCTCCGACGCAGGCAGCTCCCGGTCGTAGGCTGCGATCACCGTCTCCGCCGTGCGCGCCACGATCCGGTCGTAGGCGGCGATGAACAGCTGCTCCTTGTTCTCGTAGAGCGCGTAGAAGGTCGGCTGCGAGACGCGGGCGAGTCGCGCCAGATCGACGATCCGCACGCCCTGATAGCCGCGCTCGTCGATCAGCTCGATCAGGGCCGACTGCAGCCGTTCGCGCTGGTCGCGCCGGACGAGCTCCGGATCGAGTCCATGGGGACCCGTGGGGAGCCGC
>DASZIU010000132.1:0-10674 GCA_035948815.1 Solirubrobacteraceae bacterium | reverse complement strand
AGGGGGAGGCGCGCCCTTCTGGGCGCGGCCACCGGCGCCAGCGAGACGCCCGCGGACGGGCGCGTCCGCGCAGCCGGCCCTGCCGGCGCGAGGAGCGGGCGGGACACGCTCTTTCTGAGCAAGAGCGGCCGGCCCCTCGGCACGAGCGACGTGCGGCGGAGGCTCGCCAGGTGGGCGCGCCACGCGGGGCTTCCCGGGGGATACTCGCCGCACGCGCTGCGTCACAGCTTCGCGACCCACCTGCTCGATGGCGGCGCCGATCTGCGGAGCATCCAGGAGCTGCTCGGGCACGCGAGTGTCTCCAGCACCCAGATTTACACTCGGGTAGAGTCCGCGCGGCTTCGTAACGCGTATGCACGCAGTCACCCTCGAGCCTGAGCGGGGGAGATAGACATGGAGACAAATGTCAAACCGATCGAGCTGCGCGAACTCTGGCGGCGGTACAAGACCGAGGGTGACCCCCGGGTCCGCGAGCGCCTGGTCGTCGCCTACTCGCCGCTCGTCAAGTACGTAGCCGGCCGAACCGCGGCCGGCCTACCGCCGCATGTCGAGGAGGCGGACCTCATCTCATACGGCCTCGTCGGCCTGATCTCCGCGATCGAGCGCTTCGACCTCTCGCGCGAGATCAAGTTCGAGACCTACGCGATCATGCGGATCAAGGGGGCGATCATCGACGAGCTGCGCTCGATGGACTGGGTGCCCCGCAGCGTCAGAGCGCGGGCCCGGGAAGTCGAGCGGGCCCACGCCAAGCTCGAGCACCAGCTCCAGCGGGTGCCGACCGACACGGAGATCGCCGGCGAGATGGGCATCACGGTCGACGAACTCAACGACTCCCTGCTCGCGATCTCACACTCCTCGATGGTCGCGCTCGACGAGCTGTGGAGCGTCTCTGACTCGAGCGGCGACCAGGTCTCGCTGATGGACACGATCGAGGACCCCGGAGCCCCTGACCCGGCCCGCGCACTCGACGTCGGCGACCTCAAGGACAGGATCGCCGACTCGATCGCCAAGCTGCCCGAGCGCGAGAAGCTCGTGATCGCCCTCTACTACTACGAGAACCTGACGCTCCGAGAGATCGGCGAGGTGCTCGGGGTGACGGAGTCACGTGTGTCGCAGATGCATACCAAGGCGGTGCTGCGCCTGAGATCCCGTATGCAAGAGGAGTCCTTCGACGATTAGCTCACGACGTCCGTCGAGGTCGGCCGTTCCGCCCCTAGCGCGGTGAGTGCGCTGGCGCTATGGTGAGCGCCCACCAGAGCGGAAGGAGGCGTGCATGCGATCGGCCGAAGACCGGCCACCAGCGGACCGCATCAGGAACGTTGCGCTGGTCGGCCACCGCGGAGCCGGGAAGACCTCGCTCCATGAGGCATTGCTGTTCGAGTCGGGGGCCACGACGCGGCTCGGCTCCGTTCCCGACGGGAGCACCGTGTCCGACGCCGACTCCGACGAGCAGGCGCGGCAGATGTCGATCTCGACCACGCTCAGCTCGTTCGAATGGCGCGAGCGCAAGATCAACCTGCTCGACACGCCCGGGGACTCCAGCTTCGTAGCGGACGCGCTCGGCGCCCTGCGCGTGTGTGAGTCCGCCGTGTTCGTCGTCAACGCCGTGATGGGCGTGGAGGTCTCGGCGGTTCGGCTGTGGGCGCGCGCCGAGGAGCTCGACGTGGCGCGGTTGCTGTTCGTGAACATGCTCGACCGCGAGCGTGCCGACTTCTTCCGGACGCTCGAGCAGCTCAAGGCGTCGTTCGGCCAGCATGTCGTGGCGACCGAGATCCCGATCGGCTCAGAGCAGGACGTCGAGGGCGTCGTCGACCTAGTCGACATGAAGGCGTTCCGCCAGGACTCCGCCGAGCGGGGCGGCTGGAGCGAGATCCCGATCCCCGACGCCGTCGCGGACCGCGCGCAGGAGTACCGCGAGAAGCTGATGGACGAGGTCTGCGAAGTGTCGGACTCGCTGATGGAGCGCTACCTCGAGGGCGATGAGATCTCCCACCAGGAGACCGTCGACGCGCTGAAGGAGGGCACCAACCACGGCAAGATCTTCCCGGTGGTCTGCGGGGTCGCGACCCGCAACCTCGGGACCTCGCGGCTGCTCGACGCGATCGTCGAGGACCTCCCCTCGCCCGTCAAGCACGGCTCGCTGACGGTCGGAGAGGTCGAGCTGACTCCCTCCGAGGACGCCGAGCTGTTCGCCTACGTGTTCAAGACGCGCGCCGACCCCTTCGCCGGGCGCATCAACCTGCTGCGCGTCTACCAGGGCGTCCTGCGCGCCGACAGCCAGGTGCTGAACACGCGCGCGCACGTCAAGGAGCGCATCGGCCAGCTGCTGATGTTCACCGGCAAGGAGGTCGAGCACGTCCAGGAGTTCGGGCCCGGGGACATCGGCGCCGTGGCGAAGCTGAAGGAGACCCATGCCGGCGACTGGCTGGCGGCCCGCGATGAGCCGATCGACATGCCGAAGCTGAAGCTCCCCGCTCCGGTGATGGCCTTTGCGGTGGCTCCCAAGAGCCGCGGAGACGAGGACAAGGTCCTCTCGTCGCTGCGCCGCCTGCAGGAGGAAGACCCGACGATCGACCTCCACAGAGACCAGCAGACAGGCGAGCAGATCGTCGCCGGCCTCTCGCAGGTGCACGTCGAAGTGATCCTCGACCGGCTCCGCGACCGCTTCGGCGTCGAGGTCACCCTCAAGCCACCGCGCGTGCCCTACCAGGAGACGATTCGAGGCAAGGCGAGCGCTCACGGCCGCCACAAGAAGCAGTCCGGCGGCCGCGGACAGTTCGGCGACTGTCACATCGAGATCGAGCCCCTGCCCTCGGGCGAGGGCTTCGAGTTCGTCGACAACATCAAGGGCGGCGTCATACCCCACTCGTTCATCCCCGCCGTCGAGAAGGGCGTTCGCGAAGCGATGGAGGCCGGCGTGCTCGCCGGCTATCCCGTGAAGGACGTCCGCGTGCGTCTCTTCGACGGCCAGTACCACTCGGTGGACTCCTCGGAGATCGCCTTCAAGCTCGCGGGGCTGCACGCGATGAAGGAGGCCCTCGAACAGGCCGACCCCGTCCTGCTCGAGCCGATCATGCAGGTGACCCTCTCGGTGCCCGAGGCCTATGTGGGCGAAGTGATCGGCGACCTCAACAGCCGTCGCGGGCGTCCTCAGGGGATGCAGCCCGTCGGACAGATGACGGAGATCAAGGCCGAGGTGCCGATGGCGGAGATGCTCAGCTATGCGCCCGACCTGCGTTCGATCACCGGTGGGCAGGGCGACTACACGCTCGAGTTCCTCCGCTACGAGGAGGTCTCGAGCCATCTCGCGCAGAGGATCGTCGAGCAGTCGACCGAGGAGCACGCCGGCACCCACGCCTGATCGCGGCCCCTACGCGCCCCCTCGGCCGGGCATGCACGATCGTCGCCGGGCATGCACGATCGACGCCGGGCACGCGTCTGCGACGACGCGAGGGTACCCTGGATGGCGATGGCCACCCGCACGATCACCACCTCTCAGCCGGATGTCGCATGCGACGTCTGCGAGCGGCGGCTGCTGCGCGGCGAGCAGCACGACATCTTCCTCGCCGCGGGACACCAGCGAGTGGTGTGCGAGCTGTGCGCCCCGAGGGCCGTGCAGGAGGGCTGGCGGCGGGAATCCGACGGCGAAGCGGTCACGCTCGCTCCGCCGCGCCCGCGCCGCGGCAGAAACCTGTTCGCGCGCCTGCGGCAGAGCAGGGCCGAGAGGACTCGCGCGCCCTCCGGCGACGATCAGCCCGTCTACGTCGAGGAACCGCCGCTGCCTGCGCTCGACGGCGCCCATGAGGCTGGGCACTCCCACTTCTCCGCAGAGGCCGCGCCGCAGAACGGCGACGCGCCGGTCCCAGGCGGCGAGCTGCCCGACTACGCGGACGAGGGTGACCCAGCGGCGCCGGAGTCACACCCCTACGACTTCCTCGGCGGCCTCGAGATCGTCGAGGGACGGCCGGTCCAGACGGGCGAGGTGTCGCTGTCGGACGCCGCGCGCGGGGGCGCCGGCGAGCTCAGCGGGCTGGCGATCGAGATCTTCAACTCGAGCGAGTTCCCCCGTCGCATCGCCGGTATCGCCCGTTCGCTCGGCGCCCCGCTCGTGAACGTCAGCAGGGTGGAGGACACGGTCGGCGACACGGTGGCGATCGTCGTCGGATGGGAGCTCTGCTGGTATCGCTACGAGGTCGATCTCGACGAGCAGGCACCGGTCGCGCGACTGAAGGCGCAGGGCACCGAGCTCGACGAACTCCCGCGCGGCGAGCGCGTCGGGAACACCCCGATCGACGAGCTCGGCCTGCTCGCCTCGGCCGCCTGAGAGCCCTACGGCGTCGCACGGCGAAGGCGCCACACCGGCGTGCATGCTCGCTTGGCCCGCTTGCTTATTCTCCGATCGAGAGTAAGATCGGCCTCCGGATGATCTATTGCGTGGTGCCAAGACCGCTCGCCGATGAGCTCTACGACAAGCTCGCGGAGTACTACAGCGACGAGCAGAACGTGACGGTGATCGTCGATCGCAGGGAGTTCGATCGGCGCGCCCGCCACGCCCGCTCGCGGGGTCTGGACCGCGGGCCCGACGCGGCCCAGCGCAGGGTCATCCGCGACCGCCGCCGGGCGCGCGTCGCCGGCGACCTTCCGCCGCTCGCACGCGTCGGCTAGCAGCGGCGCTGGCATCCATCGGAGCACCGCGCGGGCGAGTGCGCGTCCCGAGCATCCCGTCCCACCGGAGCTGCATAATGCCGGCGCGATGAAGCCGGGATGGGATAGTGGGACCGTGGCGTCCGCCAACCTGGAGCTCGTTCGTTCGATCTACGCGGACTGGGAGCGCGGCGACTTCAGCTCGGCGGCGTGGGCGGACCCCGAGATCGAGTTCGCGTTCGCCGGCGGCCCCGAACCGGACAGCTGGAAGGGCTTGGCCGGGATGGCACAGGGCTACGGTGAATGGCTGCAAGCCTGGGAGGGCTTCCGCGCCGAGCCCGAGGAGTACCTGGAGCTCGACAGCGAACGGATCCTCGTTCTCGTCCGCAACAGCGGGCGTGGCAGGACGAGCGGGGTCGAGCTCGAGCAGCGCTCGGTCGCGAACCTCTTCCATCTTCGCGGCGGCAAGGTGACCCGCGTCGTCGTCTACCTCGATCGGGGGCTGGCCTTCGCCGATCTCGGCCTCCCCCGAGATCGCGGATGAAGCTGACCGTACACGTCGACGGTGGCGCGCGCGGCAACCCGGGGCCCGCGGCCGCGGCCTGCGTCGTGAGCTCGCCCGACGGCGAGCTGCTGGCGGAACGCTCGGAGTTGCTCGGGACGGCGACGAACAACGTCGCCGAGTACCGGGCGCTGCTGCTCGGGCTGCGGTGCGCGCGCGAGCTTGGAGGCACCGAGGTGCAGATCATCGGCGACTCGGAGCTGATCGCCAGGCAGGTGCAGGGGACCTACAAGGTCAAGCATGAGGCGATGCGCACGCTTCACCGCGAGGCGATGGACGCGCTCCGCCAGTTCGATCGCTGGTCGATCAGGACCGTGCCGCGTGCCCAGAACGCCCACGCCGACGCTCTCGTCAACGCTGCGCTGGACGGCGCACAGCTCGCCGGCTGATCAGCGCACACGCTTCGCCGAGGCTGCCAGCGCCAGCATCTGATCGTTCGACAGTTCCTCGAGAAGGGTGTTCGTGACCCAGTACAGCGCGCCGCCGGATCGCCAGCCGACGACATGGATGTGCGAGCCGTCGTCGACGATCCGGTAGCTGACGCCGCCCACCGTCTGGCTGTGGGCGTGCGCGAACAGCGGCGGGTTCAGCCAGTCCGTGCCCTGGAAGTCGTAGTAGCCGCCGTCGATGTTCTGCCGCCAGACGACGACGTAGGCGTGGTGCGGGTGCAGCTGCTGGTCCGGCAGCGTGTAGGAGCGCGCGGTCTGCTGTTCGCTCTGCGCCGTCTGCAGGCTCGGGTACAGGGCGGGGATCGGGCTGCTCGCCAGCGCTCTGGCGGCTTCGCCGCGCCCGGAGGTGCTCACGAGCCCGAGCGTGCCCGCCCCGCTCGCGGCGCTCGAGTGGCGATGCCGTCCGTCCGAGGCCGGTTTCGCTCTCGCCAGCCGCACGGTTTCGTGTCCGTAGAGGAACGTGTCGAGCGTCTGTCGCTCGAGTTCGGGCGTCGAGGTGACGTAGGAGGCGTTGTTCAGTTTGAGATCGACGTTCGTGGTCAGGAACTTCACCTGGCGGATTGGCCTGGATTGCGAGAAGGCGACCAGCTTGGCGAGTTCGATCAGCTGGGTCGTCGAGGCGTGAAACGTCGAGGTGATCGCGTGCCCGACGGCCTTCGCGACCGTGTCGATCTGGCCGAGAACGTCTTCGGGGGAGATCTGCTCGCGCAGGTTGCGCAGGAAGTCCTGCTGGCGGGCGACGCGGACGAAGTCGGAGTCGGTGTGACGGTAGCGCACGTACTCGAGGGCTTTTTCGTAGCAGAGCCGCTGGTAGCCCGGCTGCAGGTCGATGTTGGAGAAGTTCGTTTCGGCCGAGCCGTTGTTGAGGTTGAAGTAGTGATGGTCGACGTTCACGTAGGCGCAGCCGAGGGTGTCCACGACTTTCATGAAGCCCTGGAAGTTCACGTCGATGATCCCGTTGAGCTTGAGTTCGGGGAACACCTGCTTCTCGATCGTTTCCGCGGCCAGCACGATGCCGCCCTTCGCCCCGCCGAGGCTCGAGCCGATCGTGTAGGCGCTGTTGATCTTTTCGTTGACGTAGAGCTGCCCGTTCGGGGCGGTGATGTTGACCATCAGGTCCCGCGGGATCGACAGGATCGAGGTCTGGCCGCGCTGCGGATCCAGGCGCACGAGCAGGATCGTGTCGCTGTGCGGCGGGTTCAGGCGGTCCGCTTCGTCTTTCGCGCCGACGCGCCGGTCAGTTCCGAGGATCATGAAGGTCTGCGGCCCGCCGCTGTATACCGGGGTCACGACCCCCTTCGGGGCGTTGATCTGGTTGATCTTCGGGAAGACCTCTTCGGCGATCCCGCTGACGGTGTTCAGAGCGACCGTGGCTGTCGCGCCGGCGCTGAGGATGACGATCACGGCCGCGGCCAGCGCGAAGCGCTTGAACGTGCTCCAGCCCGGCCGCAGCGGGAGATCGTCGTTCACTGGGGTGTCAGCGCAGAGCTGCTCATGTCCGGGAAGGCGGCCAAGCGCCCAGCGGCGCGCTCACGGTCAAAGCGTAGACGCCGAAGCGGCGGTGGCGCGCCGCACGCCCAGGTACCCTCGACGCGTGTTCAGCCCGAGAAATCGCGAGCTGTTGGGCCTGTTGCCCTCGGCACTGCTGGTGATCGCCGGCTTCACGGCGATCTTCATCCAGGCCGAGAACAACTCGCCCGGAGCGTCCACGAACTTCACCCTCAACCACGCCTCGAGCCTGTCGCTGACCTACGGCGCGCTGTTCCTGGGGCTCTGCCTCGCGGGGCACCTGGTGATCCGCTACGCGCTGCCGCACGCTGACCCCTACCTGTTCCCGCTCACGGCCGTCCTCGCGAGCGTCGGGATCGTGATGGTCTACAGGATCGACCCCGTTCTCGCGCGCCAGCAGGCGCAATGGATGGTGCTCGGGCTGATCCTGTTCGCAGCCACGATCATCCTGCTGCGGGGCGGGGTCGGTGTGCTCGAGCGCTACAGGTACACGATCGCGACGGTGGGGATCGTCGCGACGGTCCTGCCGCGCCTTCCGGGCATCGGCCAGCAGGTCAACGGCTCCTATCTGGCGATCCACCTCGGCGGCATCTCCTTCCAGCCCGCGGAGCTCGCGAAGATCGCGATCGTGATCTTCCTCGCGAGCTACCTACGGGACAACCGCCAGATCCTCGTCACGGCCGGACGCAGGGTGCTCGGCCTGACGATCCCCCCGATGAAGCAGTTCGGCCCGATGCTGATCGTGTGGGGCGCCGCGATGGCGACGCTGCTGCTCACCCGCGAGCTCGGGACCTCGCTGATGTTCTACGGCGCCTTCCTGGCGCTGCTCTATGTGGCCACCGGGCGGTTGTCGTTTCCCTTCATCGGCCTGCTGCTGTTCGCGGTCGGCGCGTGGTTCGTCGTGGGACACGTCGGCCATGTCCACGCGCGCGTAGTGGCGTGGGAAGACCCGCTCAACCGCGTCCTCTTCAACAACGGCACGAGCTATCAGCTCGCCCAGTCGATGTTCGCGCAGGCGGACGGGGGCCTGCTCGGCACGGGCTTCGACCAGTCGCTTCTGCGCATCTCACATCACGGCTCGCCGATCCTGCCGATTCCCGAAAGCGACATGATCTACGCGGTGATCGTCAACGAGCTCGGCCTGCTCGGCGGCGCCGCGCTGCTCGTCGTCTACCTGCTGCTGATCGCGCGCGGGCTGAAGACTGCGATGCTGGCGCGAGACTCCTTCTCGAAGCTGCTCGCCGCGGGCCTCTCGTTCATCGTCGGGCTGCAGGTCTTCGTGATCGTGGGCGGGGTCACGCGCGTGATCCCGCTGACCGGCGTGACGCTCCCCTTCGTCGCCTACGGCGGCTCCTCGGTCGTGATGAACTTCGTGCTCGTCGCCCTGCTCCTGATCCTCTCCGATCGGGCGCGACGCCCCTACGTGCAGCCCTCGCGCCGATGAGCGACTCTCGGGGCTGGGCGCCGCGCTTCACGCGACGATCTCGAAGGTGAGCCCGCGCGGCCGTCGAAGACCGTCGGGCAATGCTCAGCTCGCACACGGGTGAGGCCACCCATCGACTCCTCCTGCGCGGCTCGGCGCGGGTCAGGCGCCGCTACCGCGGCCCCGGTCCAGCCGCCGCGGAGCGTGTGGGGTTCTCGACGCCGGCGGGCCTTCACCGTCGGCCGTGGCTCGCGCGGCTGCGCCGGGCGCTCGAGAACGACCTCTTCGAGCTGCACTACCAGCCGATCGTCTCGCTCAGCGAGGGGCGCATCACGCACTGGGAGGCGCTCGTGCGCCTCGCGGACGAACCGCACGGGCGTCTCGTCGCGCCGGCCAGCTTCCTGCCCGCCGCCGAGCGCTACGGGTTGGTCAGGGACATCGACCGTCTCGTATTGCGCAGGGTCGCCGAGCTGCTCGCGAACGGGGGCGAGCGGACGCCCACCGTCACGGTGAACGTCTCCGCGCTGTCGGCGACCGACGGCGGCATGCTCATGGAGGTGGAGCGCCACATACGGACGCTCGGCTTCGATCCCTCACGCCTGGTCCTCGAGGTAACCGAGACGGCCGCGATCTCTGACATGAGGAGGGCCAGGGACTTCTGCGAGCACGTGCAACGCCTGGGCTGCGCCGTTGCTCTCGACGACTTCGGGTCGGGCTTCGGCTCCTTCCAGTACCTCAAGCACCTGCCGTTCGACTACCTGAAGATCGACGGTGGCTTCATCCGCGGCCTGCCGTCCTCGCCGACGGACCAGCTCGTCGTCAAGGCCCTCGTCGGCGTCGTCCGCGGCATGGGCCGGCGCACGATCGCCGAGTTCGTCGGCGACACGGCGACGCTGCGCATGCTGCACGACTACGGCGTCGACTACGCCCAGGGCTACGCGGTCGGCCGCCCGGGGGCGCGAGCGCCCGTCGCGGCGTAGCCAGGCCCGGCCGTGAGGCGCCGCGCGCCGGTGCCGGCTCAGCCGGGCGCCGGGAACTGCCTGCGCATCGCCGCGTCCCAGGCCCGATCGGGGAGCAGGCGACGGGTTGCGATGGTGATCTTCGCCGACGGCGTGATCGTGATCCGCGCGGGAGGACGGCGCCGCGAGAGGGCGCGCTCGATCACGCGCGCGACGCGCTCCGGCCCGGCGCCCAGGAGCCGCATCGGGCCGTCGTAGGCGCCCTTGGTGACCGCGCCGACCGTGGCGTTGAAGCGCGCGTAGGGGTCATCGTCGGAGCTCGGGATGCTCGCCATGCTTGCCGTCGCCGTGTCGCCGAACTCGGTCCTGATCAGCCCCGGCTCGAGCAGCACGACGTCGATTCCGAAGCCCCGAAGCTCGAAGCGCAGCGCGTCGGAGACCGCCTCCAGCGCGTGCTTGGTCGCGTGGTAGGCGCCGCCGCCGGGAAACGACAGGAGCCCGCCCATCGAGCCGACGTTCACGATCTTTCCCCACCGCTGCGCCCGCATCCTCGGCAGCACCAGCTGGGTGAGGCGGATCAGGCCGAAGACGTTGGTCTCGAACTGGCGGCGCACGGCGTCGAGCGGAACCGTCTCGATCGCTCCACTCTGGCTGTAGCCGGCGTTGTTGATGAGCACGCCAACGGCGCCCTCGGAGCGCTCGACGGAGTCGACCGCGGCCAGCATCGAGCCCTCGTCGGTGACGTCGAGCGCGAGCGTCCGGCAGCCGGCCGCCTCGAGGTCAGAGATCGTCTCGGGCCGCCGTGCGGAGGCGTAGACCGTCCACCCGGACCGTGCCAGCCGCTGCGCCGTCGCGTGCCCGATGCCCGACGAGCAGCCTGTGATCAGCACGGCCTTGGAGGGCTCGGACATGGCGCCAGCATAAGGCTTCGGATCGCGCGCGGGCGGGAGTCCCGGGGCGCGCCCGGCTGTCACGCGCCGCGCGACGGCCGCCGTCGTCTAAGGTGGCGCTCCGATGCGCGCCGTAACGTTCCAGGCACCAGGCGAGGTGCTCGTAGAAGAGGTTCCCGAGCCCGAGATCCTGGATCCCGCCGACGCGATCGTGAAGATCGAGGCCAGCGGCATCTGC
>DASZIU010000131.1:0-8702 GCA_035948815.1 Solirubrobacteraceae bacterium | reverse complement strand
AGGTCGGGATCCCTCGCCATCATGTCAGGCAGCTCGTCCGCCGACAGCCGCTCGGTCTGCGCGACCGGATGGCGTTCCTGGCGCCAGGTGGTCATCCCGCCCGCAAGCACGCCTGCGATCTCGCGCACGCCGACCGCCAGGGCGAGTCTCGCGGCCCGCTGGCCGTCGGCGTCGTCGCGGCCGACGAACACGATCTCCTGGTCGTGGTCGGCGAGCCACGCGAGCTTGGATCCGAAACCGGGGGTGAACGACGGAATGCACACGGAGCCGACGATGTGCACATCGTCGAACTGCAGGTCCGTCCTGACGTCGACCAGGAGCGCGCCCTCGTCGCGCTTGAGCTGGACCTGATGGGGGTAGAGCGCGGGCGCTTCCACGCCGCTGGTCACCAGCGGGCCGCGGTTGATGGCCACGATCTTCTCGAAGTTCGGCGGCTGCGCTCCGAGCTTGGCGACGGCCTGTGAGACGAAGCGCTCCCTGTCCTCGATCGCGAGGGTCGCGTTGTGCTGCCGCTCGAATCCGATTGTCGAGCAGATCTTCATGTCCATGCTCGCGCCTCCGCAAGGCGACCCGCCGAGATGTGCCGGCCACAGCTCGCAGTCGTCGGGCAGCGTGAGCAGCCTGCGGTGAACCGAGTCGAAGATCTGCGACGCGCCCGCGCAGGCGTCGATCGCGAGGTCGGTGCGGGCGACGTCTCCGACGAACAGGCTGTCCCCGCTGAGCACCGCCCACGGCTCGGGTCCGCGGCGGGTGTCGATGAGCAGGAAGGCCGTGTGCTCTGGCCGGTGCCCCGGAGTGTGCAGCGCTCGGATCAGCAGCGAGCCGACCCGCAGCTCCCATCCATCGTCGAACGGCTCATGCTCGTAGCTCGGCTCGGCCGCTCGATGGATGTGGATCCGGGCTCCCGTCGCCGCGACCAGGCGCCCGTGCCCGGACACGTGGTCGGCGTGGTTGTGCGTCTCGAGCACGTGCCCGATCGTGACGCCGCGATATCGGGCGAGCTCGAGGTACTCGTCGATCTCGAACCGCGGATCGACGACGGCTGCGATCCCGGCGCCTTCATCGCCCACGAGATATGAGGCACAGCCGAGATCGTCGTGGGTGATCTGCTTGAACAGCATCAGCCGTCCATCCAGCTGTTCGGATTGCGTCTCATGCCACCGCCACGCGTGACCCACGCAGGAAGTTCGTGATCGCGTCGGCCACCAGCCCGTCCAGCCCCGCGGCGTCGACCATCCCGCCGGTGATGAGCGCGGCGATGCCCTGCATGGTCGCGAACAGCACGAGTCCGACCCGCTCGGGGTCGCCCTGCTCCAGGGCCCCCTGCTCCTGTCCCTGCGCGATCACCTCGAGCATGACCGAGAAGGCCCTTTCGGAGACCTCGTGCAGCGCGCCTGACGGCTCGCGGCTCTTGCCCGCGAACATCAGCTCCAGCATCGCCGCGTCCCGGGTCGCGAACCGTACATAGGCGCCCGCGAGCGCCCGCAGACGAGCCTCGAAGGCTCCCCCGGCAGCGTCGACCGCGCGGCGCAGCTGCGCGCCGAGGCGCTCGAACCCGTCCTCGGCCAGCGCGTCCAGTAGGGCCTGGCGATCGGCGAAGTGGCGCCGCGGCGCGCTGTGGCTGACGCCGACCTGGCGCGCGAGCTCGCGCAAGGAGAGCTGCTCGACGCCTCGCTCGCGCACGGTCGCCTCGGCCTGGTCGATCAGGGCGGTGCGCAGGTTGCCGTGGTGGTAGGGGCGTGCGTTCACGGTCCTCGGAGCCTACCGGACGATGTTGTCGTTGACATCTTTGTTGTCGTCGTCTACTTTGTTGCTCATGACTACTTTCAGCCTTGCAGACATCCCTGACATGACCGGCCGGACCGCGGTGATCACCGGCGCCAACAGCGGCATCGGGCGCGCCGCGGCACGTGCGCTGGCAGCCGCCGGAGCTCGCGTCACGCTCGCCGTTCGGGACCCCGAGAAGGGGCGCGCGGCCGCGGCGGCGATGCCGGGCGACACCGACGTTCGAGAGCTCGACCTCGCGAACCTCGCCTCCGTGCGCAGCTTCGCCGCCGGATGGGAGGGCGACATCGACCTCCTGATCAACAACGCGGGCGTGATGGTTCCGCCCCTGACACGCACCGCCGATGGCTTCGAGCTCCAGTTCGGGACCAATCACCTGGGCCACTTCGCACTGACCAACCTGCTGCTCGACCACGTCACCGGGCGAGTGGTGACCGTCTCGTCCACCGGACACCGCATGGGCCGGATCGACTTCAACGACCTGAACTGGGAGCGCAAGCCCTACAAGGCCTGGGCCGCCTATGGCCAGTCCAAGCTCGCCAACCTGCTCTTCACCTCCGAGCTCCAGCGGCGCTTGAGCGAGGCGGGGTCGCCGGTGATTGCCACGGCCGCACATCCCGGCTACGCCTCGACCAACCTTCAGTTCCACAGCCAGCGCCGCTCGATGGACTTGATCGGCGCGATCGGCAATCGCCTGCTGGCCCAGGACGAGAACGGCGGCGCGCTGCCGACGCTCTACGCGGCCGTCGCCGATGTTCCCGGCAACAGCTTCGCGGGTCCCGGAGGCTTCATGGAGCAGCGAGGCGCGCCGAAGCTCGTCGGGCGCTCGAGCGCCGCGAAGGACGACGACGTCGCCCGCCGGCTGTGGGAGGTCTCCGAGAAGCTGACGGGAGTCCGGTTCCCGTTGCAGGCTGTGCCCGCCGCCAAGCTGAGCGGGTGACCCCTACCGGGGCTCGGGCTCGCAGTCCTCGCCCGGTTCCACACCCGATGCGTGCAAGGCTGCCTCCTCCGCGAGGATGCGCCAGCCCTCCATGAAGTGCGCGCGTGCCTGTGGCGCGAGTCGCTCGAGCGTGTCACGGATCGGCGCAAGCACGATCGTCAGCCATCCCTCCATCGCAAAGCGGTAGTCGGCGTGCACGCGCACGATCGTGCGTCTGCGATCCCGCTCGTCCTCGGCGCGCTCGAGCAGGCCCGCGCGGCTGAGCTCGCCGACAAGCGTGCTGGTGCTGGAGAGGAGCAGGCCGAGCCGCTTCGCGAGTTCACTCACGCTGATCGGTTCGGCCGCGGCGACGGCGAGGAGCGCGCTCGCATGGCGCTTGCCGAGCCCGGAGGCTTCCATGGCGTCACGCATCGGCATCGGGGCGGGGACTGCGCTCTTGAGATCGTGCAGGGTCATCGGCACCAGCGCGGTGAGCTCGGTGAGCTCCTCCTCGACGCCGGGTCGGCGGTTGGTCTTCGTATCGTTCTTGACGGCCATCGTGGGTCTGCTACGCTCCTTCGATCTGCGAACTATTCCTAAAGGGAACTGTTCCTTCTTCAACAGTATACCTCGGAGGTCTGAGATGAGCTCGACGACACCGCACCAGACCAGCTTGGGAATCGTGGCGCGGGTCGGCGTGTGGGCCGCCGGACATCGGCGCATCGTCGCGCTCGGCTGGCTCGTCGCGGTCGTCGGCGCGATTGCCGCCTCGAGCGCCGTCGGCAGCAACTACAGCAACAACTTCTCGCTGAAGGGCACCGAGTCACAGCGGGCCGTCGATCTGCTCAAGCGCGACTTCCCCGCCCAGTCCGGCGACTCCGACCAGATCGTCTTCTACGCGCACGGCGCGAGCATCACCGCTCCGGCGGTGCAGGCGCGCGTGGCGCCGGTGCTGGCGCAGATCGCAAGGCTGCCGCACGTGACCGGCGTCGTCAGTCCGTACTCCGCCGCCGGCGCTCGGGAGGTCTCGCGCGACGGACAGATCGCGTTCGCGACGGTGAACTTCGATCAGCGTGCAAACATCCTCCCCAAGTCCGCGACGGAACGGGTGATCTCGGTCGCGCACACCGCGCGATCCCCGCAACTCGAAGTCCAGCTCGGCGGCCAGGCGATCGAGCAGGTCGAACGCGTGTCGCTCGGCGCCGCCACCGCGGTCGGGCTCGGCGCCGCGATGATCGTGCTGCTCATCACCTTCGGCTCGCTGCTTGCGATGGGACTTCCGATCCTCACCGCCCTGCTCGGATTGGGCACCGGGATCGGACTGGCGGGCCTCGCCTCCCACGTCGTCTCGACGCCCGACTTCGCGACGCAGCTGGCGGTGATGATCGGGCTCGGCGTCGGCATCGACTACGCGCTCTTCCTGATCACCCGCTTCAGGCAGAACTTCCGCTCGGGAATGGACCTGCAGACCTCGATATCCGAAGCGATGGACACGGCCGGACGAGCCGTCCTGTTCGCCGGCATCACGGTGATCATCGCGCTGCTCGGGCAGTTCGCGCTCGGCGTGAGCTTCCTCTACGGCCTCGCCGTCGACTCCGCGCTCGCGGTGCTGATGACGATGCTCGCGGCGTTGACGCTCCTCCCCGCCGCTCTCTCGCGGTACGGCGAGCGCATCGGGCGACCGGGCCGGCGCGCAAGGAACAGCGACGAGTCCGCCGCATCGCGTGACGCGCGTGGCGCGTGGTCGCGCTGGAGCAACTTCATCCAGCGCCACCCGTGGCCGGGAGCCGTGGCGGGCCTCGCGATCATGCTGACGCTCGCGGCGCCGGCGCTGGCCCTGCGGCTCGGAAACAGCGACGCGGGCAACAACCCGCCGAGCTCGACGTCACGCCACTCATATGACCTGCTCGCAAAGGGCTTCGGGCGCGGTTTCAACGGACCCCTGCAGGTGGTCGCCTCGCTCCCGCGGGCCGCCGACTCCGCGGCCACGAGCAGCATCGCAGCGGCCCTCCGGGCCACCGGAGACGTGGCATCCGTCTCTCCGGCACGCCTGAGCCCCAACGGCAACACCGCGGTGTTCCTGGTCTATCCGAGCTCAGCGCCGCAATCGCTGGCGACGAGCAACCTCGTCGGCAACCTGCGCAAGCACACCTTGCCGCCGGTCGCACAGAGCACGGGGACGCGGATCCTCGTCGGCGGCCAGCAGGCCGGCACGATCGACTTCACGAGCGTGCTCTCGAGCAAGCTCCCCCTGTTCATCGGAATCGTGGTCGCCCTCTCAGCGCTCCTGCTGATGGTCGTCTTCCGCTCGCTGGTGATCCCGCTGCAGGCGGCCTTCATGAACCTGCTCTCGATCGGCGCGTCGCTCGGCGTGGTCGTCGCGATCTTCCAGTGGGGATGGCTGGGAAGCTTCTTCAACGTCAAGGGTGGCCCGATCGAGGCCTTCATCCCCGTGATGCTGTTCGCGATCGTGTTCGGCCTCTCGATGGACTACGAGGTCTTCCTCGTCTCGCGGATACACGAGGAGTGGTCGCGCCGCCATGACGCAAGCCAGGCGGTGACCCGAGGGCTCGCCTCCACCGGGCGGGTCATCACGGCGGCGGCGACGATCATGATCTGCGTGTTCCTGTCCTTCGCCGTGGGCGACCAGCGCGTCCTGAAGCTGTTCGGTCTGAGCCTGGCAAGCGCGGTCTTCCTCGACGCGTTCGTCGTGCGCATCCTGCTGCTTCCGTCCGTGCTCGAGATCCTCGGGCGTCGCACGTGGGCACTGCCCGAGTGGCTCGCGCGGCGGCTGCCGCATCTCGCGATCGATCGCCCCGAGGCGTCCCCTGGCGGACACGTCGGCGAGCCCGTCGAGCAGCCGGCGTGACCGTCAGCGGGGTCGGCTACGAGCCCGAGGGGGATCGGCGCACGGCGTGGGCAGACCGCCAGGTCCGGGCGGCTCAAGCGGTGCTCGGGACGTACGCCAGAAGCCTCTCCGAGGAGGCCCGCGTGCGGGTCCCGCGGCCGGTTGCCGCGGACGGGCAGGCGTTCGGGCGCGGCAGGCTCGGGACACGAACGGGCCACCAACGGCGCTACGGCGGCGAGCGATCCGCGCGAGCGATCAGGCTCGCGGACTGCTGAGGACAGCGCAGCTCCTGCTCGCGGGCTAGAGCGACGCGAGCGGTACGCCGATGATCTCCAGGCGCCGTGTCAGGCCGCCCAGGGCGAACGCCCGGATGTCCTCGCTGCTGGCTCCAATCGCCGCGAAGTCTCTCCCGGAGGCGCTCTGCGGCGGCGCCAACGAGGTCGCGACCGATGGCAGCAGCTCCCGCAGGGTCTCGCGCACGACGTCGGCAGTGTCGGGGTGGGCTCGGACGGTTTCCCGCAGGAACCAGACGCCGTAGCCGATGTGGCGGGTCTCGTCGTGGTGGATCTTCGAGTAGCCCTCGACAAACCCGGGCAGCAGGCCTTCGTTGACGAGATGGTCGGTCGTGAACTTGAATGTCGTCAGCCCGAGCGTGGCCTCGAGGATCAGGTGGTAGAGCGTGATGAAGCGAACCTTTGCCGGCAGGCTGCCCGGCTCGGACAGAAGGCGCGCGTGTGCTTGGACGAGCTCCTCGTCGAAGATCTTGCGGAAGGCGTCGGACACGCGCTCGCGGGCCCGCTCCACGTGTGCTGCGATCAGCTCCGGTTCCGCGACCACCTCGTCCTGGAAGCGCGCATAGAACTGCATATGCCTCGCCTCGTCGACCTGCTGGGTCGAGAGAAAGGTCGCCTCCTCCTCGCTGTCATAGGCGCCCACCAGGCCCGAGAACTTCGTCGTGATCCGCTCCTCGGCGACCATCAGGGAGGAGAGCACGAAGAAGATCAGCTCGCGTTGCTCTCTGGTCATCTGCCGCCAGTGGCGAGCGTCCTGTGAGAGATCGACTGCGAAGGGGGACCACTGGGACTCCTCCCAGCGGCGATAGAGCGTCTGCGGATCGTTCAGCTGAAGCTCGGGGTCGCTCACGCGTGCGTCTGCCTCAGCGCGGCTTGGTGGCCCGGATGATGGCCGCGACCGCGTCCCACGCGTCTGGTGCGGTCTCGCTCGCCGAAGCCTCGGGGGCGGCGTACCGCACGCGAACCCGCTCGCGGATCTCGGCCGTTGCGCCGGCGCGACAGCCGCAGCTCCAGGACCGTGGCGTACAACAGCCGTCCTTCTCGCTCGGGTCACAGCACGCGGCCTGCGTGACAGCGGAGCAGCAGGCCCTGGGCGCTACCTCAGCCACACGGACAGCTCCTGCAGGGCTCCAGGGAGGACGTAGTAGTAGGCCCAGAGGCCGCGGCGCTCGGAGTCGACGATCCCCGCCATGCGCAGCTTGTTCAGATGGTGGCTGAGCGTCGGCTGCGAGACGTCGAAGAGCGGCACCAGCTCGCACACGCAGACCTTGCCGGCGTGGCGGCGCAGCACGTCGACGAGCTGCAGGCGGATCGGGTCGCCCAGCGCCTTGGCGACTTCCGCCATGCGCAGCGCCTGCTCGCGCTGGACGTCGGGGTAGACGACCGGCTCGCAGCACGGCTCGCCTGCGGCGCGCTTGCGCTTCGGAGCGAGCTCCAGATCGACAGCCATCTATGCATCTTTATCGATTGAAACGACGTTTGTCAATGGATAGGGTTCGGCCATCACGGCCGTCGCGGTTATCACGGACATCCATGCGAACCTGCCCTCCCTGCAGGCCGCCCTCGCCCGCGTCGTGGACCTCGGGATCGAGCGGGTCTACTGCGGCGGCGACCTCGTCGGCTACGGACCTCACCCCAACGAGGTGTGCGGGCTGATTCAGCAACGTGACATCCCGACCATCTACGGCAACTACGACTTCGCGATCGCACGAGACGAAGAGGACTGCGGATGCGCCTACGTCACCGCGCACGACCGGGAGCTCGGGCAGCTATCCGTCGAGTGGACGCTCGCGCACACCGACCGGCGCGCGAAGGACTTCATGCGAGAGCTGCCGTTCGACGTGCGCTTCGACGTTGACGGCGTCCCGGTTCATCTGGTGCACGGCTCCCCCCGCAAAGTCAACGAGTACCTGTTCGAGGACAAGCCCGCCTCGCTGTACGAACGGCTTGCTACGGCTGAGACGGAGCGCGTGCTGGCGTTCGGTCACACCCACAAACCGTGGGTGCACACGTACGGTGGCGTCCTGTTCGTGAACTGCGGCTCGGTGGGAAAGCCCAAGGACGGCGATCCACGTGCGGCCTTCGCCGTGCTGCGAGCAGCGGGCGAGGGCGTGGAGGTCACGATCGAGCGCGTCACCTACGACGCAGCGGCGGTCGCCGCGGAGGTCCGCGCCTCGGGCCTGCCCGGCGAGTATGCGGACAAGCTCCTGCAGGCGGCATGACCGAGTCCGAGCCACCGCCGCTCGCGCGGCGGCTTTTCGCGGAGCTGCTCGGATCGGCGTTCCTGGCGGCGCTCGTCATCGGCTCGGGCATCGCGGCGCAGACGCTCTCGCCGGGCGACGTCGGGCTGCAGCTGTTCGAGAACGCGGCCGCAACTGCGGCGGGGCTGTTCGCAATCATCCTGATGTTCGGGCCGGTCTCCGGCGGGCACTTCAACCCCGTTGTCTCGCTCGTCGACGCGAGGTTCGGTGGACTCAGATGGGCGGACGCGCTCCGATATGTGCCGGCACAAGTTGCTGGCTGCGGCCTCGGCGCCGTGGCCGCGAACGTGATGTTCGAACTCTCCGCCGTGTCTATCTCCACCCACCACCGCGCGAGCCCCGCGCACTTTCTCGCGGAGGTGATCGCCACCGCAGGCCTCGTGCTGGTGATCTTCTCGCTGGCCCGCTCCAGGCGCACCGCGAGTGCGCCGGCGGCGGTCGGCGCATACATCGGCGCCGCCTACTTCTTCACCAGCTCCGCGAGCTTCGCCAACCCGGCGATCACCGTCGGACGGATGTTCTCCAACAGCTTCGCCGGGATCGCCCCGGCGTCCGCCCCCGCGTACATCGCCGCCCAACTCCTCGGCGGCGCGCTC
>DASZIU010000130.1:0-1845 GCA_035948815.1 Solirubrobacteraceae bacterium | reverse complement strand
ACCTTCGAGGCTCGCTTGACCGGGCGGGCGTCCCCGGCGGCGGTCGCCCCCGACGCGCCAAGTGCGACTTTCGAAGCATGGACGCCTCCCAGGACCGGCGCATTCGCGGCGCCCTTGACGAGCGGGCGCGAGCGCGCGAGGGCGCCGGAGGGCGCGCGTGCGCCCGCGCGATCTGGCGGGTTCGTGTGCGGCGCGCCGACGTTGGCCGTGGCCCTGGGAAGGCCGCCGCTCACCGAGCCCGCTTCGGACGGCGCCCCGGCGGACGGTGCCGGCCGTGATCCGGTCAGCGTCGGCAGCGGGGGAACGGCCGGAGGGCCGGGCGTCGCCGGGGTGCTCGGGGTGCTGGGTGTGCTCGGGGTCGGCAGGCTGACGGTGGGCGGCACGCTCACGGTTGGCGAGCTCGGAGCCGCGACGGTGACGCCCGGCGTGCTGAGCGAGGGAACCCCGACGGTCGTCCCGCCGGGCAGTGCGACGCTGACGCTCGGGGTGCTGAGCGGTGGGACTCCGAGGCCCGGGACGCTCGGCGCGGAGACACCCGGCAGCGACACGGCGCCCGAGATCCCGCTCACGGGGAGCGACAGGGCCGCGCCGGCGAGAAGAGCGAGAAGTGCCTTGGCTGCTGGGCGAGCGAGCCTACGCCGCTGCGTCGGCATGGTCAGCCACCAGGCTGCCCCGTCGGATCGCCCCCCGGCGGTCCTTCGAAAGATGGACGATCGTGCTCCCCGGTTTGATCGCAAGCTGCAAATCATCCACCAACTTCGCCATCAAAGCGAGCCCTCGTCCGTGCTCGGCCCTCTGATGCAGCACCCGGACCGGGGCCGTGAACGTCCCCTGATCGTGCACCGAGCACGTGAGCCGGTCTCCCTCGGAGGTGAAGCGCACCGTGATCAGGCCGTCCTCGTCGGGCGCGCCATGTTTGATCGCGTTCGTCACCGCCTCGTTGATCGCGAAGACGAACTCGTAGCAGCGGCCCGCGTCCAGGCCGAATGCCGTCGCGGTCTGATGCGCGCGCATGCGGGCGGTTGCGAGTTCTCCCCGCGTGGCGGGCAGGCGCAACTCGAGGAAGTGTGCGCCGGCGGGATCCCGCTCGACGCAAGCCGGCAGCTCAGCCGGCTCGGGCGGACGGCGCGAGCGCTTCATCGCGTGACCCGTACAGCTCCATGATTGTCTCGATGCCGGCGATCTCGAAGATCCTCAGCACGTTCTCGTCCGTGCAGACGACGGCGAGTGAGCCTCCGCTCACCTCCGCGAGCCGCTTGGAGGCTCCCGCGAGCACCCCGATAGCGGTGGAATCGATGAACGTCGCCAGGGACAGGTCGAGCACCACGCGTCGAGTGCTCGGCGTGATCCGCTCGAACAGCTGGTGGCGCAGCTGCGGGCTCGCCTCATAGTCGAGCTCACCGCCGGCGAGCAGAACGGCGTCGCCGGGGACGATGTCCTCGGCAGCGGGCTCTTCGCTGATGAAGAAGGAGCTCATGTGCTCTCCAAGCACGGCACCGTCCGCGTGAGCGGACGGGCTGTTCCGTCTCCATTCGACAGTTTCGCGGCGATCCCTACAGCTGCAGCCGCTCGACTGGACGCAAATTGCATGCGGCGGTGGCGCGACGCAGCATCCATGACGACCACTCCGCTGAAGCTCGACGCGTACTCCCGTGTCTCGGCGGGCGGGCCGTGAGGCCACAAGTCAGCTCAACCTGAGGTGCTCGCGTTCCAACGCGAAATCCTGACAGCCGGCGAAGGTTGCGTTGTACGATTTCGGCGTGCGTGCGCGCCGCCGCCACAGGACGTTGCCAGCCGCAGTGCTCGCTCTCTTCGCGATGCTGCTCACCGGCGCCCCGTCGGCCG
>DASZIU010000129.1:0-8801 GCA_035948815.1 Solirubrobacteraceae bacterium | reverse complement strand
CAGCTTCTGCGCGAGCGCCACGCCCCTCACGTCCACCTCGCGGTCCTCTCGCAGACCCCTCGCGAGCCCAAGCAGCGCCGCCGTCGAAGCGCGAACGTCGCGGATCGCGAGCGCCGGCGACGCGCTGCGCCTGCGACGGTCGCCGTCGGCGATCCGCACCACCTCATCCAGGCTGTCGGCCAGCGCGCGCCTCGTGCGCCCACTAACGAGCTGAGTGGCGCGCAGTGCGAGCTCATGGCTCTCCTGCGGATCGACGCCGTCGGCCAGCATCCGATCCAGCCGTGCTCTGCGGGAGAGCACGCGGAGTCGCAGGCCGATGGCCGGTCGGGGGTTCTCACGTGCGTCCCACGGCAGGACGCCGCCGGAACGGTGCTGATGGGAGAGAGACGACATTCGATCCTCTCGGTTCGGGGTTACGGATCGATTGTTCTGCGGCTCTCGTTAAGGTCACATGACGATTGCGCCCGCCCCCATGACGATCTTGTGAAGGTGGCCGCCGCGTCCGGCGGCGTGGGGCGCGTTGAAGCACAATGGTGGTATGGCCGACGCTGCGGGACAGGTGAACGAGCTCGTTTCCACGACCCAGCTGCCATCGCCGCGGCCGGCGGCCGCGAACCCGCGGCGCGGCCGTCTGAAGGTCTATCTGGGGATGGCCGCCGGCGTCGGCAAGACCTTCCGGATGCTGATCGAGGGCCGCATCGAGCTCGAGGCGGGGCGTGACGTCGTGATCGGGCTGCTCGAGACACACGGTCGCGCCGAGACCGCGGAGCTCGCCGAGGGGCTGTCGATGCTCCCGCGGATGCGCGTCAGCTACCGGCAGACCGTGATCGAGGAGATGGACCTGCGGGCGATCCTGACGCGCAAGCCCGAGCTGTGCCTGATCGACGAGCTCGCGCACACCAATGCCCCCGGTACCGAGCACGCCAAGCGCTGGGAAGACGTCGAGGAGATCGTCGAAGCGGGCATCGACGTGCTCTCGACGCTCAACGTCCAGCACCTCGAGTCGCTCAACGACCACATCACCGAGCTGAGCGGGATCCGGGTGCGCGAGACGATCCCGGACGCGATCCTCGCACGCGCCGACGAAGTCGTGCTCATCGACCTGACCCCCGAGGCCCTGCTCGACCGTCTGCGCGCCGGCAAGATCTACCCCGCCGAGCGGATCGACGCGGCGCTCAACAACTTCTTCCGCGTCGAGAACCTCGCCGCGCTGCGCGAGGTGGCGCTACGCCAGGTCGCCGAGGAGGTGGGCGCCAAGCGCCTCACCACCGAGCTGGTGGGCTCGCGCGAGGAGAGCATCGCCGCGGACGCCGCACGGGCCGTTGGCGAGCGCCTGCTTGCACTCGTCGAGCCCTATCCCGGCTCCCAACGCCTCGTTCGCCGCGCGTGGCGGTCGGCGCAGCGCCTCGGCGCCGAGCTGGACCTGCTGTGGGTGCGCACGCCGGGACAGAACCTCTCCGAGGAGAACGAGCGCTCGCTCTCGGCCCTGCGGCAGCTCGCCTCGGTGCTCGGCGCGAGGATGTTCGAGGAGGAATCCGACGATGTGGCGGCCGCGGTCGTCGACGTCGCCTCCCGGCGCGGTACCACCTACATCCTCGTGGGTAGCTCCCGGCCCGCGCGTGGCATTGCCCGCCTGCGCGTTCCGCTGCCCCAGCGCCTGATGCAGCGCCTCCCGGGCGTCGACGTGCGAATCGTCGCCGATCGATCCCAGCGCGCGAGCGCGGAGCGGCTGTGAGCGCGATCCTGATAGTGGTCATCGTCGCCGTCGCGATCGTCCTCGGGCTGGCTGCGGGCTACTGGCTGCCGCCACACGGGCGCCTGGCACTGCGCGAGCGCCCGCGTCCGGTGCGCACGATCCTGCTGCCGTTCAGCGGCCAGGCGATCTCCCGCCGATCCTTCGAGGCCGCCGTGCGGCTCGCCAAGGCCGAGAACGCGGTGGTGATGCCGGCCTTCCTCGCGATCGTGCCGATGAACCTGCCGCTTGAGACCGCCCTGCCCGTGCAATGCGCCCGCGGCATGCCGTTGCTCGAGGCGATCGAGCAGAAGCTCGCCGCCCAGGGCGTCCCGGCCGACTCCCGCGTCGGGCGCGGGCGCAGCGCGCGCGACGCGTTGCGCAGGTTGCTCGAAGCCGAGACGTTCGACCGGATAATCGTCTCCGCCGACGAAGACGAACGGGTGGGCCTTGGCTACGAGGACCTGAGATGGCTGCTCGAGCGGGTCCCCGCGGAGATCCTGATCCTGCGCGTCGCGCCGGAGGACACGCGAGAGATCTCCGCCAGCGCGCTGGCCGGGCACTTCTGAGCGCGCTCACGCAGTAGCTTCCCCAGTCGCGCCCATGGCCGACGATCGAGGACATCTGAAGGTCTTCATCGGGATGGCCCCGGGCGTGGGCAAGACCTACCGCATGCTCCAGGAGGGCCGCGCCCAAGCCGAAAACGGCCGCGACGTGGCGATCGGGTACCTCGAGCCGCACGGACGCGCGGAGACGCTTGCACAGGCTGAGGGCCTCGAGATCATCCCCCGCCGCACGGTCGACTATCGCGGGACCAGGCTCGAGGAGATGGATCTGCCGGCGGTGCTCGCCAGGGCGCCCGACCTCTGCCTGATCGACGAGCTGGCGCACACGAACGCGCCCGGCGTCGAGCACGAGAAGCGCTATGAGGACGTCCGCGACGTGCTGGAGGCCGGGATCGACGTCTTCTCGACCGTGAACGTGCAGCATCTGGAGAGCCTCAAAGACCAGGTCGCGCAGCTCACCGGGGCGCAGGTGCGCGAGACGATCCCCGACGAGGTCCTCTCCTCCGCGGATGAGGTGGTGCTGGTCGACCTCTCTCCCGAGGAACTGATCGCGCGCCTGCGCGCCGGGAAGGTCTACCGCCCCGACCGCGTTCCGGCCGCGCTGAATCACTTCTTCAAGATCGAGAACCTCTCGGCGCTGCGGGAGACGGCTCTGCGCCAGGTCGCCGAAGACGTCGAGGTCAGGCGCCTGGTGCGCGAGCCCGCCCCGATCGTGCGGCGCGACGAGGAGGGCCTGACCGCCCCCGCCGAGCCGGGTCCCCGCCCGATCAGCGAGCGGCTGCTCGCGCTGGTCACGCTTGCGCCCAGCTCCGAGCACGTCCTGCGGCGCGCGTGGCGCTCGGCTCAGCGCCTGGACGCCCGGCTCGACGTGCTGGTCGTTCGCCCGCCGGGCCGCCCGCCATCGTCGGAGGACCGCAAGCGGCTCGAGGAGCTCAGGCGGCTCACGGCGATGCTGGGCGCCAGCCTGCACGTGGAGGAGGGGAACGACGTCGCGGACGTTGCGATCGCGACCGCGCGGTCGCTGCGAAGCACGTACGTGATCATGGGCGCCCCGGCCCCGCGCCGCGGCCTGGGCCGCCTGCTCGGCTCCTCGGACGGGCGTTCGCTGCTCGAGCGTCTGCTCGACGAGCTCGAGGGCGTCGACGTGCGCATCGTCGCCGACCCCACGCGCCGCCCCGCGCCGGCCGCCGGATCCGGGGAGCCCGAGGACGAGGACGAATAGCCCGCCGCTCAGGCCGAGAGCGCCTCCCGCCCCGCCGGCTCGCCTCCGCGCCGGCCCGCGGGCGCGGGCGGACCGGCTTCGCGCCGCAGCAGCGCGACCGCGCCCAGCGCGACGAACCCAAGGCCGGCCGCGATCGGCGCGAGGGTCCTCAGCGGGTAGCGGCTGCCGTTGTGGAGCGTCAGGTCGAGCGCCGTGTGATCGCCGGCTTTGACGATGCTGAGCAGACCGCGATGGTCGATCCCGAGCACGGTGGGCCCGAGTGCCGCGAACAGCCCCCACGCGAGGAGCGCGAGTGCGCCGGCGGCGATCGTCGTGCCCGAGAGCCGGACTCGCGGCGTTGCCCACACCGCCAGCACCAACGCGGCCCCCGCCGCGAGGAAGAAGGGCCAGATCGCGGCCCAATCGCGGCCGAGGCCGAACGCGGAGGCGATCGTCGGCTGGAAGGAGCCCTGGCCGAACAGGCGGGTCCAGATGATCGTCTCGGTCTCATAACCGACGAGGGGATGCGTGATCGCGCCCGTCACGGTGGCGACCACCGAGACCGCCGCGAGCGCGATCGTCGGGCCCGGGAAGCGCTTGAAGGCGATCCCCAGCGGCGCGGCGAGGAACGGCAGCATCGTGATCAGGAAGCGTGGCCCGGGCGCGCCGCCTCCGAACGGCAGGTAGTAGCCGGAGTTGTAGCCGAGGTAGCAGATGCAGATGCCTGCGATCGTGAGCGCCTCCGCGCGGTGGCCGCGACGGTAGAGCAGGACCGTCCCCACGGCGCCCATCGCCAGTACCGGCGAGAGCGTCAGCAGGCCGCGGGAGTCGAACAGGAGCGTCCCCAGCACGGGCAGGCTTGGAGCTGAGATCCCGAAGAAGCCCTTCTGCTGCTGGGGGATGTTCGAGTAGGCCAGGTGCGTCCACGAGTGAAAGGCTGCGTGGTTGTAGAGGAGCAGCGGCACGATCCCGACAGCGCAGCCGAGCGCGAAGGCGCCGGCCCGCGTCACGAGCTGCCTCGGGGCGAACGCACCGGGGCGCGATAGCAGATACAGCCCGAGCACGACCGCCACGAACGCCAACGGATACTCGGAGGTGATCGCGTAGCCCATCAGCAGCCCGGCCGCCGCAAGCAGCAGCGGCCGGGGCGGCCCGGCGCGCTCACGCAACAGGATCGCGAACGCGGCAAAGCCGAGCGTCGCCGCGAGCACGTGCGAGAACAGCAGCGTCGAGAAGGGGAGCACCATCGTGCCGAGGCCGAGCACGACCGCGGTGAGCCCGCCGTAGCCGGGCTCAAAGCGCTCGGCGACGCGCCAGACCAGCAACAGCATCACGAGCCCCGGCAGCACGCTGCCCCACAGCCCGACGAAGTAGATCATCTCGTCTTCGCCGCGCAGCGCCTGCGACGCGCGCGCCACCGCGGGCGCGTCGACCGCATTCAGCAGCTCGTAGAAGGGCAGCGAGTAGATCGCGAGGCCGGGAGCCCGCGCCGAGTAGAAGTGACCGTTGTAGTACGCCTTGTCTTTGGTGCGATACGGGCCCGCGTCGATCGTCGTGCGGCCTGCGTCCAGCGCGCGGATCAGGTCGTAGTGGGAGCTCTGGTTGTCCGACCAGTTCTGGATCACCGAGGCGAACGCCAGCCCGACGAGCAACACAGCCCAGAGCGCCGTGCGGTTGCGGCGGGGTCTCGCGCCGCGGTCGGACCCCGCAGGCGGGGCGACCGCAGGATCGGGCGCCCCGGTCGTGTCCGCCTGGCGGCCCTGCGCCGCGCTCATCAGCGTGGGTGCAGCGCGATCGGCCCGGGCCCGATCGTGTAGATCACGAGCGACCCCACGCGCCTCTCCGTCATGCCCAGCCTTGCGATCGGCTTAGCTGCCGCGGCGGCCGGGTTGGGGGGCTCCTCATGGGCGTAGCCGACGACTCCGGGCAGGCGAGGCATGCGCAGATGCAGCACGACGGTCTTGATCCGGTAGTAGCGGAGCTTCTCGACGCTCGCCTTGTCGGGGAAGGCGTCTACGCCTCCGCGCAGGTCATCGACGCTGTAGATGTCGAAGGTGCTGTTGCCCTGCGGGATCTTGTAGAAGCCGTCCGTGGAGAAGTACTGCCACAGACGATCGGCCGGGCCGTCCGTGGGCAGGTCGAGTACCGGGCCGGGCAGCCCGATCTCCGCGCGCGCGGGCTGCGGCACGACGGGGTGCGCGAGATGGCCGGCGCCTTCGCCCACGATCGCGACGGCGAGGGCCACGCCGACGAGCGCCGGGAGCGCGCTCAGCTTGCGGCGCCTCGCCCAGGGGGCGACCCGGAGCACGAGCAGCTGCGCCCCGGCGCCGGCCAGCAGCGCGTAGAACAGCGTCCCCAGCGTGAAGACACGTCCCGGAACCCGCACCCCGTCCCAGCCCGGTGCGTAGTCGTGCAGGAGCCGGAACGGATAGCCGGCGCCGCCTAGCCCGAGGCCGAGCGCGAGCAGCGAGCAGGTCAGCACCCCCAGCGCCAGCCCGAGGCGCAATCGTCGCGTGATCATCGGAGCAGCGAGACCGATCGCCGCGAGCAGCAGTATCAGTCCGCCGGGGAAGAAGACGCTCTCGTTCTTGGAGTGGACCCGCGCTCGCATGCCCGCCGTGAGGCCGCCCCACACGCGGTTCTCCGAGGACGCCGAGAGCCAGGCCGCCGGTCCCGAGGAGTAGTTCCTGACTTCCTTCAGCGTGCGTTTGGCGGTCGGGTAGTCGTGCGCGATCTTGAGGTAGGGCAGCGACTCGTAGACGCCGATCACCCCGACGATCGCGATGCCCGCGAGCGTCACCGCGAGCAGGTGGCGCGGGATCAGCGGGCCACGTGCCGCGGGTGCGGGTGCGGGTGCGCCTGCGGGTGCGCCCGGCGTGTTCGTGGGCAGCTCGCCCCCCGCCTCCTCCCGGCGCCACGGAACCCTCAGGCCTCCCCGCCACCAGTGGACGGCGGCGAGCGCGGCGAGCACCGCGAGCAGGTAGCAGAACTGGAGGCCCAGCGTGAACCCGAGGCTGACCTGCCACGCCGAGACGACCCATCCCGCCAGCACCAGTCCGCGGGAGCCGCGGCGATAGCCACGGAGCAGCAGGAAGAGCGCGAGCGGAATGCCGCCTGAGGAGATCACGTGCAGGTGACCGGCCTCGGTGACGCGGTAGGGGGCGTATGCGAACGCGGCGCCTGCCGCGGCGCCTCCGAACCGGCCGAGGCCGAGCTCGCGCGCGAGCAGGTATGCGCCGACGAAGCACAGCGCCCACGCGAACAGGAACAGCACGTTGTAGCGAACGAGCGCCGCGACGGTGCCGGTTCCGAAGAGTCCCGCGGGCCCGTAGCCGAGCAGCGAGTCCGAGAACGCGAGGCTCAGGTCGTGCGGGTAGAAGACGTTGGCGTTGAACAGGTGCAGCGGCTGGTGCAGGATCGCGTGCCCCACCCATGCGACCTCCCAGGCGGTCCGCACCGGGTCGCCCAGATCGGGCGCGATCCTGCTCGGCATGTGCAGGATCAGCGGCCAGCTCGTGATGACGGCGAGCAGCACGCCAACCACGACGATCCAGAGGATCTCCGAGCGCCCGATCGCGGGCGAGGGCGCCCAGCGAGGCGACGCCGGCCCGGAGTGCTCGCTCCGGCGGCGGCCGGCTCGGTCGCGAACCGGCTGCTCGGCGCCTGCGCCATCTGGGGCTCCTGCCGGCGTCCGCGGGGGGCTCGGGACGCCGGTGCTCATCTGCTGGTCATATGCTCGGCCACGCGGATCGGGGCAGCATACGGGAGCATTGCGACACGGCGGCGCATGCGCCGGTGGAACCTGTGACGTTCCGCGCCCGCGGTTTGCGCAAGACTGCCCGGCATGAGGGTGCTCGTGATCGGCGCAGGCGGAGTGGGCGCGGCGTTCGCCGCGATCGCCCGGCGCCGGAGCGCCTTCGAGCACGTCGTGCTCGCAGACGTCGACCTCGAGCGCGCCCGAGCGGCCGTCGAGCGCCTTGACGATCCGGACCGGTTCGCCGCGGAGCGCGTCGATGCCTCCGACGAGGCCGAGCTCGTCGAGCTGATCGCCCGGGTGAAGCCCGACGCCGTGCTCAACGCGACCGACCCCCGCTTCAACGAGCCGATCTTCAACGCCGCCTTCCAGGCTCGCGTCAACTACCTCGACATGGCGATGACGCTCTCCCATCGCGATCCCGAGCACCCATTCCAGAAGCCGGGGGAGATGCTCGGCGCCTACCAGCTGGCCAGGCACGATGAGTGGGAGCGCGCCGGCGTGCTCGCGCTCGTCGGGATCGGCGTCGAGCCAGGCCTATCGGACATCTTCGCCAGGTACGCCGCAGACGAGCTGTTCTCGCAGATCTCCGAAGCGGGCGTGCGCGACGGCGCGGACCTGACGGTGGAGGGCTATGACTTCGCGCCCACCTTCTCGATCTGGACGACGATCGAGGAGTGCCTGAACCCACCGCTGATCTGGGAGCGCGAGCGCGGCTTCTACACGACCGAGCCCTTCTCCGAGCCCGAGATCTTCATCTTCCCCGAGGGCATCGGCCCGGTCGAATGCGTGAACGTCGAGCACGAGGAGGTCGTGCTGATCCCGCGCTGGGTCGACTGTGACCGCGTCACGTTCAAGTACGGGCTCGGCCAGGAGTTCATCGACGTCCTGAAGACGATCCACAAACTCGGGCTCGACTCGACCGAGCCCGTGTCGGTGCGAGGCGCCGAGGTCGCCCCCCGCGACGTGCTGGCCGCCGTGCTTCCCGATCCCGCCACGCTGGGGGAGCGGATGACCGGCCGCACGTGCGCGGGCACGTGGGTCCAGGGGACCGGCAGGGACGGCCGGCCGCGGTCGACCTACCTCTACCACCTCGTCGACAACGAGCAGACGATGCGCGAATACTCGACCCAGGCGGTCGTCTGGCAGACGGCCATCAACCCCGTGGTCGCACTCGAGCTGCTCGACCGGGGAGATTGGAAGGGCACGGGCGTGCTCGGCCCCGAGGCCTTCCCCCCGACGCCCTTCCTGGATCTGCTCGCCGAGCTGGGCTCGCCGCACGGCGTGCGCGAGCTGTCGGCCTAGAGGGCGACACCCGCGGCCGGCAGGCCCGAGCCGGCCCCGGCCGCCGCGCGCTGTCGCCCTGCTCCTACGCGTTGCCGAAGTCGACGGGCGCTGGTATGACCGTCGGCGGGGGCTGGTCGAGCAGGCCCGGCGGCGCGGTTTCCCGCTTGCGCGAGAAGAACTCTCGGAAGATCGGCCTCGAGATCAGCATCAGCACAAAGCCCAGGATCATGCCGCCGATCCCGAGCCATATCGGCAGCGTGA